>JBLHJR010000014.1:0-52377 GCA_047619205.1 Candidatus Endobugula sp. | reverse complement strand
GTCGTCTTCGTATAATGCTATAAACTAAGGCTGTATTGATTATGTCTTATATACTTGAGTCACTCAAAAAATCCGATAAAGAGCGACAAGGTGCGGAGAATTCTGTGACTGTTGCCTTGGGTAATGATGCGCATTTTATGGCGGCTAAAGATACTCCTAATAGTAGTTTTGTCACTCTATTAATCACCATTGCGGTGGTATTTTTATTCCTCGTTTTTTTTTGGTGGAAAACTAATAGTGTAGATGATGGCATTGCTGTTTTGCATGAGAGATCTTCACTGCCATTGACGGAAGAGCTTTTAGTTAAGCCGGTTGCTACCCTTCAAAAAGAAAATGCCATCTTGCCGGTTGTGCTACCTGATGTAATAGAGATTATAGAGGTAAATGGGAAGTCTGCTGTATCACTGATCGAGGCGGTTCTGGTTGATAAGGTAAATGAAGAAACGCATAGTCTGTATGATGAGAATGTTCAGCCAGTAACTGACGAAGATATTGCAACGCTGTATCAAGAGGGCGCAGAGTCTCCTGAACGTAAAGTTGACAATAAGCGGGACAGTATTGTCCCTAGTGCTAAAATTGCTTCTGTGGAGCTTGTAGTGCCAGAGCTTATGCCAGTAGCCTCGATTCCTTCTATTTATGATCTAGATCGTTCAACACAAAAAAAAATCCCCACTATTGCTTATGGTGCACATATCTATGCAAGTGATAACAAGAGTGGTTTTGTGATACTCAATGGCGCTAAACGGAAAGCCGGTGAGAAAATGCGTAGTGGTATTTATATTGAGCGAGTAGGTGAGGCCGAGCTAGTGTTAAGTTATCAGGGGCTGGTTTTTTCTTTGCCTGCTATGAAAAGTTGGAAACCATAAAATATAGGAGATGGACGTGCTTATAAATAGTGAGATAGAAACATTAAGAAATAACATTGAGCGTTATGAGGGTAAAGTTGAGCATATGTACTTAGACTCAAGGGGTTTTGTCACGGTGGGTATTGGGCACCTTTTGAGCACAGAGAATGATGCGCAAAAGCTTCCGTTTAAAAAAGTCAGTGGCGAGCAAGCGACGGTGGAAGAGATACAGGCAGAGTTTACTGCTCTTACCCAGCAAACCGCTAATCACGTAGCAAGTTATTATAAAAAATTTACCAGCTTAAGTCTTTCGAACGAAGCTATGGATGCGTTAACGGACAAGCATATTGATAGCTTTTATAAAGAGTTGACAGTTGTTTATGATGGCTTTGATGATTTTCCTTCGACCGTGAAGCTCGCATTATTTGATTTGATTTTCAATTTAGGTATGACAGGTTTACGCAAGAAATGGCCGAAGCTAAATGCTTGTATTGCTTCTAGGGACTGGTTGTCGGCAGCGGAAAATTGCCGTAGAAAAGGCATTGCTGATGAACGTAATGAGTATGTGAAAGGTCTGCTTGAGTGTAGTGCGAGCCCGGTAGCGTAATTAGCTGCGGTCAATCAACTCCGTTTTAGCCATAGTATGGTTTTTGTGATTATTGATGGTAACTAAACAGTGTCATTAGCTCTCTTTCGCAGGCGCTACTATCCCCTAGGTTATGGGTGATGATGTTGCGCAGATGGGCAATGCTATCAACATCAATTTCGTTAAAGCAAAAACCATAAAAATTATCATTGTGGTGAGAAAGCTGAAGCTTCGCTTGAATAGTAGTGTCATTTTCAAAGTGGATGATTGATGAAACAATCGTATCGGTATTAAGCGGTGTAGGTGGATCGAAGTTAATCAGGATGCCATTAAAGGAAATATCGACTACTTGGCCTTCCCAATCAAAGCCGTCGTGAGATAAGGCGATATGACTAACAAAGGGTACGCGAGTAAAACGACGTTTGTTGCTAAGACTTTGTGGCGTATTCATCATATTTTCTATTGCCGCTATACGGATATTTGACTTAAGTATAGTCGGTCGTGGTGTAAGCGCTAGTATGGTTTTCTGGGTTTATCGCGCTGTAAACGGTTAGACGTTAAATGTGAGACGTAAGACGTTTTCCGCTGCGCGGTAATCTTGGTTCAACGTAAGTGCTTGACATCGAAGTAGGCAAAACTGATGGTTTTTCGTCTCACGTCTCACGTCTCACGTCTCACGTCTCACGTCTCACGTCTCACGTCTCACGTCTCACGTTAGCTCTTCAATGGCTTATACTTCATACGCTGAGGCTGTGCTTTATCACCTTTACGTTGCAATAAGTCTTCATGGTATTCGCTATAGTTGCCTTCAAAAAATAGCGCTTCACTGTCACCTTCGTAAGCGAGAATGTGGGTAGCAATACGATCTAAAAACCAGCGATCATGTGAGATCACTAGAGCGCAACCGGGGAAGTTAAGCAATGCATCTTCGAGTGCGCGTAAGGTTTCTATATCGAGATCATTAGACGGTTCATCTAGTAGTAAAACATTAGCACCTTGTTTTAAGGTATTCGCTAGATGTAAGCGACCGCGCTCTCCACCCGATAAGTCACCTACACGTTTTTGCTGGTCAGAACCTTTAAAGTTAAAGCGCCCAACATAGGAACGAGAACTCACTTCATAATGGCCAATCATTAAGTTTTCGGCGCCACCGGATATACATTCCCAGACATTTTGATTATCGTCTAGGTTCTCGCGACCTTGCTCGACATAGGCGACTTGTACAGTCTCACCTAAGACAATATCGCCACTATCGGGTTTTTCGGAGCCGTTGATCATACGAAATAGTGTTGATTTACCCGCACCATTACCGCCAACAATCCCTACGATAGCGCCTTTAGGAACGTTGAAGCTGAGGTTGTCTATCAATAGACGGTCGCCATAGCTCTTGCTAATATTGTGAAACTCAATGACTTTGTCGCCTAGGCGCTCGCCGGGCGGAATATAGATTTCATTAGTTTCGTTGCGGGTTTGAAACTCCTGTGATTGCAGTTCGTCAAATCGTTGTAGTCGAGCCTTGCTTTTAGCCCGTCGGCCTTTAGGGTTTTGGCGCACCCATTCCAATTCTGCTTTTAAGGCCTTTTGGTGAGAGGCTTCCGAGCGTGACTCCTGGGCTAGACGGGCTTCTTTGGTTTCTAACCAGTTTGAGTAATTACCTTCATAGGGGATGCCGTGACCGCGATCAAGTTCAAGAATCCAACCCGCTGCATTATCAAGAAAGTAGCGGTCATGGGTAATCGCCACCACGGTGCCGCTAAAGTCGTGTAGAAAGCGCTCTAACCAAAATACAGATTCAGCATCCAAGTGGTTAGTGGGTTCGTCTAATAGGAGCATGTCGGGTCTAGAAAGGAGTAGGCGGCAAAGCGCCACGCGACGTTTCTCACCGCCCGATAGTGTACTAATATCTGCATCCCAAGGCGGAAGGCGTAGTGAATCTGCCGCTTGTTCTAATTTGTTATCAAGGTTGTGAGCATCCCATGCTTGAATAGTATCTTCATAGCGGCTTTGTTGTTTGGCTAAGGCATCAAAGTCGGCCTCGGGCTCTGCATAGGCCGCGTAAACAGCATCCAGGCCCGCTATGGCATCTAGCGCTTCGCGCACCCCATCTTCTACGTTGCCGCGTACATCTTTGCTTTCATCTAGTTGAGGTTCCTGTGCTAGATAGCCCACTTTGATGCCGGGCATGGCTCGAGCTTCGCCATTATAGTCTTGGTCGATGCCAGCCATGATGCGTAATAAAGTGGACTTGCCTGAACCATTTAGGCCGAGCACACCAATTTTGGCGCCAGGGAAGAATGACAGAGAAATATCTTTGAGAATTTCGCGTTTAGGTGGAACCACCTTGCCTACGCGATTCATAGTGAAAACGTATTGAGCCATAAAAATCATACCTTGAAAATAATAATGTTTGAACCTGGGAGGCTGTCCGAGAATAGAAGCCTACTGCGGAAAAGCGGATTTTGGCCAGATTTTTCCCTGATTTTCGTCAAATAGAACCACTATTTTCCTCAATTCATGAAAAAATTTGACTCAAAACCGCTATCCCTCGCTACGGCCCCTATTCTCGGACAGCCTCCTAGAAGAGGCGGTTGAAAACCTCTCACGTGCCTTAGAAGGCCCTACTTTTGGCTATCATCTCACGTCTAGCCCTTAAGCATCAATACTCAAATACCAGACAAAAAAAAGCGGATGCTGTTAGGCATCCGCTTGAGAGCTTGTTGAGGTATTAGTTCACCATCCCCATGATACCGGGTAACCATAATACGATACCAGGGAAAGCGATTAGTGTGCCAATAGTGACGATATCAGCAAAGAAGAATGGGGTGACGCCACGGAAAACATCTTGCACGGTAAGCTCTGGTCGAACACCCGCAACTACGAAGCAGTTGAGACCGATGGGTGGCGTAATCAAGCAGAATTCCGCCATCTTCACGACAATAATACCAAACCAAATGGCGCAACCTCCCGCTGAAATACCAAAGGCAGCATCAGCTGCTATTACGTCAGGACCACCGTTTAGCGCGATGACTGCGGGGAATACTACGGGTAATGTCAGTAGTAGCATGCCAATGGCATCCATAAACATTCCCAATACAGCGTAGGCTAGTAAGATCAATAATAGGGTGATCATTGGATTTTGCTCAAGTCCACCAATCCACATTGAGAATTCATGGGGTAAGTTAGCGAAGCCTAGGAAGCGTACATACATTAATACACCCCATATAATCGTAAAGATCATTACCGTCAGCTTACCCGCTTCCATTAAGGCGCCCTTCATATTTTCCCACTTCATGCCTTTGTAAACTGCCATACAGAAGACCACGAAAGCCCCTAGTGCGCCGGCTTCTGTAGGTGTGCCCCAGCCGCCGTAAACACTAAAGATGATGATGAAAACAACAAAGAAAATGGGTAGAGTAGGGGGTAAGGATTCAAAGCGTTGCTTCCATGTAAAGCCTTTAATGGGAGGGCCGTATTTGGGGTTTGACACCGCTAATCCAATCACCAGTGAGGCGTAGATAAGCGCCGATACCGCGCCAGGTAAGAAGCCGGCCATTAGTAGCGCGCCTACATCCTGCTCAACAATGATGGCATAAATGACTAATATAGCAGAGGGGGGGATTAGCGAGGCTAATGTGCCCGATGCCGCCACCACACCTGCTGCAAAGCATTTGTCATAACCTAAGCGTAACATTTCAGGGATGGCGATACGGGCGAATACTGCCGATGTAGCCACAGAAGCACCAGATACAGCCGCAAAGCCAGCAGTAGAAAAAACCGTTGCTAAGGCCATGCCACCGGGTAACCAGCCCACCCAACGTTTAGCGGCTTCGAATAACGCTTTGGTTAGTCCCGCATAATAAGCAAGGAAACCAATTAAGATAAACACCGGGATTAAAGATAGTGCGGAGGTAGAAACTTTTGAATGGGGAATGGTTCCCGCCATGTTCAGTGCAACCCAAAAGCCTTTTTCAAAGCCAAGTTTAGCGGAAAAATACCAAACCAAGCCTAAAAACCCTGCGGTGGCAGCAGCGTAAGCTACCCTTACACCAATTAACACCGCGCAAAGCATAAATCCCGTCACCCATAAACCCATATCAATGGGGGCCGTCGTCATCATCGCATCATATAAACTCATTATTTTTCACCTTCTTGTGCTGGCTCTTCGGTATCAACTGACGATCCAGATACGGTTTCGGCCTCATTAGCCGCTTGTGTGGCGACATCTTCAATTAATGGTACGGCAACAGGGTGATCCCCACCGTTTATTAAGGCGCGGGTGTAGCCCCATAACTGTAGGAATAGACGCACGGATAATATGCTTAAAGCAACAGGAACAACGAGCTTGGCGGGCCATGTAGGCAGCTCAATATCAAATGAGCTATCACCAAGGGTCCAGGCACGTAAGAAATGTCCATACGAGCCGTAGACTAGAAGCACGGTCATAACAAACATCAACAAAGTCGATAATAATTCAAAAAACCATAGGGAGCGGCCTTTTAATGAGCCGACAAAGATATCCATACGGATATGGCCGCCTAAGCGTTGGCAGTAAGCAATACCTAAGAAGGCAAAGAAAGCCATTGATTGTTCAGTCCAATCAATATAGCCCGATACTGGAAGGTCCAGCAGTTTACGTCCCAATATATTGGCAACGGCTAGCAATACAACGGCAAAAATAACGCCACCCCCTATCAGATTAAGGAATGACTCCAATTTAAATAGTAGCTGGTCTGCACGACTAAGGCGTGAGCCATCTTCTTGGACGGTGGATGAACTAGACATAAGTAACTCTCGGTAGTGGACTTAAGTAAGGGTATTTCTAAAAATGTACTTATTGAGAAATGGTTTCTTTATTGTTCTTGCTAGTCATCATGAAAAAGCTGACTGTTTTTAGCGGTATTCAAAAAATGACTGTTTTTAGTAGTACTCTTAGTGTAGTTGAAAATCGGGTTTTTAAGAAGTTATGTGTGAAAAAAATCCGCGCCCTAAAGATAGGGCGCGGATGATTTTATAGGCTAAATACTGACAACATAAACGTTATTTAGCAAACTCAGCAGCAGCAAAATCATATAGTGCTTTAGAGTCAAACTGATCCGCATACTTTTTGACCCAGGCATCACGAACAGAAGTAGCTAATTTGTCTAGCTCTGCAGATTGTGCAGCAGTGAAAGTGACTGGCGTAATCCCTTTGGCCGCAATAGTATTATTATACTTGCCAATGACTTTACCTTCGTAGTTGGCAACATAATAATCAAGAGACTCTTGAACTGAACCAAGCAGTGCTTCTTTATTGGCTGGGCTAAGAGCGGCCAATGCATCAGTGTTAACTACTACAGGGCAGTTAGCTGTACCCAGGTTTAAGTTAGTAGTTGCCCACTTACCCGCTTGAACAGAACCGAATGCTAGATGAGCATGCTGTGCGAATGCAACCGTATCAATAACACCAGAATCTAGCGCTTGACGAACTTCGTTTGCTGCAACGCCAGTTTTAACCGCACCAAGCTGTGACATTACGCCAGCAATACCGCCTGGTCCACGAAGGCGCTTGCCTTTAAAGTCAGATAATTTTGTTGGTACGTCACCTACACCGATTAGGTTGTATTGTGGTAATGGCGACGGCATTAACAAAGTGGCGTTCCAGCGAGCTAAATCACTAGCAACGATTGGGTTAGCGTAAACCGCTTGAGAAATCTCAGATAAACGCTTTAACGACACGTCTTTTGCGAAAGGTAATTCAGTTACTGTGATGGTTGGGTTTTTAGCCGCATGATAGAAAGAGCAAAACTGAGCCATTTCAAATGCGCCGATAGCGATACCATCTAAGTTTTCTTTGTTCTTAGAAAGACCACCGTAAGAAATGTTGAGTTTGAAGTCGCCACCTGTTTTAGCAGAAACAAGCTCGGCAATTTTTTCTACGTGCTCAGTGAATGCGCGGCGCTTGCTCCAAAGAGAAACGTTCCATTCAGTCGCAGAAAATGCATCGCTTGCAACAACGCTAAGCGTTAGTGCAGATGCTAGTGCAATAGTGTTCATTTTTTTCAACATAAATAAATCCTCCGGGATTTTTATTTCTATCAAATATGATTAAGTTAACTTTAATTATTGTATGTAATGTATAAAACAGACGAACGGTGGTGCCTGACTTATGCGAACAACATACCATAGTATTTGATGAAATAACAAAGCAGTTTTCTAGACTGTAAAGGCTTTTCTCATCATTCATATAGAATAGGAAATATAATGCCTATTTTCAAATATCTTTAAGAATTAAACGGCTTTTTCGTGTTTTTTGCATTTTTTTATGGAAGCTTAGTATTTGGTTGCGCAAATAAAAATTTGTACTATGCTCAAGAGTTGAGGAGGTTTTATGACCGCCTTATTAATATTGTTTAGTTCGCGGTGGCGTGAAGACTGTTCGCTTGTAATGTTTACGCTTTTCTATCCGGCAGTATTTTTCTTGAGTGGCTGGCTGGCATGCTTGTCTTGCAGTTAATCACAGTTTGAGTGATTTTTTACCGGGGTTATCGTACGGCAGATATTTTAAGCCAATGATAGTCTGTAGAATGACGCTGAGAAGCCTGTAAATTTACTTGCCTGTCTATCTGCCTGGTAGGTAGGCATTACTATATTGTTAGTGTAAAATACGCCCTCTTTTATACGTGCTGGATATTGGCACTTCCTTTTTCATTCCACCTAATCGAAGGCATTGATACCTCTATGTTTGATAAGTCACAAACCATCGAAAATTATGATCCTGAACTATGGGCCTCTATGCAAGCAGAAGAGCGCCGTCAGGAAGAGCATATTGAGCTAATAGCCTCAGAAAACTACACTAGCCCCATGGTCATGGCAGCGCAAGGCACTAAGCTGACCAATAAATATGCAGAGGGTTATCCTGGTAAGCGTTACTACGGCGGCTGTGAATATGTTGATCAGGCAGAATCCTTGGCGATTGCGCGTGCCAAAACATTGTTTGGTGCGGATTATGCCAATGTTCAGCCGCATGCAGGTTCTCAGGCTAATGCAGCGGTTTATCAAGCTTTGTGTGCTCCTGGCGATACGGTTTTAGGTTTTAGCTTGGCGCATGGTGGTCATTTAACCCACGGCGCATCGGTTAGTTTCTCGGGTAAAATGTATAACGCTATTCAGTATGGTTTGGATACGGAAACGGGCGAAGTGGATTACGATCAAGTAGAGCGCTTGGCTATAGAGCACAAGCCAACAATGATTATTGCGGGTTTCTCTGCTTATTCCCAAATTATGGATTGGCAACGTTTCCGTGATATTGCGGATAAAGTAGGCGCCTATTTATTGGTAGATATGGCGCATGTAGCAGGTTTGGTTGCTGCGGGCGTTTATCCTAACCCAGTACAAATTGCTGATGTAACCACGACGACAACGCACAAAACTTTACGCGGTCCTCGCGGCGGCCTTATTCTTGCGAAAGCAAATCCGGAAATTGAGAAGAAATTAAACTCAGCGGTATTTCCTGGTGGTCAGGGCGGGCCATTAATGCATGTGATAGCGGCTAAAGCGATTAGCTTTAAAGAAGCCATGAGCGATGAATTTAAGGTTTATCAGCGGCAGGTAGTGGTGAATGCAAAGGCGATGGCAGCAACGTTTATGGCGCGTGGTATTAAGGTGGTCTCTAACGGTACTGAAAATCACCTGATGTTAATCGACCTTATTGGCAAAGAGTACTCAGGTAAAGATGCTGATGCGGCCTTAGGTGAAGCTAATATTACCGTGAATAAAAACTCGGTGCCTAACGACCCGCGTTCACCGTTTGTGACTTCTGGTCTTCGTGTTGGAACGCCGGCTATTACGACTCGCGGCTTTACTGAAGCAGACACTGTTGAATTGACTCATTGGATGTGTGATGTACTTGAGTCTCTTGAGGAGGGTAATTCAGAGCAAGTAATCGCCGATGTTAAGCAAAAAGTCCTCGTCATTTGCGCTAAATATCCAGTGTATGCGTAATCGCATGGCGTTAAATTAAGCGGCAACTAACAAGAAACAGTATTTTTTGTTACTTGCCGTTTTTCGCTTGAGGCTATTTGCAGTCTTTGTGCGTTTTTCTTAGTCACTCTTTTTACGACCCTTGCTTCTACTCTTGTTAGCACTATTTTTATGCTAATATAACGTCCCTTTTACTGGAGATTTGGCGCATGCATTGCCCCTTTTGTAGTGCGGATGATACTAAAGTCATTGATTCTCGTTTAGTGGCAGATGGCGATCAGATACGTCGACGTCGCGAATGCTTGTCTTGTCATGAGCGTTTTACTACTTATGAAGTTGCCGAGCTGCTAATGCCTCGAGTCATCAAGCAGGATGAGTCGCGTGAGCCATTTGATGAAAATAAGCTTCGCGCTGGTTTACATCGTGCATTAGAAAAGCGGCCAGTGAGTGCTGAAGCCATTGAGTTATCGGTTAATCAAATTAAACATTACCTACAAAGTACAGGTGAGCGGGAAGTAGCGGCATTACTCATTGGTGAAAAGGTGATGGAGCAATTACGCGAGCTAGATGATGTTGCTTATGTGCGCTTTGCGTCTGTTTATCGTCGCTTTAAAGACATTAATGAATTCCGTGAAGAGTTAGATCGGTTAGAAAAAGAGCCTTCGGCTTAATCACTCTGATGCACTTCTTTAATAACGACCCTATTTTTATGTCTCGTGCGCTGCAGTTGGCAAAGCGCGGTCGTTATACTACGCGAGCCAACCCCAATGTAGGTTGTGTGTTGGTAAAGGATGCACAGTTAATTGCTGAAGGTTGGCATTATCGAGCAGGTGAAGCCCATGCAGAAGTACACGCTTTGCAGCAGCTTAGCTCTGGCGCAGTAGGTGCACAGGGAGCAACCGCTTATGTCACCTTGGAGCCTTGTGCTCATCAAGGTAAAACCGGTTCTTGTGCGAGCGCGCTGATTGATGCGGGCGTGGCTCGTGTCGTTTATGCGCTGGAAGACCCCAATCCTTTAGTGTCAGGTAAGGGCCTAGCCTTGTTGCGTGCTGCAGGCATTATAGTTGTAGGGCCTTTACTAGAAATGCAAGCCATCGAGCTAAATCAAGGTTTTATCTCGCGTATGCAAAGGCAGCGCCCTTGGTTACGTTGCAAGATAGCCACTAGTCTTGATGGCCGTAGTGCAATGGCCAGTGGCGAGAGTCAGTGGATTACAGGCGCTGCGGCTAGGCAAGATGTGCAGTTACTGCGTGCACAAAGTTGCGCCATTATTACGGGTATTGGTTCCATCGAACACGATAATAGTCGCTTAAGCGTGCGTGCTGATGAATGCCTAATAGATAATGTTGATGATGTGTTGGCGTTGCCGCCACTACGAGTAGTGCTTGACTCACAGTTGCGTATTGATAAGGATGCCCGCATTTTTACAGCGGTGGGTAGAGTGATTATTTTTACCGGGAGTAATGCTGGCCTAGAAAAAGAAGCACAGTTACGATCCCAGTGGCCTGATAATGTGATTGTTGAGCGGGTGGCGTTAAGCGCTGGAAAGGTGGGTTTAGCGCAAGTGTTGACATGCCTTGCTGAGCGCTATGAATGTAATGATGTGTTAGTAGAAGCTGGAGCAACGTTGTCGGGTGCTTTTATGCAGGCCGACTTAATTGATGAGCTCATTATTTATCAGGCTCCCATCTTATTAGGTAGCGATGCTCGAGGCTTAATGGATTTACCGTTGCAATCGATGCAGGAAAAAATACAGTTAAACATTATTGATCAACGATCTATTGGTGATGATCTGCGTATAACGGCTAAAGTCTGCGCTCATAAAATAAAACCCCAGTGAAATTTCTGGTGAAACTAGAGTAGGAAACGAATACATTATGTTTACCGGTATTATTGAAGCAGTAGGACAAGTGTTGGCAGTTGAGCCTGTACGCGGCGATGTACGCTTACATATTCATACAGGGTGCCTACCGATGAATGACGTACAGCTGGGTGACTCAATATCTACTAATGGCGTGTGTCTTACGGTGGTAGAAAAAATAGAGCAAGGCTATTGTGCCGATGTGTCAATTGAGTCATTAGACTTAACCACTATTCGTGAATGGCAGGAAAATACGCCGGTTAATTTAGAGCGCGCCCTAACGCCTGAGAGCCGCTTGGGCGGACATATTGTTAGCGGTCATGTAGATGGCATTGGCGAACTTGTCAGTCGGCACTCCGATGCTCGTTCAGAACGTTTTGTATTGCGTGTACCCGTTCCTATGGCAAAGTATATTGCGCATAAGGGGTCAATAACGGTAGATGGTACTAGCTTAACTGTAAACGCAGTGAATGGCTGTGAGTTTGATGTCAATATTGTTCCTCATACTATCGCGAATACGGTGATGGGTCATTATCAAGTGGGCACGAAAGTGAATTTAGAGGTGGATGTCATTGCGCGTTATTTGGAGAGGCTCTTACTTGGCGATAAAGCTGCAGAGCCTACTCACTGATTGACAAGTTAACGTAAAAAAACATCTAAAATAAAGCAGCTATTTAAGTAAAAAATTATGAAATTAAATACCATTGAAGAGTTAGTTGAAGATATTCGTTTAGGTAAAATGGTCATCCTGATGGATGATGAAGATCGCGAAAATGAAGGTGATCTGGTGATGGCCGCAGAGCAGGTTCGTCCAGAAGATATTAATTTCATGGCAACTCATGCACGAGGCTTAGTCTGTTTAACGTTAAGTGAACCGCGTTGTCGCTTATTAGATTTACCCTTAATGGTGAACGATAACCGCGCGCAATATTCTACTAATTTCACCTTATCTATTGAAGCTGCTGAGGGCGTGACTACCGGTATTTCTGCAGCAGATCGAGCCAAGACAATTCGTGCTGCAGTCGCTCGTAACGCGGATAAAAAAAGTATTGTACAGCCAGGGCATATTTTTCCATTAATGGCACAGGCCGGTGGCGTGTTGAGTCGTGCCGGTCATACCGAAGCCGGTTGTGATCTAGCGGGTTTAGCGGGTTACGAACCGGCCGCTGCTATTGTTGAGATCATGAATGATGATGGCACCATGGCGCGACGCGAGGATTTAGAAAAGTTCGCTGAGCAGCACGATTTAAAAATAGGTACTATTGCAGATTTAATTCATTATCGCTCGGTAACAGAAAAGACTGTGGAGTGTATTAATCAACGCGAGGTAAAAACTCGTTTCGGACAATTTTCCTTATCGACTTACCGCGATGTTGTTCTTGGAGATATTCATTTCTCTTTATCTAAGGGTGATATTTCTAGCGATGTACCAACATTAGTGCGGGTGCATTTGTTAGATACTGCAAAAGACTTGTTAAGTATTGAAAAAGAGGATGCTGAATTTAAATCATGGACATTCTATGACGCAATGGCTTTTGTTGAAAAAGCAGAGCAGGGTGTGGTGGTGTTAATGTGTTATGAAGAAAGCAGTAGTGATATTGAGGATAATATCGAGGCGATGCTAACCGGTATTCAGCAGCCCGTATCCCAAGACACCGTTTATAGACAGGTGGGTACTGGCGCGCAAATTTTACGTGACTTGGGTGTAAAAAAAATGCGCTTAATGTCGGCGCCATTAAAATTCTCAGCCTTGTCTGGCTTTGATTTGGAAGTGGTTGAAGTTTTATCTAATCCGGAGTGATTATATTCTGGAGCTATTAAATAATATATATAGCTTGTTAGTAGTTTACCCTGAGCTTCACATTCAATAATTTGAGAATAAAAACATGGCAGGTTTTCTACCAAAACCCGTAGCAGAGTTTCATAAAATACCGAATGCGCGAATAGCGATTATTGCGGCTATGTGGCATCCCGAATGTGTTAATGCGATGGTTGAGCGAACGGTTAAAGAATTGCTTGCAGTCGAAGTTAGCGAGGCTAATATTGCTACACACTTCCTGCCAGGCTCTTTAGAGTTACCTTATGCCGCTAGATGCTTGTTTGAGCGTGATGCGAACCTTGATGCAGTGATTGCTTTTGGCGTTGTGCTGAAAGGTAATACTACCCACGATGACAATGTATTGCAAAATGTTGTAGAGGGTTTTGGCCGAGTTAGCGATCGATTTCATAAGCCCATTATTAATGAAGTGATTGGCGTAAAGACAGTTGAAGATGCAGAAAAACGTGCGGATGATAGTGTGGCGAATAAGGGTGTAGAAGCTGTGTTTGCATTGACGGAATTGTTGCACTGGAAAAACGCATTGGAATAATAGTTTGTAATGAATATGTGTGACTTCCGAAGTGAGACGTGAGATGCTTTAGTGATTTTTTGTAAAAGCGTCTTGCGTCTCACTTCGGACGTCTCACGCTTAATAACTTAATAGAGTAAGAAAATGAAAGTTTCCCCCGCTACTCGCCGTAAAGCTAGACACTTTGGCATGCAAGCCCTTTATCAGTGGAACATGACGGGTGCTTCGCTTAATGCTATTGAAGCAGAGTTTCAAGTTGATAATGATATGACGCATACCGATACCGACTATTTTCACGAGTTGGTTCATCAGGTGCCAGCAAAAAAAACTGAGCTGGATGAGTGTTATGCCCCTTATCTGCAAGACCGTAGTGTAGAAGAGTTAGATCCTATCACCTTGGCTTTATTGCGCTTGGCAACGTATGAATTTCTCTATCGTATTGATGTGCCCTATAAAGTTGTTATTAATGAAGCGGTATCATTGGCTAAAAAGTTTGGCGCGACAGATAGTTATAAATTTATTAATGGTGTATTAGACAAGCTAGCAGTGAAAGCTCGTGCGTTAGAAATGGGTGCGGCTAAATAATATTTTTCACATTCTTTCTTAGGCTTATTGCATGCCGCTAAATGAATTCGACATAATAAAAAAATATTTTACGCGCCCATCAACAAAAAAATCGGTAAACAAGAGCGTGGGCGATGACTGCGCTATTGTTTCTTTAGCTAAAAATAAACAGCTAGTCATGTCGATGGACACCTTGGTTTCTGCAAGGCACTTTCCAGTGACGGCAACGCCGTATCAAATAGCTACTCGTGCATTATGTACCAGTTTGAGTGATTTGGCCGCCATGGGAGCTAACCCGCTATGGTTTACTTTGGGTTTAACCCTGCCTAACGTCGATGAAATGTGGTTGAAATCCTTTAGTGAAGGTCTGTTCTCCATTGCGAATGCATTCGATATTGATCTTATCGGTGGCGATACTACTAGAGGCCCGTTGACGGTGACGGTGCAGGTACATGGTGAAGTCGATCAAGGTAAGGCGTTATTGCGCAGTTGTGCACAAATAGGTGATGCCATTTTCGTTACTGGTTGTTTGGGTGATGGGGCCGCAGGTTTGGCTATGTTACAAAATCAATTGCCAGTAAATAAAACTACCCGTAATTATTTGCTTAGCCGCTTTTATGCCCCTACTCCACATATTCTTGCTGGAAAAAGTATTGCTTCCTTTGCAAATTCGGCCATTGATATATCGGATGGCTTGCTGGCGGATGCAGGGCATATCGCTGTCGCTAGCGGCGTAGGCATGGAGATAAATATTGAGTGTTTACCCATTGCTAAGCTTGTTAAGCAGGTTGCTGCGGATAGTTGCATAGAGTGGGCGTTAACGGGTGGAGATGATTACCAGTTGTTGTTTACCGTCAGTCCGCAGCAATTACCCAATGTGCAGTCTTTGTTGGATCAAGGTATGATTAAGGCTAGCCATATTGGTGAAGTGGTTGATGGTGATGGCCAAGCATCGAATGGACGGGTGTCGTGTTTTTTACAGGGTGCCCCCTATGATATCAGCGATTTAAATACAGGATACCAGCACTTTGTTACCTAATTTTTTTACCTTGTTAAAGCACCCTGTACAGCTGCTCGCCTTGGGTTTTGGTAGTGGACTTGCTCCAAAAGCACCGGGTACCTTTGGGACGATAGCCGCGATTCCTTTTTTCTTGTCAATGCTATTATTGCCTGTATGGGCTTACGTGTTGGTGTTGATCGTCTGTTTCATTCTAGGTATTTATTTTTGTCAGTCAGCCGCCGACGACTTTGGCGTACATGATCATCCTGCCATTGTTTGGGATGAGTTTGTGGGTCTTTGGATTACTTTGTTGCCGTTAGTTTTTCTTGATTTTGAATGGCATTGGCTGTTTGTTGGGTTTGTGCTGTTTCGTCTATTTGATATTGTGAAGCCTTGGCCTATCAGTTACATCGATAAACAGGTCCATGGTGGTTTAGGTATTATGTTAGATGATGTTTTAGCCGGTATTGCGGCAGCTATTGGGCTGTGGCTGTTAATGATTCTGTAGAGGAAAGCTAATAATGGTTAGATTTTTTATGTGTGTTTGCTTATTGATACCACTATCTACATATGCGGTGGAGTCGGTAGAGTTAAAAGGTATCTTTGGCAAGAGGGCGGTTTTACTGGTTATTGATGGCAAGCAAACGATGGTTAAAATTGGTAAAGCGAAATACGGTGTGGCTTTACTTGAGGTTGACGGTACGCGTGTTTTTTTGGATGTAAATGGTGAGCGCCAACAAATTAGTTTAACGAAACAGCGGGCAGGCTCGTATAAAAAACCATCGATAAAAAAGACGGTACGCATTGCTAGCAAAGAGGGCGGGCACTACTGGATAAGAGGTGCAGTGAATAGTTTCCCAGTTGATTTTTTGGTCGATACTGGAGCATCAACCATATCCATGAATGCATCAGTGGCTAAGCGCTTGGGAGTCGATTATCGAAACGGGCGTATAGTGCAAGTATCAACAGCCAATGGTTTGTCAGAAGCGGCTATGGTGAACTTAAAGAAAGTGAGTATTGGCGAAATTACTCAGTACAATATAGCGGCTTCTATAATGTTGAATGATTCATTGCCAGTGGTATTGTTGGGTAATAGTTTTTTAGGTGGTGTTGATCTGCGCACAGATAATGGTGTGTTAGTACTTGAGTCAAAATTGTAAGTTAGGTAGTTTATACCTGTAGTATTTAAAATTTAGGCATTCATAGCTTCCGCTCACGTCCATTTCCTGCGCCCGGCAGGCATAGAGCGCCGCTTCGTCATAGCCGCGTCGCCTGGCACCTACTATTGTTGCTATGAACAGCTACTGATGAAAATTTAGCGATGCAATCTGCACGCCTACATTTCAAAATTTACGGGTATATTATTATGTTTTCTCACGATAAAACTTTAGAAGAGGCAATAAATTTCTCTCGTTTTGATAAAGATAGTCCTTTTGCAACCATTAGTAACCATCCCTTTTTGTTAGAGGAGGTGCAGTGGAAAACAACAGAGCACTATTATCAGGCATGTAAATTTAAAGGTTTGGCCTATGTGGAAAAAATTATTTTAGCAGAGGATGGTCAGCAGGCTTATCAGTTAGGTAATCGTTGGCTAAAACGTAAAAATAGTGATTGGAAAGCTAAGCGTCAGCTGTATATGACCCGTGCTTTATTTCGTAAAGTAAAAGAATATCCTGAAATTGCCGAAGCATTACTGGAAACGGGAGATGCTTTGTTGGTGGAGACTTCTCAATATGATTATTTTTGGGGCTTGGGTCGCGACCAGCGAGGAGAAAATAAACTGGGTAAAGTGTGGATGGATATTCGCAAGAAGCTATTAAGTGAAACCTCTACATAAAATAATTGAGTTAATCATTTTATAATGGAGAACATTTTTCTGCAGGTCTTTTCTTCAAAAATAGTTGTATCCGTTCAAAGTAAGAGGCATTAAAGACGTTGCTTGCTGACTAAATACCGCAGTTGAACTTACTGCGGCTGTCTAAAGCACTGAATCTAAAGCGTTGTTTACTTTTTAAGGCTGCACACGAAGGGTGGCTACGAGTTTGCCGAAAAAAGCAAAAAATTACTTTATATTCAGCACCTTAGTTACCCTCGCAACAATTCAACTGCGGTATTTAGGTTAAAGGGAATTGAGTCATGTATGCCTTATACACTTCGGTTGTCCGCACGGTGCGTTCTTGAACTCACGAAAAAAGTACTGTTTTTAGAAGTGTTCAAAAGACCCTGAAGAGACTTTGGAGCAGGCATTTAGACAGTTCTAGGGGTAACCTTATTCGACATCAATAGCTGATGGCTGTAAACGCCTACCAAAAAATACCCCACATTCAAACAGCATCCACATAGGCACTGCTAATAGAATTTGCGAAATAACATCCGGTGGTGTTAGCAGCATGCCAACAACAAAGCAGGCAACGACTATATACGGGCGTTTACTTGTTAGTGCCTCTGCACTAACAGCGCCCGAGCGAAGTAATAATATGGTTGCAATGGGTATTTCAAACACGATACCGAAAGCCAAAAACAGCTTTAGTACAAAATCTAAATAGCTGCTGATGTCGGTCATCACCGTCACACCTTCGGGTGCCATGGAGGTAAAAAAGCCAAACACTAAAGGAAAGACCACATAATAGGCAAAGGCAATGCCGATATAAAATAATAGCACACTGGATAGAATTAACGGCATCACTAAACTTTTCTCGTTCTCATATAATCCGGGTGCTAAAAAAGCCCATGCTTGATAGAAAACAAAGGGTACTGATAATACAAAAGCAACAAAAAAAGTCAGCTTAAAGGGTGTTAAAAAAGGCGCCGCTACATCGGTAGCAATCATCGAACTATTTTCAGGTAAAAATACTTGTAAGGGCGTCGCTACAAAGGTATAAATCTCATTGGCAAACGAAAATAACGCTAGAAAAATAACAGTAAGGAATAGTGCGCAATAAAGTAATCGATTACGCAATTCGATTAAGTGCGCAATTAACGAAGTGGTACCTGAGGACAAACCAATATCAGACATAGGCTATTTTATTTTATATAGGATTAAAATTATGACGGTGAATGATGCTCGCCACCAAGGGTACTATTATTTTCCAGATCTAGGGTTTTCATCTTCCCCACTACTGCGTCAAGGCTGTTATCTATCTCAGTGCTAGCATCATTTTTCTCTAATTGATCCTTTACTGCATCGTTATGTAGTTGCTGACGGATTTCATCGGCCCCTATTTGTTTTTCGATTTCTTTACGGGCACTACTCAGCAAGCGTTTAGCCCTACCGATGGTTAAGGCAATAGAGCGAATCGCTTTAGGCATGCGTTCAGGCCCCACTATCAATAAGGTAACAACGGCAATTAATAGAATTTCAAGTAGCCCCATAGAGCTTATTATGTCTCTTCATTATTGACTTTGAGGTTCTCTGTAACTTCTGTCTCATCACTCTTAGCTAAGTCTTCATTGGTCAGTTCGGCAGTATTGATGGCTTTTTTAAAGCCTTTTACTGCACCGCCCAAATCACTACCTAAACTTTTTAATTTTTTAGTGCCAAATAGTAAAATGACAATCGCTAAAATAAGTAACAACGGACCTACACCTATACCACCAATACCCATAATATTTCTCCCAATATCAAGTTCATTATTTTGTGCGTGATGCTTTTTTATTAATGCCTGACAAGCTAAATCGACGCGCTCGTTCATCAGCTACCGTTTGGGCGTCTATACCCAAATTAGATAGCATGAGAATTGAGTAAAGCCGAAAATCTACAGTCTCGTCGGCAATAAGGCCAGCGTTATTAGCACATGGCGCCGCACCGTAGGTGGTTAGGATGGTCTCTGCCACCACCTTAAAAATCTTATTTAACTCCTTTTTATGTAACTGTGCAACATAAAAACTTTTTATTGTGTCAGCCCTCATCTCTTATATAAGAGTAGTTGACTACAAGAATTGGGCGTGTATACTTGGTCGCTAATTTACTGTGAATGTTTGTTATATTTTTCGATTAATAGGAGAGAGCTAATGGTTGACTTTGTGGTTCATGACGAGGGCGATAGTGTGGGCGTTGTGGTTATTGAGGGGGTTAAAGCCGGAGATAAGATAACGGGTTGGATTATGGATCAGGATAAAGATATTGAATTTACAGCGGCAAGTGATATCCCTATAGGCCACAAGCTAGCCATCAAGCCGCTTAAAACTGGCAACACCGTCATTAAATACGGTATAGATATCGGCAAAGTGGTGGCGGATATCGGCGTTGGTGAGCACGCACATGTTCAGAACATTAAAACCAAGCGCTGGTAAACCGTCGTTATTATCATCTACACATTAATTTATTTGGAGATATAAGTATGTCCCTTGATTTAAGTAAAGCATCTTTTTTAGGTTATCGCCGTGAGAATGGACGTATGGGCGTTCGTAATCACGTCATTATCCTCCCGGTTGATGATTTAGCCAACGCAGCCTGTGAAGCGGTTGCAAACAATATTCCTGGCGCTATGGCAATACCGCATTCGTACGGTCGCTTACAGTTTGGTGAAGACCTTGAATTACATTTTCGTACGCTAATTGGTACTGGCGCTAACCCTAATGTGGCCGCTGTTGTTGTTATCGGTATTGAAGATAGTTGGACCAAGCGCATTGTCGATGGCATTGCCGCAAGCGGTAAGCCAGTAATCGGATTTGGCATTGCACAGCATGGTGATCTTGAAACCATTATGAAAGCTTCTGGTGAGGCTAAAAAATATGTGCAGTGGGCTTCTGGGCTAAAGCGGGAAGAAGCGCCTATTGGGGAGCTTTGGGTTTCCACAAAGTGTGGTGAGTCTGATACCACGTCAGGTTGTGGTGCAAACCCTACCGTAGGTAATGCTTTTGACAAGCTATACCCGCAAAAAGCTACATTGTTATTCGGAGAAACGACAGAGTTGACGGGCGGCGAGCATTTAGTGGCGGAGCGTTGCATTAACGATGAGGTTCGTGAGCGTTTTATGTTTATGTTTGATCGTTATCAGGATTTGGTTGATCGACATAAAACATCAGACCTTTCAGACTCTCAGCCTACCAAAGGAAACATCCTGGGTGGCTTAACGACTATTGAAGAAAAGGCGTTGGGAAATATTCAAAAAATCGGTAAAAAATGCATGGTGGATGGTGTTCTGGACAAGGCAGAGGCTCCAACAGGTCCTGGTCTTTGGTTTATGGACTCGTCCTCGGCTGCTGCTGAAATGGTAACTTTGTGTGCTGCTGCAGGTTTTGTCGTTCACTTGTTCCCTACGGGCCAAGGCAATATTATAGGTAACCCAATTCTCCCTGTCATTAAGATATGTGCAAATCCGCGTACAATCCGAACGATGGCAGAGCATGTGGATGTGGATGTTTCTGGTTTGCTGCGAAAAGAAATGTCTCCCGATGATGCCGGAGACAAATTGTTGGAATCAATGCTTGATACCGTCAATGGGCGCTTAACTTCAGCGGAAGCCCTTGGGCATCGCGAGTTTGTGCTTACCCGACTTTATGAAAGTGCTTAAAGTGTATTAGGTGCTGGCATGAAGAAAACAACTAAATTTACTACTATTAAGTATGGGGCATGATGAATAAATCAAATGATTTTTGGCTATACGTTTCTTGCCTATTTTTTGTATTATTATTTCTCAATGTTATTGTTGGGAAGTTAGTTGTTTTTTATAACCTAGATTCATCTTTTTTTCTGGGGGATGTAGGTGAATTTCTGCTTCTATTAGTTGCCGTTGTTTTTTTTGTTGTAGGGGTGCTGAAGCGAGAAGAAAAAGTCATTAAATAAAACTTATTCTATTTATACAGGTGGAGAAAAAATAATGAAAGATAAAATTGAAATACCTGAAATGATCGAACGTCGACGTTTTTTGTCCTTAACTAAGAAGTTTGGCTTTACCGCTGCGCTGGTGGCTGCAACAGGCGGAAGCTTGCTTGTGAGCGAGCAGGCGGCCGCTGCTACCGCAAACGAAGAAGCACAAAGAGAGAAAGCAGCAAAGTATAAAATGACCATTGGGACGGCATATATATTGGGTGCGACAAGAAGCTATCCTATTATGCAATTAGATTTTAAAGAAAATATCCAAAACATGACTAACGGTCAAGTTTATGTGAGATTGGCCCCAGGTGGACAGTTAGGTGCCGGTGGTGCTTTGGTTTCAAAAGTACAGCAAGGAACTATCCAGGCTGCTCAGCATTCAATATCAAATTTTGCTCCTTTTGCCCCTATTGTTGATCTAATTAATCTGCCCTATTTTTGTGGGGCCAACCAAAATTTCATCAACTTGGTTAACTCTGACGAATGGCGTAAGCAAGTAGATCCTCAGGTTGCCGCTAAAGGATTTAAGCCTTTATGGTATGTCGTCATTGATCCGCGAGTGGTAGCGGTACGCAAAGGCATAAGCGGGCCGATCAAAACACCTGATGATTTGAAGGGTATAAAATTCCGTGTGCCAGGGTCTAAAATGCTACAGCAATATTATCGCGCTATTGGTGCTAACCCAACTCCGGTCGCTTGGGGTGAAACGCCGTCGGCTATTAAGCAAGGTGTAGCGGATGCTCTTGACCCTGCAGTGGGCGCTTTACATGTATTTGGATTTAAAGATATCCTGTCTTCAGTGACGTTTACCCGTGCCGTGCCTGATGCACAAGTGTATTCCTGCAATTTGGAATGGTTCAATAGCCTTCCTGCTGATATTCAGGCAGGTATTGAAATGGCTAGTGAAGTCACCTCCCATCAAAACTTGTCGAAAGTTCCTTCTTCCCGTGCCTATGCTATGTCTGAAATGAATAAGTCAGGCGTTAAGTTTCATTCGCTTACTCCCGATGAGCTGGCTCAGTGGGTTGAAAAGGGTGGACATCAAAATGCAGAGTGGGACGTCTATAAAAAAGATCTGGCTGGATCAATGTCAAACTTTGGTAAGTTACTTGACGCCGCCAATACGCAGGGCCGTTACTACGTTAACGATGCATAGCGATCGTTAACGCCAGTAGGGTTGGCAATGCACTCATTCTAGTAGTAAAGAGTGCATTGTCTTTAAAAATGATTCATGCAGCTGCCAATTGTTTGGTCAACTGAGAGTTCATTATGATAAAAAATATATTAATAAATATCGAAAAAAATTGTGAGCGTTGGTTGTTGTTGATCTTTTATATATTGATCGTAACAACAATTGGTATAGAAGTGTTACGTCGTTTTGGTCTTAGTTACTCTTCCATTTGGGGAGAGGAAATTGCACGCTACGCATTTATTTATCTGGTTTGGGTGGGTACTGCAGCGGCGGTAAAAGATCGTGCACATTTACGTATTGATGTCTTAATGCAGTTTATGTCACCGCGAGGTAAGGCCTTCACTTATATTTTCGGCGATGTAGTTATGCTGGGAGTGGCAGTATTAGCTTTATATTTTTCTTTTGAAACTCTACAAGTTTCTCTTAAGTTCGGTTCGGTTACTCACGGTTTACGAATTTCACAGGCTTGGTTTCTGGCGGCAGTGCCTATTGGATTTGTGTTGGTGTGTACACGCCTAATACAATCAATTTGGCGTGACGTCAGTGATTTACGTTCAGGTCGTCCTGTTTTTGAAGGCTATAGGTTGTTTGACTAATGGAATTTTTTACGCAAGGCGCAGTTGAGTTAGTGTTGGGTTGGGAATTTTATGTGCCGTTACTTATCGCACTATTCCTGATTATATTTGGTGTGCCTGTGTGGGCAGTGTTGGGGGTAACCGCCATCACCATGCTGCATTTTTCAGGTGTACTACCGTTATCACTATTTGGTGAGGCATTATTCGATGGTATCGATGCCTTCGCATTGATAGCAGTGCCTCTATTTATTCTTACCGGAGATGTTTTGGTTCGAACCGGGCTTTCCAAACAACTATTGGATGTAGCTGAAGCCCTAGCGGGAGGGTTTCGTTCTGGATTTGGCACCTCCACCGTATTAGTTTGTGGCTTCTTTGCTTGTATATCCGGATCCGATGCAGCTGGTGCAGCGGGAGTGGGTCGTATGACAATCGGTCGCCTAGTAGAGCAAGGTTACACTAGACAATACGCCTGTGCTTTAGTCGCCGCCGGAGCATGCACTGGGATATTGATACCTCCCTCTATTGCCTACATTATTATAGGGTTAATTTTAGGTATTTCTGCTTCTACTTTATTTCTTGCGGCAATGATTCCCGGCTTATTAATTATGCTTTGCATCATGATGACTAACATCATCATGAATCGTATTAATAGATATGAAAATTCTGAATCGGGCTTTTCATTACAGCGTCTTTGGCATGCTGTTTACAATGGTCGCTTCGCACTATTAGTTCCATTTATTATTCTTGGTGGAATTTACAGTGGTGTCTTTACACCAACAGAAGCGGCAGCAGTTGCAGTAATAACAACGGTGATTATTGGCTTGTTGCAAAAAACGATCACACTAGGGGATTTTCCCAAGATGTTGGCCAGTTCAGCAAAAGTGAATGGTGTGATCGTGCCTATTATTGCACTATCTTTACCGTTGGCTCAAACCTTAGCTGCACTCAATGTGCCTCAGGGCTTTGTTTACGGCATGACATCGATTACCGATAACCCAACGATAATTCTATTAATGATGATTGCGATTTTAATAGTCGCTGGCTGTGTCATGGAGACAACACCTAACATTGTTATTTTAGCACCTATCATGCTGCCTCTCGCCCAAGCGATTGGTATGAATGAGATTCATTTTTGTATTGTGATGGTCACTTCGCTGGGTGTCGGTTTTATTACCCCTCCATTGGGATTAAATTTATTTGTGGTCTCGGGTTTGACCGGAACGCCTGTTCTACAGGTTGCCGCTAAGGCCGTACCCTTTGTACTTGCCATGCTATCGATAGTGTTATTGCTTGCATTTGTGCCTGCGCTGTCATTATGGGCTGTTACATAAATAACACGGGTTTACTTTACCTTTGCCATTTACCTTTATATAGAGATTTAATGATGACTATTCAGTATATGAAAAAAGCAGAAAAATCAGCTTCAACTGGGGAAGACAACACCCGTGATATCGTGGCAGACATGTTAGCTGCGATTGAAGCAGGAGGCGAAGAAAAAGCCGTTGAATATACTCAGAAATTAGATAACTACACGGGCAACATTGTTGTTTCAGAAGAAGACATCGCAATAGCGTCACAGAAAATACCGCAAAGTGTTAAAAACGATATTCAATTTGCCTATGATCGTGTTCGTCGTTTTGCCGATAAACAGCGTGAAGCATTAATTGATTTCGAAGTAGAGCTTTCGCCTGGCCTATTTGCTGGGCAAAAACAAATACCGGTTGAAACAGCAGGCTGTTATATTCCTGGTGGTCGCTATTCGCATGTGGCATCAGCTGTAATGTCAGTGGCAACCGCTAAAGCAGCAGGCGTTAATCATATCATTGCGTGCTCTCCACCAAAACCTGATCAGGGTGCCAACCCTGCTATTATCTATACGGCTAATTTATGTGGCGCAGATACTATTTTGAATATGGGGGGAGTGCAGGGTATTGCCGCAATGGCTTTTGGTTTGTTTACCGGCGGACATTCTGCGGATATCCTTGTTGGTCCAGGCAACCGCTTTGTTGCAGAAGCTAAGCGCATGCTATTTGGTCGTGTAGGTATTGATTTGTTTGCCGGCCCTACCGAGATTGGCATTATCGCGGATAAAACCGCTGATCCTGTGCTTGTAGTAAGCGATCTGGTTGGCCAAGCAGAGCATGGTTTGGATACGCCTTGCTGGTTAATTACCACAGACGAAGAGTTGGGTAATAAAGTCATGGCGTTAATGCCTGATGTTATCGCGGCTCTACCAGAAACTGCACGGGTTGCAGCAGAAGCCTCTTGGCGCGATTACGGTGAAGTCGTACTCTGTTCGGATCGCGAAGAAGTCGCAGTAGTCAGTGATCGTTATGCTCCAGAGCATCTTGAAATACACGCAGAAGATCTGGATTGGTGGGTAGATAGGCTACGTAACTATGGCTCATTATTTGTCGGTGAAGAAACCACTGTCGCCTTTGGAGATAAATGCTCTGGAACTAATCATATTTTGCCTACCAAAGGGGCTGGCCGCTACACTGGAGGCTTATACGTTGGTAAATTTATCAAAACCGTCACTACCCAACGTATGAGTCGTGAAGCAAACCGTGAAGTGGCGACTGCTACCGCTCGCATTTCTCGTCTTGAAGGTATGGAAGCGCATGCGCGTACTGGCGATGATCGTCTGAGCAAGTACTTCCCCGATGAAACTTTCTCGCTGCAACCTGAAAAGCTAAACTAATGGCTAATTTTTCTTTAGAAGGCAAGGTGGCTTTAGTCACAGGCGCAAGTTCAGGCATTGGCCGCCAACAAGCGTTTGCTCTAGCGCAGGCTGGAGCGGAAGTTATTTTGCTGGGTCGACGTGAAGCACAGCTACAGGATGCGGTTACCGCAATAGCCGCTGCTGGCGGCAAGGCTATTGCACAAGCGGATGACCTCGGTGATCTTCAAGCAATAGCCGACATTGCTAAACGTGCGGAAAATTGTTTTGGTCCCATTGATATTTTAGTGAATACCGCAGGAGTGAACCTGCGGCAGCCTGTTGATGAAGTGACGCTAGATAGCTGGAGTAGTACCCTGAATCTGAATTTAGCGGCCCCCTTCTTCCTCGCTAGAGAATTAATACCTGAGATGCAAAAAAAGGGCTGGGGCAGGATCATTAATATCGCTTCGTTACAATCTGAGCGAGCTTTTGCGAATAGCCTGCCTTACGGTGCATCTAAAGGCGGAGTCTCACAGCTTACTCGAGCGATGGCCGAGGCTTGGTCTGCATTAGGCATAAATTGCAACGCAATATCGCCTGGCTTTTTCCCTACAGAGCTAACAGCTCCAGTCTATGGAAAGCCTGAGCTATTAGGGAATTTAGCCAAACAAACTGCGATCGGCCGAAACGGTGAACTCGCTGACCTTGACGGATTAACCATATTTCTGGCGTCTACTGCATCTGACTACATCACTGGTCAAGTCATCAATATTGACGGCGGATTTACTGCGAAATAAAGTACTTAGGAGACCTGTAATGAAAGCACTGGTATACACCAATACTCAGGAAGTTATTTACCGCGATGAACCGAAGCCTATCCCCGCACTCGGTGATGCTTTGGTTAAGGTGGAAGCGGTGGGTATTTGTGGCTCAGACATGCACGCCTACCACGGGCACGATGCTCGTCGAGTGCCGCCATTAATCTTGGGGCACGAAGCAGTAGGCATTGTTCAAAATGGTCAACAGCAAGGCAAACGCGTCGTATTGAACCCGCTGATGACCTGTGGTATTTGTCATCATTGTCAGGGCGGCAGATCCAATTTATGCGCGAAACGTGAGCT
This sequence comes from Candidatus Endobugula sp., assembly GCA_047619205.1. Classification (GTDB taxonomy): domain Bacteria; phylum Pseudomonadota; class Gammaproteobacteria; order Pseudomonadales; family Cellvibrionaceae; genus Endobugula. The sequence goes on along the minus strand of JBLHJR010000014.1, from coordinate 25,846 downwards.
GATTGGCATGCGATTAGCCGGTGCGTTTGCACAATATGTGACGATACCTGAGCGTAATCTACTGGACATGCCTCAAGATATGGATCCTGTTATTGCCAGTCTTACTGAACCGGCAGCCACATCATTACATGCGATTTACCTTGCGGAAAAAGTCTTGCACCGACCCTTATCCGAGTGCCGCACATTGGTCCTGGGCGGAGGTTCCATCGGTGTCTTTGCCGCGTTGTTCCTAAAAAATAAAGGTTGCCATGAAATCTATCTCGGCGATACAAATGAATTAAGACGAGCAACAGCGAGTCAATTGGGTTGCTGTAAAGTCTATAATCCACTGGGCGGCGACTTGCCCGATGAAAATTATTTTGATTTAGTGATTGATGCTGTCGGCAGTGGTCGTACTCGCGAAGCCTCTTGCCGTTTTGTTAGAGCCGGTGGAGTTATTTCACATGTTGGCCTGCAAGATAACGAACCGGGATTAGATACTAGAAAAATAACCTTAGAAGAAATTACTTTTTTAGGTAACTATACCTACAGCCCCATTGACTTGAGGGCTGCAATTGATGCATTGTATAATGGCTCTTTAGGACCCTTAGATTGGGTCGAAAAACGCTCGCTTGCTGATGGTGCAGCCGCCTTTGATGATATTCATAATGGTAAGACAGCAGCACCAAAAATCGTGTTATGCCCGACACTATAAGCGATAGCTAATGAAGGCTAAAAGAGTGTGAATAATTCCAAATTGCCTAAGAGGATGGTTGTTAATGTTGTTTGAATACATAGGAAATTAATGTGGTATTTTCAACCGCTAATGGCTCCATCCCATTGTATGCGCAAATTCAAAATTTGTTGGTTTCCCGTATAATTAAAGGCGAGTGGTCACCTACAGAAATTATTCCCAGCGAAATACAATTTGCACGGGAATTAGGTGTTAGCCAAGGTACCATTCGAAAAGCAATCACCGGGCTAGTCGAGAGAAAAATATTGATTCGACGTCATGGTAAAGGTACTTTTGTCGCTGGCCATGACAATGACCGCGCCTTGTTTCAGTTTTTTCGTATCCACAATAAAAAAAATGAAAAAGTATTACCTGAAAGTAAAATACTGAGTTTTAATCAGCGCAACGCCTCTGTCGCCGAAGCGGGAAAACTTCATCTGCCTAAAAAGGCTCGAATATTTTTTATTGAACGAGTTCGCAGTTTAGGTGGGCAACCTATTATTGTTGAAAGTATTGCGTTACCCGATCATTTGTTCCAAGGTCTTAAAGATACTGACCTGCTAAATACTTTGTATGACTTATATGAAACCGAATTTTCTATTGCAGTTCATCGAGCGGAAGAATCCCTTCGCGCAATCAGTGCATCTAAATACGACGCAAACATTCTTAATCTTACCGAGGGTGTGCCTCTACTTGCGATAGAGCGTCTTGCTTTCACATTAGATAATGAGCCAATTGAATTACGTATTAGCCGTTGCACAACCCAAAAACATCACTATTTGAATACGTTATATTAATTTATTTTCTTTAAGATATTGTTAATAATTTTTTAATTTTGAGAAAATTAATTTGTCGACCTAAATTCTTTCGCTGCTTAAATTCTTGCAAAAGTATGTGGCGCTAGTAATGTCTATAAAATTCATGTCCGGATAATGTAGCAACACATAAACAGCATTATTGCTTAGTACGTGGCGCGTCTTGAATATCTTTCGTTATTCCTTTTTATAACGGTGACAGAGCAAAGTACCATCACTACCAACCTTGAGTGACTTCTATGCGTTTATCTCTATTGCTGCCTATCTTACGTTGGGGCCGCGAGTACAACCGCGAAACTTTTGCCAGTGACGCCATCGCGGCAATCATCATCACCATGATGATGATTCCACAGTCTTTAGCCTATGCGCTATTGGCCGGGCTGCCACCTCAGTTGGGGCTTTATGCCAGTATGCTACCGCTTTTACTTTATGCGTTATTGGGCTCCAGTGGCGCGTTATCTGTAGGCCCCTTTGCCATTTCTTCAATTATGACGGCAACGGCCTTGAGTGTTGCTTTCCCTGAGTCACGGCCAGAAGATTATGTGATCGGCGCCGTGGTATTAGCCTTAAGCAGTGGCATGATGTTGTTGGCGTTTGGTATATTGCGCCTTGGCTTTCTTAGCAATTTCCTCAGCTTTCCGGTCATTACTGGCTTTATTTCTGCCTCGGCCATTATTATTGCGGCTAGTCAGTTAGGCAACTTAACCGGCCTTGATGTGAGAGGAGGTAATTTACCGACGCTGTTAACAAACCTTGGGCAGGGGCTTCAGGGTATAAATGGCCATACGTTGGCGCTGGGTTCGGCCGCAGTATTGGCGTTGTACTTCTTGCCTGGACGGCTTAAAAAGCTTGCGGCTCTTATGCAGTTAAGTACATTTTGGGCTGAAATTTTGTCAAAGTCCACACCCATTTTGGTGATGTGCCTGTCGGCGCTGGTGGTTGCTCAATTTGATTTACAGCAGCAGGTTAGCGTGGTGGGTGTTATTCCACAGGGTTTGCCAGTACTGCATTTACCTGATATCAAAGCGCTGAACTGGTCAGCGGAGCGCTGGCAGAGTTTATTGGGCTCGGCAGCGCTAATCAGTTTAATAGGCTACGTGAGTGCGTTGTCGGTGGCGCAATCATTTGCGGCTAAACGCCGCCAGAGAATCAGTCCCAACCAAGAGGCCATTGGCTTAGGTTTTGCCAACTTGGCTTCGGGGGCATCTGGCGCGTTTCCCATTTCGGCGAGTATGTCACGCTCGGCGGTTAGCTTTAATGCCGGGGCACAAACCCCAGCCGCGGGTGCATTTACAGCGCTGGGGATCGGTTTTTCGACTCTATTCATGACGCCCTTCTTATACTACGTACCCATTGCGAGCTTGGCTGCAATGATTCTAGTGGCGATCGTATCGCTGGTGGATATCGGGGCAATCAAGCGCGTCTGGAGCTACAATCGCAGCGACTTTGCCGCCTTAGCACTTACCGCATTACTGACTCTGCTCCAAGGTGTTGAGCTTGGCTTGGTTAGTGGCGTGGTCTTGTCGATAGCACTGTATTTATATCGCTCTAGTAACCCCCATGTTGCGGTGGTCGGAAAAATACCGGGCACCGAGCATTTTCGTAATCGCCTGCGCCATCAGGTAGAGCTGAGCGATAAAATCATCAGCGTACGTATCGATGCTAGCCTCTACTTTGCCAACGCGCGCGTTATTGAAGATGAAGTCAACTCACTGGTGGCAGAATACCCGGATGCCAGTCATATGGTGTTACTGTGTTCTTCTATCAGCGACATAGATACTAGTGCGCTGGAAAGCCTGCGCTCAGTGGACCGCCATCTGCGTGATGCAGGTATGTTGTTGCATTTGTCGGAAGTAAAAGGGCCGGTGATGGATCAGCTATTACATAGTGATTTTATCGCGTCGATGTCCGGTGAGGTGTTTGTCAGTCATTATCTAGCTTGGAAGGCGTTGAGCTAGGTGAATGTCTATAACGAGGTTGTAGAAAAAATATAAGCTGTAAGTCGATCAATGTCATTTTTCAGCGACTTTATTTATTGCAGGATGCCCTTTCAGGCTATGATTTTTCAGTCCATAGTCGTTGAGTCTTATTTGTATTGCGCTACTATGACTGGCTATAACGTGCGTGTGATTTATATTTCTTGTTGTAATTGATTCAGTTGATTTTCTAATAATACTTTGTAATGCCCTTTTAAATGGCTTATTTTTAATGTGCCAGATGAGTTAGGAACATTCTCCAATGCTAATCGAGCATCCAATTGATAGGTGTCAATTAACGTTTGGGTGATAAAAAGCGCGTGTTTGTTTTCTGTGGCAGAGCTGCATTTTCTCGCGCTGTCTAGGGTGTGGCTCAGCGAGACATTGCTATCTTCTATTTGAATCATGGCGTTGAGAATAATAATAGAGCTAGGTGTTTTTTCGTTGAGCTTAAGGATAAGTTCACCGCTATATAAAGCATTGAAGATGTTGTCGTCTCCTTTATGGTTAAACCCTAGGGTAATGCTATCACTAGTAGTGATGAGCCTATTGCCGTTATAAAGTGTCAGCGCATGGTTAATACTCTTTTCCAATTGCTTTAATTGCTGCTTACGTGATTCGCCATTAAGCTGTTGGTAGAGTATGCCTAAATTCTGTATCTTCAATGTTAACAAAATTGTGGTCGAGGGGGCTGAATTATCGAGGTTGGTATTGGTGTCCAGTATCGATGTAGGCTCACTTTCTTCCACTGGCTTGTTGATGAATGGAATTTGTAGTTGTCGTTGGTTTTTATAATAGGTAATGGCTAAGCATGTCACTAAGAGTATGGACAATATTAGGGTGATGGGCAGCTGAGGTGGTATTAAAAATAATGCGGGAGAGATACCAATAGTCACAGAGCCGATGATGTTATTACTGGATACAATGGGTGATGTAAAGTGGCTAATGGTTTGTTGAATGCTGGTGTTAGTGTCGTTTGCTTGAGCTAGGATGGTATTGTCTATAGTGTAAATAACAACGGATGTGGCTATCGATTGATTGCTGATGTTCTGTGCGATAGCTTGTAGGCTAATGGCATCCTGATTGAGCGTGCTACTGGCTACTCGATCGGCAGTGAGTTTTGCAATGCTTTCCCCGTATTGATCTATAAAGCCTGAGGCAGTATTTTGTTGCTGTTGAGAGAACAGATAGCTTGTTAGTAATAGTATGCCTAGAGATATCATCACCATGAGTGCTGGAAGACGATAATTGCCTGTCGTTGGAGTGAGTTTCTTTAGTAAGGTCAGTGGCATACGCTAGTGCTAATCTAAGAAGATGGAATACTCTGCTATTTTAGCGTAATAATTATCGCTATAATAGCTTATGCCGCTTTTTCGTCTCTTCACTCAATAGTTGATTGTAGAGTGACTTTGAACCTAGCAACGGCAGTTGAATCACGAAAGTTTACACAAGTTATTGATGCGCCTAGAAAATGGCAGTATTCGCTCACGACCAATAAGGTCGCTACGCCATACTAAACTACCTATGTACATCAATAACTTCCCTAGAGGGAGCTAATGCTGGTGCACAGACTTTTTGTGCCAATTGCTGTTTTTAGGTTGAAAAAGCCAAATAAAAACCGTATCAACGAGAGACTAAAAGCTGCTGTGAAAAATATTATTTTAATTAGTTTGTCCGGTGTTGATAAGCCTGGAATAACCTCATCTGTCAGTCAAATTATGGCGGAATATAAGGTGAATGTCCTCGATATAGGGCAGGCGGTGATCCACAATCAATTAAATTTGGGTCTATTAGTTGAGTTAGATGTGGCGGATAAGAAAGCTCAGTTTTTGGCTGATATTACTACTTGTGCAGAGTCAATGGGTATCTCTCCGAGCTTCGATGATGTGTCGGTCGACAGCTATAACGATTGGGTGGAAAATCAAGGTAAGTCTAGGCATATCGTTACCTTGCTGACAAAAATCATTACCGCAGAACATATTGCTGCAATCACGGCTGTGGGTAAAGAATATGCGCTGAATTTTGACAATATTACGCGTTTGTCAGGCCGTATTCCGTTGGACTCGTTTGATCAACAAAGCAAAGCCTCGGTAGAGTTTTCTGCTCGTGGAGAAGTGGTTGACTTGGCAGGGTTAAGAAAGGCATTAATGCAACTGGCCTCGTCTCTTGATATTGATATAGCGGTTCAAGAAGATAATCTCTATCGCCGTAACCGTCGCCTAGTTTGCTTTGATATGGATTCTACCTTAATTGATGCAGAGGTCATTGATGAGTTAGCAAAAGAAGCCGGAGTGGGCGATCAGGTCATTGCGATTACTGAGGCTGCAATGAGTGGCGAAATAGACTTTAACGAAAGTTTTAAGCAACGTATGGCGTTATTAAAAGGGCTAGATGAGTCAGTATTAGAAAAGGTTGCGAGTCGTTTAAAACTAACAGAGGGTGCAGAAAAATTAGTCTATTATTTACATAAATTAGGCTATAAAACCGCGATATTGTCGGGTGGCTTTGATTATTTTGGCCGTTATTTACAGGCTAAACTAAACATCGATTATGTCTATGCTAATCAGCTCGATATCGTTGCAGGTAAGGTGACAGGAAAAGTGGTTGGTACCGTAGTTAATGGTGAGCGCAAAGCTGAATTGTTGCGAGAGCTGGCGCAAAAAGAAGGGCTAAGTTTGGAACAGGTGATTGCCGTAGGAGATGGCGCTAATGATTTGCCGATGTTAAGTATTGCGGGTTTGGGCATTGCTTTTCGAGCCAAGCCGCTGGTTAAAGAGTCTGCAAAACAGTCGATTAGCCATCTTGGTTTAGATGCTATTCTATATTTAATTGGTTTTAGAGACCGCGATGCACTAAAAGAATTACCCAGTGAGATCAAAAGATTTCAAGGGTAATATTAACCTAAAAAATATAGTCAGCATTGAATGGTTGGTGTTACTCTTCAGATGAAAACTCGTAGTCCATCTCTGGGCTAGGGGGTTGTAAATAATTTCCCTGAATACAATGCACACCTAGTTGCCAAAGTTTAGATAAAATGCTGGCTTTTTCAACATGTGGAATAGTCGTTATTTTGTCTTTTTCATGAAGCGCGGTGATTAAGGTTTCTAGTGTCTGTGTGTTGTCAGAATTTTCTTGAAGTTCTTGTGATAAAGCGCCGTCAAGTTTAATATATTTTGCATCTATGTGGTCGAGTATGGATAAAGACTCTACAGATGAACATCCAAAATTAGAAATGCTAAACTCTATCCCTATAGCTCGTGCAGCTTCGGTGAACTTCTTAACCGCCGATAAATGTTGCACTATGTCAGCTTCTTTCGCTTGGAGAATGATGTTGGAGGCTTTAATGCTTGAAGCATCTATGGCGACTTTTAACCAAGGTAGCAGAGTGCTATCGCATAGGCTTTTGCTAGTTAGGTTGATATATAGCTGTGTTTGTTTTTTGTTTTTTATATTTTTTTGTAAAAACTTAATGGCTTCAAGTAAAACCCAGCGGTCAACTTTTTTGCTTAAGTTCAGTCCTGCAGCAATATTCAAAAATTGTGTGGGCGATATTTGTTTTTCATCAATAATCATCCGCAGCAATACTTCATAGCGTTCGGTCTCGCCACCACGTAAACTAAGAATAGGCTGAAATAATAGACTGAAGTCATTATTTTCTAGTGCCTGCTTAAAGTTTCCTGCGAGTATTTCACTTTCGTCCGCATCTCTTTGGTAGAGGTTTGTGCCATTGCCATCTTGAGTTTTACGCAAGGTTTCTATGGATTGTAAGGCATGATGAATTAAGGTTTGTGAGTCTGTGGTGTTTTCATTGATTAAGCATACGCCGATGCTTAATGTAAATTGCACGGTCTTGTTGCCAATCTCAAACAATATGTCGGAGAATTTTTTGCATAATTTACTACCATGGTCTAATAGTTTTTCGGGGTCATGCTGGTCTGAAATAATGGCGAACGAGTGGTCGGAGACTCGTGCAATGAAATCTTCATCGGCGTAATGTTTACTGATTACGCTGACTATTTTCTTTAATACCTTGTCGGCATCGTTGATACTGTAATTTTGTTCTATTTTTTTTGAAAATCGGTCTACATCAAGAAAAATTAAGGATTTACTGGTTTCATTTTTAGCGACATGGTCGAGTGTTTTTTCTATGCCCTCAATTAAATAGCCGCGGTTGTACAGGCCGGTTAGACTGTCAGTATGTTTGATGTTCTTTAATTCGGCTTCAATTAATTCTTGGTTGCCATCTTCTGCATGGCAGATCAATTGAGTGCAGGACTCTTCTTCATATTCGCCGATAAAAAGTTCGGTTGTTATAGATTTTTCCTGGCCATTCGGAAGTAAAGTGGTGAATATCAGTTGGTTGGTTTTTGTGCTATCTTTCTGTAAAGAGAAGTCTTTGAGTGTTTTCTTCACTTGAGTCTGCTCGGCAGGGATAATGTTGTCCATAATAGGCATGAACTCTATTTCATCCCTATTTTGGTAACCGAGCATTTCAGCAAAAGAGTCGTTAGCGTAAAGGTACATGCCATCCTGAATAAAGGCGATGCCATCTCTTGAGCTGTTCAGTAATTTTTGATTGCGTCGCTCAACTTCTTTTAGTTTTCGTTGTGTGATCCGTGTGGCTTTACGTTGTTGTCGGTTAGCTAATTCTCTGCTCACAATTAAGAGTAAATGTTGGTCATCATCTACTTGGCAAACATCACAAGCGCCGAGCTTCATGCCATCGACAATGGGTTTGTTGCCTTCTTCATCGGTAAGCAGAATAACGGGCACATCCCGTTCAAATTTGCGGATATTACGAATAACCACCGCCGGTGATAAGGATTCGCTACTGTCATGAGTGATCAGTAAATCCCAGTTTTGGTCTTCTAGTATTTTGTTTAGATTGGCTTCAGCATTGATATGTTGGGCGCGACAAGGTTTGCCAGAATTATGAAACATACTGCTAAGTCGTTGTGCTTCCTTGGGGGAATCGTGAACGATGATAAGGCGAAATGAAGTGATAGCTGAGTTCATAAACCGTTAGTTAAGTCGGAGAGACAATGTTCAATATGAATAATATACTCCTATCATACTAGTTTTTTACATTAATTGTTACGCACTAGATTCTATAAAATAGACGTTGATCCCACTATATAGCAACTTTTGCCGGCATATTAGCTATCTCCCTTACTAATTTAGGCACTAAATATCCAGGTAAATAGTGAGTGAGTTGTTGGTGAAGTTTTTTGGCCTCACTGTCGGCTATGCCAAAGTGAGCACTACCATCGACTTTATCCAGTACATGGAGGTAATAAGGTATAACCCCTGCGTCAAATGATGCCTCGCTTAATTGGGCTAAGTCCTCTACTGAGTCGTTGATACCTTTCAATAGCACCGCTTGATTTAATACCGTAATACCTGCGTTTTTCATCATTTGAATGGAGTGACGTAAGGTTTCATCGTTGAGCTCATTAGCGTGATTCATATGTAATACCACCACCGTTGCTAGCCGATGATTTGTCATCCATTCTAGACTTGCGTCGGTGATCCGGTTGGGGATGACTACCGGTAAGCGTGTATGAATACGTAAGCGCTTAATATGAGGTATAGCAGCAATTTGCTGTGTCAGCCAAAGTAGCTGTTTGTCGTTAGAGGCTAATGGGTCGCCACCAGAATAGATAACTTCGCTGATAGAGTCATCAGTGGCTATTTGGCTAATGGCATCATCCCACTCAGATCGACTCAATCGGTTGTCGTCATAGGGAAAGTGTCGACGGAAACAATAGCGGCAATTGACGGCACAGTGTCCATTAACGATCAATAATACACGGCCATGGTATTTATGGATCATACCGCTAGGCTGATCGGCTTGTTCACCTACGGGGTCTACAGAGTAGCCAGCAACGGAGAGTAGTTCTTCGTCTATCGGCAGTATTTGTTTCAGTAGGGGATCGTTGATATTGCCTTTTTCTATGCGTTGAAGAAAAGGTTTTGGCGCTTTTAGAGGGAATAGTTGGCTAGCTTTAATGGCAGCGTCTAAATATTGCGGGCTTAATTCAAGGTAGGATAATAACTCTGCCGGCTCGGTAATCGCTTGCTGTAGGTGTTGCTGCCAGCTGAGATCACTAGTTATTACTAATCTGTGCTCTTTCGCAGCATTAGTCTGCCATGATGGCGCGGTTCGATGTATCATTACGGTTTTGCAACACTATCTTAGATTGAGGAAATAATGGGTAACTATTCTACCAATGAGTTTCGTAGCGGCTTAAAGGTTATGCTCGATGGAGAGCCGTGTAACATATTGGACAATGAATTTGTCAAGCCGGGTAAGGGGCAGGCCTTTAGCCGCGTCAAACTACGCAACCTTAACACAGGTCGTGTTTGGGAGCGCACGTTTAAGTCAGGTGAGTCCCTCGAGGGAGCCGATGTCATGGATCATGATATGGAATATCTCTATACCGATGGCGATTTTTGGTATTTTATGGACCCTAATAACTTTGAGCAATTCCCTGCCGATAAAAAAGCGGTGGGAGATAATTATAAATGGCTTAAAGAACAAGAGTTGGTCGTCGTCACCCTCTATAACGGTTCGCCATTATTGATTACCCCACCGAACCATGTGGAGTTAGAAATTGCAGAAACAGATCCTGGCCTTAAAGGTGATACCGCCCAAGGCGGCACTAAGCCGGCGACCCTAGTCACTGGAGCAGTGGTTAAAGTGCCTTTGTTTTTATGTACGGGTGAAATGATTCGTGTAGACACCAGAAATGGTGAGTATTTGTGTCGCGCTAAAGATTAATTCAATGTCTTGGCAGCCCTCTGCTTCTCTGACCGCTCTTCAGCAGCGGGCCCTCCTTTATCAAAAAATCCGCGAGTTTTTTCTTCAGCGGCAAGTGTTAGAAGTCGATGTGCCGGTGCTCAGTGAGTATGCAACGGTAGATCCTTTTATTGATAGCTTGGCAACATCGGTAATGGCTAAGACGCATTACCTGCAAACCTCTCCCGAATTTTTTCTTAAGCGTTTATTGGCGGCTTACCCGCAAGATATTTATTCTTTAGGTAAAGCCTTTCGGCAAGGCGAGCGGGGCGCTCGTCATAATCCTGAGTTCACCATGTTGGAATGGTACCGAGTGGGCTGGGATGAGCAGGCCTTAATGGAAGAGGTGAAGCAATTGCTGGCGCTCTTCTTGCCCAAGCTCTCATGGCAGCGCGTCAGTTACCGCGCCTTATTTCAGTATCATCTACAGCTTGACCCTCATAGTGCAACGGTGGCGGATCTTAAGGCTTGTGCGCAACAGCATGTTGATAGCGACTTTGATGCTGAAGATAAACATTCATGGCTAGATTTATTGTTTAGTCATTGCGTGGAGCCGCAATTACCCACAGGCTTGCTGGGGGTATACGATTATCCGGCCTGCCAAGTGGCATTAGCTCAGTTAGGCGTTGATGAGCAGGGGCAGTGTGTCGCTAAGCGTTTTGAGCTTTATTTGAATGGTCTTGAATTAGCCAATGGCTATAGAGAGCTAAGCGATGCGGAGGAGCAGGCGCGGCGTTTCAAGCTAGATCAGCAATATCGGCAACAAAATGGCTTGCCATACCTCCCTTACGATAAAAACCTAGTCAACGCATTGAAGCAGGGCGCTTTCCCAGAGTGCTCAGGTGTCGCCTTAGGTATTGATCGATTACTGATGGCGGTAATGCAAGTGACGGATATTACTCATGTGTTAAGTTTCCATCGATAGTAGCCTTCTGGCAGTGCAGCTTCCTCTATCCTCTCCTATACTCCAACTATTGCTTCATTAAAAGGTGTATAACCATGGCTCGGTTTACTTATTTTATCCTCTTGGTCTTGCTGCCTTCGCTAGCCCATGCAGCGGATAAATTCCAGTTCTTTACTATTGGTACGGGTGGGATTACGGGTGTTTACTATAGTGCGGGTAATGCTATTTGTAAGTTGGTGAACCAAAATTTTGTTGAAAATAAAATGCGCTGTGCTGTCGAATCTACCGCAGGATCAGCTTTTAATGTGAAGGCGGTTCGGAAGAAAAGACTGATGTTTGGCTTGGTTCAGGCAGGCATTCACTATAAATCCTATACGGCGACGGAAGGTTTTTCTTCAGAATCCCCCTATACATCCATGCGTTCGCTATTTTCACTGCATGATGAAGTCTTTACTGTGATGGCTAGAGCGGGAAGCGGTATTAAGACGATGGCTGATCTGAAGGGCAAGGTGGTTGATATAGGTGCTTTAGGTTCAGGGACTCGCATTGGGGCAAAGAAGCTATTGGATCTTGCGGGTTTTAAAGAGGATGATTTTTCGGCTTTAAGTGATTTAAAACCCGATCAAACGACTAGCGCACTATGTAAGAAAAAAATTGATGCCTATATTTATATGGTAGGGCATCCGGCAAGAAATATTCGTGAAAGTACCAATAACTGTAAAGCTAAAATTATTCCGATTACCGGCGCGGCTGCGACGGGTTTGGATAGTATTCCGTACTTTTCTAAATATGAAATAATAGCGGGGCTTTATAAGCATAACCCCGAAAAAATCCCCACCTACTCCGTAAGAGCAACCTTAGTAGCCGATCAGTCCGTGTCAGATTTGGTCGTGTATAAGCTAGTTAAGTCGGTAATGGATAATATAGATGAGTTTAAAAAAATGCATCCCGCTTTTTCTAATTTATCAATTGAATCAATGATCCAATATGGTTTGACGGCACCGCTTCACCCTGGCGCAGAAAAATATTATAAAGAACGTGGCTTGTTATAAAATTTAGATGATGATTGGTCTATGGCAGTAATACCTAAGTTAATTTTTGCAAAAAATTTCACGCTGACAAAAATAATTGTCAGCGGGTTTTTGGTGATTATCACTTTTGTAAGTGTATTATTTTTTGCCGGTTTCTGGGGTGTATATCAACACAATAATAATTTAAGAGATGCGGCGTTGGCTCGTGGATTTAAAGTGGCTATTGTTAGCGACATGCTATCTACCACTTACCATAGATCCCAGTCTACCTTGCTTCTTTACGGTAGAGGATATAAAGACTTTTCTCTTTTTGATGAGGATTATCAAAAGGGCACGCTAGATTTTAATAATGCTATTAAAGGTCTGGGCCAGCTTAAATCCAGTGCAGAACAAAAAAAGATTATTGAACAAGCCGTTCAAAAATCTAAAGAAGTGGATAAGGTTCAGTCCTATTTATATAATTATTTTTCTCTCTATGAAGATGAAAGTCCGGTGCCAGATATTTCTGCGGATGAAGTGGCCGCTATGTATGAATCGCTAGATCAGTCGATAAGAAATTTATTGGAGTATGAACAGGTGGGCTGGTTCCGTGAAGTGTCAAATAGTATTGATTATAGTGAGGGTTTGTATAAGACGGGCTTTTTCCTTTTTTTACTAACATTTTTGGTAAGTGGCGCTATCGCGTTTAATGTGATGCGCTTGGCTGGTTTTGCCGAAAGTCGCTTGCGCAAACAAAAAGAATACGCGCAGACGACATTAATTAGTATTGCCGATGGAGTTATAGCGGTCAATGCTAATGGTGTGATAGAACAAATCAATAAAACCGCACAAGAATTGACAGGTTGGGCAGAGATTGATGCCGTAGGACAACATTTGTCTTCGGTCTATGTCGCGTACTCCTTAAAAACGGATTTGTGTATAGAACATCCAGCCGGAAACCCAAGAGAGGATGACACGCGAAAATTTCATGCCTTGCATGTTATGAAGTCAAAAGATGGAAAGGCCCATGAGGTTGATTCCAGTTATTCTATCGTTAAGCATGACGAAAAAATTGGTGGTGCTGTATTAATTTTCCGTGATATTTCGGGTGCACAGGAAATGTCACGGCAGTTGAAATGGCAGGCCAGTCACGACTCCTTGACGGGATTGATTAATCGTAATTCTTTTGAAGGAAAAATCAACGAAGCGATACAAAGTGCAGCTTCGGATGGTGTTGAATACGCATTGTTATTCATTGACCTGGATCAGTTTAAAGTAGTTAATGATACCTGTGGTCATGTTGCTGGTGATGAATTGTTGTCACAGGTGGGGTTGATTTTTGAGAAATGTATTCGTAAAACAGATGTGCTCGCCCGCTTAGGCGGTGACGAATTCGGTATTCTTTTGTTTGGCTGTGAAGAAGAGTTGGCCTATTCGATCTCTGAAAAACTGTTAAAGGCGATTAGTGAATTTCGCTTTGTCTGGGAGGATAAAGTATTCTCTGTCGGGGCGAGTATTGGTTTTGTTGTTATTGATGATGGGGGCACTGATTCCGCTGAATTTATGAGTGCGGCAGATATGGCTTGTTATGCCGCAAAAGAAGGCGGCCGAGGACGAGTTAAAAAATATGATAAGGAAATATCGGCTAATGCAGAAGAAATGACGATGTCTGCTAGAATTACTCAAGCCTTAGATGACGATTCGTTCCTACTATACTTTCAAACCATACTGCCACTAAATCCATTGGATGATAGTGAAAATGTCTGTGAAATTTTAGTGAGAATGGAGTCTCAGGGGAAAGTACTGTTGCCTAATAGTTTTTTGCCTGCAGCTGAACGCTATAACTTGATGTGTAATATTGATCGTTGGGTGATAGACAATATTTTAGATGCTATTTCCATTGCGTTAAAGACTAATGCTGATGATATTTATGATCAATATTGTATTAACTTATCCGGTGCCAGTATTAATGATGAAGGTTTTTTTGATTTTGTTAGAGGCAAGATAGAAGAATATGCAGTGCCTACACAGTACTTATGTTTTGAAATCACAGAAACGGTAGCTATTACTAACTTAGCTAAGGCGGCTTCGTTAATTGGTCAAATTAAAGATTTAGGTTGCAGGCTTTCGCTGGATGACTTTGGTACGGGCGCGTCTTCATTTGCGTATTTAAAGTACTTAACGGTAGACCATGTAAAAATTGATGGCACCTTTATTAAAGATCTGATTGATGATCCCGTTGACTTGGAAATTGTGGATGCAATCGTTAGGATTGCGAAGGTGTTAGGTGTAAAAACCGTAGCAGAGTTTGTAGAAACGGAAGAGCTGCTAGACAAAGTTAAAGAGCTCGGCATTGATTATGCGCAGGGCTATGTGATTTCTCGACCTGAGCCGTTGTTGTTATGCCCATTACTGTCATCTAAAGATGGTAGTTACTGATCGCCTTTGCATTTCAAATCTTGGTACATATCCAAGGCAGGCTGAGCGCTAGTCGCTTCACCTATTATCTTCGCCGGGACGCCCGCCACAACAGTATGCGCTGGTACGGAATGCAGTACCACGCTACCTGAACTGACATGTGCACCTTCGCCTACTTCAATATTGCCTAAGATTTTTGAGCCGGCCCCGAGTAATACCCCTTGTCGAATTTTAGGATGCCTATCGCCCGTATCCTTCCCCGTACCACCCAGCGTTACCGATTGCATAATAGAAACGTTGTCTTCAATGACGGCCGTTTCTCCGATGACAATACCGGTGGCATGATCGAGCATAATACCCTTGCCAATCTGTGCAGCAGGGTGAATGTCGACACTAAATGCAGTAGCCGTATGGTTTTGTAAAAACGAGGCTAAATGAAAACGTTTATTCTGCCATAGCCAGTGGGCCACCCGATAAGCTTGCAATGCATGAAAGCCCTTATAGAATAAAAATGGGGTCGATAAGCAGTCGCAGGCAGAATCGCGTTCATAGGTGGCCACAATGTCAGCGCGTACCGCTAGGCTAATAATATCGGAAGCGGCAATGGCTTCTTCAATAATTTCGCGTAACAATAAAGCCGATGCGGTAGGGCTATCGAGTTTATTGGCTAAGTGGAAGCTCAGCGCATCTTCCAGAGTGTGATGATTCAGAATGGTGGCATGCAAAAAACTGGCGAGAATAGGCTCTTGCTGAGCGTGTTCTTGCGATGTTTTGCGAAGCATGTCCCACACGGGATCGCTGTTACTGGTCTGATGGTTAGTCGAGTGGTTCATAATCGAGCGGTTCACTATTAAGTGGTTGATCAATGAATAAAAACACAGTTTACCGTTTACCGCCGACAGGGTGAAGCGGCTTTTTAGTCACATTGAGCTTTTGCTGACGTTACCGCCACCTTAATGGAGGTTCTTGCAAGGCGGACAATTGTTCTCGCAATTCCAGGACGTGCTCTCCCCAATAACGTTCTGTATTGAACCAAGGGAAGTTATGTGGGAAGGCGGGGTCAGTCCAACGTCGAGCGATCCACGCACTATAGTGCATTAAACGTAAGGTGCGTAAGCCCTCAACCAATCCAATTTCAGCCGGGTTGAAGTCACAAAATTCAGTATAGCCCTCAAGGATGTCACCTAATTGGATGCAGCGTTGTTGGTAATCGCCGGATAACATCATCCATAAATCCTGTATCGCGGGTCCATTGCGCGCATCATCAAAATCTACAAAGTGCGCGCTATTATCCCGCCATAAAATATTACCTACATGGCAGTCGCCGTGTAAACGCACGCAATCGTAGCGGATAGTAGTGAAAAGGGTATGTAAGCGATCGAGTAAATCCACCGTGATGGTATCGTAGGCAGGGCGCAGTTCTTTGGGGATAAAGTCATTGCTAAGTAAAAAATCACGGCTGGCGGTGCCATAGCTGGCGATATCAATAGCGGGACGATGCTGAAATAACACCGTTTTACCTAAGTTATGCACTCGGCCTAAAAAACGCCCAAGAATTTCTAGGTGATCACCATTATCTAGGGAAGGAGCTTGGCCTCCACGGCGAGGGTAGAGTGCAAAACGATAACCTTGGTGTTCGTGCAAGGTGTGTTGATTAAAAATTGATGGCGGAACTACGGGAACATCAATATTGAGCAGGTCTTGAGTAAATCGATGTTCCTCTAGAATCTGTTCATTGCTCCAACGTAAGGGGCGATAAAATTTGGCAATAACAGGCTGGCCATCTTCTATGCCGACCTGATAGACGCGGTTTTCATAGCTATTTAAGGCTAAGATTCGAGCATCACTATAAAAGCCTAAGCTTTCGACTGCATCCATCACCGTGTCTGGGGTGAGGTTTTCATAATTTTCTTGAATCATTATATGGCTATCATTCGTTAAGGAGCCTCTGGATAAGTCTGGTCGAGGCAGCATAAGATGAAAAATGGTCGTTATCAAGGCGCGAAACACACGTAATAGTGAGTCTATTGCGCAGTTTTGCAACGCAAAGATTGGCTGTTTTTCGCTTATGCTGTTCGCTCATGACTGGCTCAGAGGTTCCTTCAGTTAAGGATATATTGTTGGGATAGCTACGATAAAGCATCTCACGTCTCGCGTCTAACCTCTTTCATCTACAAGCGGAGTCTTCAAAAACTGGGGTCAGATCAATATTTTTATTGAATATAAGCCAAACAAAGCCATTGGGTTTATAAAAATGTTGATCTGACCCCAGTTTTTGGTCAAACTTAGGTAAAATAAAGTTCACACATACTTGATACCCTAGTGAATACATCACTTAATAAAAAAAGAGAAAATGACAATGGCCACAAGCTTCCAGTTTTCCAGTTTTGCTATCCGTTTTATGATCGCTCTGACCTTAGTCTTTTTAAGCTTTAACCCTTCTGGCTATTCCTTCTATCATTGGATAACGCTTCAGGCATTCGCACTACCGGTATTAGTCCTAGGCGGGATCGTATTATTGATTGGTTGGGTCATTTTTTTACGTGCAACCTTGCGTTCACTAGGGCCTATTGGTATTGGACTTTCCGTTGCATTATTTGGCTGCTTGGCTTGGGTTGCGGTGTATTACGATTTGTTGATTGTGGGCAGTACTATTTTTATTTATATTGTCCTAGTGATTACCTCTGCGGTATTAGGTATAGGTATGTCATGGTCTCACCTGCGTCGTCGTATGTCAGGACAGGCGGATATGGATGATATTGACGAATAGGGTTGTTAAGCTTCAAGTTTATAGCGGCAAGCTACAAGAGAAGGGATAAAAAACCCAATAGTGATGTCTCAACAGAGCATATTCTTATTGCTTGTCGTTTCCCCCTGCTTCTTACCGGCTTCTAGGGAAGCGACTACTTTATCGAACCTTTTCCCTTAGGAAGCATATTATGTCAGCTGAATCTCATCTAGTACTTATGGGCTTAATTAGTTTTTGCGCCTTATTATTGTTACTCTCAATTGTGCGCCAGTATGCTCATCGCTCGGTAATACCCCCAGATGCTTGGGTGTTGTTAGCGGGAATTTTTTATGGCGTTGGTCTTAAAAAATTCGATATTCAAAGCTTACCTACATTCGAATTAAGTCCCGATGTTATTATCCTTATTTTTCTTCCCTTACTTATTTTTGCTAGCGGACGTTTTATCAACCTCCAAGCATTAAAATCTGAAGCAGCTCCGATTAGTTTTTTTGCCATTGTCGGCGTGTTGTTTACCAGTTTTGCGATTGGCGCTCCCGTCGCATGGGCGTTAGATATTCCTTTGCTACATGGCCTATTAATTGGCGCTGCCGCGGGTGCAACCGACCCTGCAGCCGTTGCTGCTATCTTTCATTCTTTTGACATTCCCACACGCCTAGGCTTAATTGTTGAAGGGGAGTCCTTGTTTAATGATGGCACCACGGTAGTGCTGTTTGGTTTGGTGGTCAGCTTAGTGATTGGCAGCGAGAGTTTTTCATTTTATCAATCGCTGGGGACTTTTGTTTGGGCCATTATTATTGCTCTACCCTTGGGTGCAGCGTGTGGTTACGTCGGTGCAAAAGTCTTACTGTATTGGCAACAAAAAAATGTTTTTTTAGAAGTCAGTATGACCTTCATTATTAGTTATGCCGCTTTTCTTATTGCTGAGGAGCTTTTGCATGTGTCGGGCGTAATTGCCGTATTAATGGCGGCGGTATTATTTGTTAAAACCTACCATGCTACAGAGGCAAGAGAAGAAAAAGAAAGAGTTAACCGAAGGATACTCAGTGAATTTTGGGATTACACTTCCATCGTCATTAATGGCATCTTGTTTTTCAGTTTGGGGGCGGCAACGGGCTTACATGATTTTTCAGAAGTACCGACGATTGCAATGGTCGCCGCCTTAGGTAGCTTAGTGCTTTCTCGTCTCGTTCTAGTGTATGGCGGCAGTGCATTATTGCGACTTTTCAATATTCGTTTAGCCTTAACATGGCAGCATATATTAGTCTTTGGTGGACTACGTGGCGCGGTATCTGCGGCACTAATCCTAATGATTCCCCACGACTACCCCCACCGAGGGGTCTTTCTCTGCTTGGCTTTCGCGATGATTGCTTTTACCTTGATCGTACAGCCTGTATTAATGAAAATGTATTTGCAGCGCAATGAAATTGTGGAATAAGAGTAAATAAAAAACGTGGGCCAAATGACTATTCTTATTAGCGATAAGCCAAATGAAACCATGCGGTTTATACCCGTGTTGCTCTGATCCCAGTTTTTTATGGCGGACTAAATTGTGCGCAAAGTTGTTTGAAAATACCATCAACCGGGTACTCAATCCGCACCTTTGCTTCGCTGATAGGATGCGTAAATTCTAGGGCAGTTGCTGCCAACAGTAACCGAGCGCAATCAAAGTGCGTTTTAAAAAAATTATTGTGTTTGCTCTTGCCGTATTTGGGATCGCCAATAATCGGATGGCTACGATGTTTCAAATGCTTACGTAACTGATGTTTACGCCCCGTTTTAGGTCGCAGTTCAACTAAAGAGTAACGGCTGCTGGGATAGCGATCTACGCAATAGGGCAGCTCTAGAGTGCCTAAGCGTTGGTACTGAGTCAGCGCAGCTTGCGCCTCTTTTAAGGCAAAGCGGGGCTTGTCACTTTTGAAATCTGCCGTAGGTTTTAATGGGTGATCAATCGTACCGCCTTCATCAATAGTGCCGCGCACAATAGCCCAATACGTTTTTTCAATCGAGTGTTGGCTGAACTGCTCACCCATGAGCTTTGCGACTTCAGGGCTGAGAGCAAACAACAACACCCCCGAAGTCGGACGATCTAAACGGTGTAATGGATACACCCATTGGCCAATCTGATCGCGTAATAAGCGCATGGCATAGACGGTTTCATATTTATCTATAGGGCTCTTATGGACTAACAATCCGGCAGGTTTGTTAATGGCAATGAGATGCTCATCTTGGTAAATAATGTGAAGATTCATAAAGCTAGGGCTATTGGTTCGCGCGTAATGGGGGGAGTGTATTCATGTGTTCATCTTATCAATAAATCAGTGAGTTTTCCCCTTACGTAAAAGCTTAATGCTACCCATCCCCTAAGTAATGGAAATAAGCATGATCGCAGTGTAGAGGAAGTGATGGGGTAGAGGTAAGGGGCATGCTATAATCGCTGCTAGATCCGTTCATGTACCCCGCGATTAAATACTCCGCGATTAAGACCCAGCGATAAAAGACCCTACGATTAAAGAGCACAGAAATATGGAAGAAGGCATCCGACTTAATAAATTCATCAGTGAATCGGGCTTTTGCTCACGTCGCGAGGCAGATAAACTGATTGAGGATGGCTTGGTATTAATCAATGGCCAGCCACCACAGTTGGGCGACCGCTATACCCCGGGTGATGTCGTCTATGCGGATGGCAAGCGTATAAAAGGCAGGGCTAATGGGAGCTCACAAGTCGATAGAGAATATATCGCGTATAACAAGCCCACTAACATAACCTGCACCACCGAAACTGACGTTGCGGGTAATATTATTGCGGCGATTGGCTATAAAAAACGTATCTTCCCTATCGGGCGCTTAGATAAAATGTCGGAAGGGCTTATTTTACTCACCAGCGATGGCGACATAGTCAACAAAATATTGCGTGCTGAAAACACCCACGACAAAGAATATCTAGTCACCGTAGATAAGCCACTCAATAGCCAGTTCATTGAGAAAATGGCGAGCGGCGTGCCCATCCTCGGGACTAAAACACTGCCTTGTAAAATCAATATGCAAGGTCAGTTCATGTTTAAAATTATTTTAACGGAAGGTTTGAATCGCCAGATCCGACGCATGTGCGAACACTTTGGTTATGAAGTCACTAAATTAAAGCGCGTCAGAATAATGAACATCGCACTAGGTAATTTAAAGCCGGGCGAATGGAGAAAGCTCACCGCTACACAATTGACCGATATCAACAAGGCCATCGAACATTCCAGTGGTGATGAGAAACCTAGCGGCGCTAAACTCATCAGAAGAAAACCTAAAAAACCTAGCCAGCAGGAGCGGGCAATAAAATCTAAAGCGTTTAAAGCCGCCAGTTCGAAAGGTCCATCGAAGAAGAAAAATAATAATAAGACTAAAGGGCGTAAGAAGTAGTTTTGGCTGGTGGGTTGTTAGCGTAGTGTTAGACGCCAGACGCCAAAGTATAAGCCCTTTATGTCGTCATATTAACGAATGCTGGCATCTATCCTAGCCCCGTAACATTTTCAATTACTGACTATCGATATATCGGGTTCATTTAAACGCTGGTGCTCATAATCAATAGCGGCACGCACGCTATCTAAGAGCATTTGTAAGCCAATAAAACCGTTAGGCGAGACCTCGCCTTCGTGTAACACCCCAATAGACTCGGCCAGATAAGCCAAACAATCAGAACAATGCGCCAAAGTATCGCCTGTTTCTCCTTGGATAATGGGGTTGACTAGGTGGTGGGGTTTTATCATGGGGTTTTCCTTGGTAGCTTTATATATGCGATGTTGGCATATTTGTGTTTGTCCAATATGCTCCTATAGTCCTAAAAATGATTCAACGATTACAAAGAAATCATTGGCTTCAATGTTTTCAATGAATACCTTGTGTGGAAAGAATAATTTGATCAGAGTAATTATTTACATTATCAAATGCTTAATGGTTCCAATAGACAGCTTACGGATTATGAAAAAAGAGATCGTCATCACCGCCAGAGTTGATTCCGACATCGATAAAGTTATTCGTGAGCTAGCTAAAAAAGACGATAGGACGATTGCGTGGGTAACGCGGAAATTGATTTCGGAGGCATTGGAGAGTCGGGGTTTGCTTAAGAATGAAGGTTAAGGTGAGGTTTTTATTGACCTTCTTTTAGAAGATCAATCGAAATTGAGACGGCGCTTATCCTCGCAATCTTCATACTTTTTTATTTGCTTAGAATCGGCAATAGGGATTGATCCAGCTCTAGGGTTTATGAATGGTCGACAGATAGCGTTTTGGGGTTTATAATATATTGTAAATAATGAAATTTATAAACCTTCCGATCCCTGATCTAGGAGACCCTATGTTTGCAAAACGCTTAATACGTGCCCGAAAAGCAGCGGGTCTGTCTATGAGTACGCTTGCCAAGCAGGTTGGCCTCTCTGCGAATGCCATTAAAAAGTATGAGCATGGTACTAATATGCCATCTTCTACTAATCTATTAGCTTTAGCAAAGGCACTAGAAGTACGTACAGAATATTTTTTCCGTCCAGTAAAAGTTGAATTGCAAGGCGTTGAGTACCGTAAGCGAGCTAACACGCCTAAAAAAGTGCTAGATCAAATTAATGGCGATGTCATGGATCAGGCTGAGCGTTGGGCTGAGCTACTTGATTTGTATCCAGATTCAGTAAAGCCTGTTCCTTCCTTTTCTTTACCCGATAGCTTGCCAGAGCAGATTTTTACAGGCGATGATATCGAAGCTATCGCAGATGCTATGCGTGCTGCATGGGATCTGGGCCTGAACCCTATTCACGATATGATAGATACGCTTGAGTCTAAAGGCGTTATGATTATCAGCACGACGGTTGAAGCAAAGAAGAAATTTGATGGCTTGGCGGGAAACATAGGGGCTACCCCAGTAGTGGTTGTTTCGAGCCATCAGCCGGGTGATCGACAGCGCTTCACCTTGGCCCATGAATTAGGCCACTTGGTATTGCACGATCGTTTACCCGTGGGCATGGATGAGGAGAAAGCGTGTAACCATTTTGCAGGCGCTTTCCTATTCCCCAAGCATGCCTTATTGCAGCACATGGGAATCAATCGACGCGCAATAGAAGCTCAAGAGCTGTATATATTAAAGCACGAGTTTGGTTTGAGCATGATAGCCGCTCTGATACGGGCTGCTCAATGTGGGGTTATTTCTGACAGTTTAAAAACCCAATACTTTATGCGCTTCAGCAAGCAGGGCTGGCGAACAAAAGAGCCAGCGGAGCCATACCCAAATGAAGAAACCTACCTGTTTAAACAGCTGGTTTATCGGGCAATAGGTGAAGAATATATAGGTGAGTCAAAAGCGGCTGAGCTAATGGGTATTTCCCTTTCAAGTTTTCACAAGGAACGAAAGCTGGGAGTGATAGGTGCAACTACTCATCAGTGATGCCAATATTCTCATCGATCTAGAAGAAGGGCAGTGGATAGAGTTAACCTTTCAGCTGCCCTATCAATTTACGATCCCTGATATTTTGTTTGTAGAAGAGCTTGAAGCTGAGCATCAGTATCTCTTAGATAAAGGCTTGTCGCTGAGTGAGCTATCTGGCGAGACCATGAGCTACGCGATGGAATTGATCCCTCGTTATACTAAGGCAAGTCGTAATGATTGTTTTGCTCTGGCCCTAGCCGCTCAGGAGCAATGTACACTACTGACAGGCGATAAGGCGCTGAGAAATGCGGCTGAAACAGAGTCTGTTATGGTGAGAGGAACACTGTGGCTAGTGGAGTTAATGGTTCGGCAAGAGCTGATCAGTATTGAGCAAGCTCGTGCGGCCTACCAGCGAATGCAAGAGGCCGGTAGACGTTTACCTTGGGGGATTGCAGAAGCCATTTTGAGCGAATTGGAAAAAGACGTTTGATGTTTGACATCTTAATAAGGCCGTTAATAGCAGCTATCAAGAACTCTGACCCTCTTGATCTAGTTTGCGTGTTAAAGTAAAAAAATCGGGCGGCCAATGGAATAACTATCGTAAATTATGGATACTACCGAGAGAGAAGGTCGTGGCACTAGGCTTAAAAGAAAGAATAGCGCCCGAATCGATCAAATAAAGTACAGGTTTGGCCTGTATAGGAAATAGGTTGCATGGTCATATGCAGTCATTTGTGCCTACATATAGACACAAATGGCTGTATGTAGGCACGATGCCTATGTGTGACCATACAACCTATTAAACTGTTAAAGGTCTATGAAAACTTTCCTTCCTATCACATCAGTTATTCTTTTAGCCATATGTGGGACACTTACATATATAGCTATAAATATGTATATTGATCATAAATCATTCGAAAATGAAATGCATAAGCAAACATCCGAATATCTTGATTATCGGTTTTTTACAGAAACCTATATGGTTGGCAGAAATATTGATGAAGTAAAAGCCGAACTAAGGGAAAAATATCCCAAGTTTGTTGAGCGCGGCGACAATGGAAAAAATTGGTATTTAAAGAACCTTTTCATGGTATACGATGAAAATAAAATTATTACCTCAATTGAGCCGATTGAATCACTTGAAGGACTTTAACAAATTGCTCAAATTGAAATTTTTTGCGCCGCTTGTTTTGTGCTTTAATAGCACAAAAACAATCAGCTCCAAAAATTCAACTTAGCAAGGCGTTAGCTGTCCAGTGACTCACATATGAAAATTGAAATAGAAAATTATAACGATCAATGGCCAGCGTTTTTTGAAAAAGAAAAGCAAATTTTGCAACAAGCGGCAGGCGAGTGGTTGTATGGGGCTATCGAGCATGTAGGAAGCACTTCGGTTTCAGGTCTCTCAGCAAAGCCCATAATTGATATTATGTTCGGCGTCACAAGCTTAGATGCATCTAAGCCTGCCATTGAAGCATTATCAGATATTGAATATTGTTATTACCCGTACAAAACTGAAGTAATGCACTGGTTTTGCAAACCTAAACCAGAGTATCGTACACATCATCTACACTTGATCCCATACGAGAGTGAACTTTGGCATCAGAGGCTAAAATTTCGTGATATTTTGCGCAAGGACAGCGGGATAGCTCAAAAATACGCAAACCTGAAAGCAGGCCTTGCGAAAGAACATCCGGTAGACCGTGAAGCTTACACACAAAATAAGGGGCCATTTATCCAAGGTGTCCTCAATGGTAGTATCTGCAGCTAACAAAGCAAGGCAGTCTGACGGCTTTTTCGTTACTTGTTTTGCGGTTTACGCTACGCTACCACAAAACAATCCACTACAAAGCCGCAGCTGCTTGCGGCGTTAAGTTCTAAGAGCACTGAGCATGGAAATATCTATTCGAAAATTTAAGGAGTCTGATGCTAAGGAGTTCCATATAGCAGTGCTAGAATCAGTAGAGCATGTTTCAGAATGGCTGCCTTGGTGTACGCCAGCTTACAGTTTTCAAAACGCAATAGACTGGACTGCTTCGGCTGAAAAAGTGTGGGAAGCTGGAACGGATTATCGATTTATTATTGAAGATCGTGAGACTAAAAAAATATTAGGTACGGTAGGAATAAATCAAATAGACCCTCAGCACAAAATTGGAAACATGGGGTACTGGATAAGAAAAAGTGCAGCAAATAAGGGTGTATGCACAAAAGCAGGACACTTAGTAGCAAAGTATGCATTTTCTGAATTAGGGTTTCAACGTATTGAGGTTCATGTTCATAAAGAAAACGTCGCTAGTAACTCCGTCGCTTCAAAGCTCGGTGGCAAATATGAAGGAGTTTTTCGTAATAAGTTATTTTTTAAGGGTCAAGCGGTGCCAGCAAAATGTTACTCAATAATACCGAGCGACTATGAAACTTAACAAAGCCATCAAATGGACGGCTTTTCCGTCGCTTTTTTTGTGGTTTAACGCTACGCTACCACAAAATAATCAACTACAAAGCCGCAATTTATGCCGGCGTTAGCTATATTGATATGAAATATCCATTTTCACCAAAATCAACATCGTATTTAGAGCCAGGTCAATTTTGGGCTATTCCTCTTAGTAATGGTGAGTATGGCTGCGGTATTGTTGTGGCTAAATTAGCGAGCCTCCATGATCACTCTAAAATTGAAACTAGGTTGTTCTTGGCCGCGCTAATTAATTGGCATGGCGAGCAGTTACCAATTCCAGAGGAAATTCAAAACTTGGAAATCTTAGAGGTTGGCGCCGCACACGTTAAAACTATTCTCACAACAGGAGGTGTAGTTTTAGGTAAAGCAAAATTTAGGGGTTTAGGTAATAATCCTCGTGTTAAAACGGATGAAATTAATACTTTTGGCTATAGCGTGTTAAAAGTAGTTGCGGAGAAAAGGTTTGTCAAAAATAGCTAACAAGGCTGTCATCGTGCGGAGAAATCCGAAGTCCTGGGATGAATGAATAATTCTGAAATTGACTTATATTTACCCAGTGGGTGCGGAAGAAATTTCTAATCCCACCAAACTAAAGCTTAGCCAGCAGGTTAGT
>JBLHJR010000013.1:0-53049 GCA_047619205.1 Candidatus Endobugula sp. | reverse complement strand
CGGGCATTTAACGAGGCTGTAGAAAAATTGGTTCAAAAGACATACTTTTCCACTCCCCAATGATTGATTGATTTTTTGATGAACGCCAATCGCTTTTCTGTAACATTCTACTTATTCGCTTTATACGAAATAAGTAGGGTCAGATACAACTTTCATTCATAAAATCACTACTATGGGTAATAAAGTCGTATCTGACCCTACTTATTTGACTGGGCGAGTAGTAAGAGAGGATAAGCGCGGCGCTATTGATAATCAGCTGCCATCTATCTTAGAGAAAATAAGCATAAGGGTCAAATAAGGGTCATCGGCTCTTCAGCCAGTTCCGTAGAGGTAGTGTAACGTAACCTATTACCCTTGTATAAATACTTCAGGGGTATGGGGACAGCGTCCCCAAAAAAAGTGCACAATAGTGTATTTTTACTTGAAAATTCTAGCGGGATGTTCAAGTATCATATTGACGGCTTACCTA
The DNA here is from genome assembly GCA_047619205.1 of Candidatus Endobugula sp. Lineage (GTDB taxonomy): Bacteria > Pseudomonadota > Gammaproteobacteria > Pseudomonadales > Cellvibrionaceae > Endobugula. Next base: position 52,580 of record JBLHJR010000013.1, on the reverse strand, counting down.
CCCATAAACAGTCAATATGATACCCCTTACTTCCTGTGTTTGTGAATACCCAATGACATGCCTATCCAGTATCACATTGAGTGGCGGCGGTTGCGGGGTTATTAGTGTTGGGGATTTTTGAGAGGTTGAAGTGAATATTGCGGTGATGCGAGCGTTGATCCTAAAAAAAACAACTTGCCACGTACAGAATATTGAATATAATCTTTACGGAGATCTTTCGGAGAGCCCATAATGAACAAGCCTATCAACCTAAATGTCAGAGTCAGCGGAACCCTTGGCGAATTTGTTTCATCTAATATAGGCGAGACGGGCGAGTATGATAATGCCAGCGAATATATCCGTGACTTAATCCGCAAGGACAAGGCTCAGACGGATCAAAAAGCATTCGATACCTTACAAGCCGAATTACAGCATGCTTTCTCTGCGCCAGAAAGTAGTTATATAGCACTCTCTGCCAACGACATTATTTCTCGCAATCAGCCTCAATCATAATGAAACCTTATCTTATTCAAACAGCGACGGGGCTTCGCCTTGATGATATTTACCGCTATACCCTGAACCAATGGGGTAACCAACAAGCAGAACACTATATTCGCGGGCTATTTGAGCAGTTTGATAACATTGCAGCACAAACCACCTTCTCCCGCCCTATTCCGGCGGAATTCGGCGTCGATGGATTTTTCTCTCGCTATGAGCACCACATTATTTATTGGAAGACCCTCAGTACAGGGCAGGTGGGTATTGTGACAGTGCTACATGAAAAATTGCATCAGATTGAACGTTTTAAAGAAGACTTCACTTTTAATCAAACTCTAATAGAAAAACCATAGGGGTGACGCAAACTGTTGGAAAGTTCACCTTCATTTTTTTAGGTTTTTTAACGGTGGGTGTCCTATTTATTTGTTCTATTTATTTGTTTGATTTATTTGTCCTATTTATTTGCTACTATAATTATGCACGCTCTCAGTCATCGGTTGGCTATGTTTCACCACGATGGTGATATAAGCCCAAAAAGGCGGCTTAACCAATGAGTGTGTGCAAAATTGGGGTAATTTCCGCTTCTTGATGGGAAAGTGGGTGTACGAAGTATGGCAGCGGCGCGAATGAAGGTTAAGTCTGCTAACATAGTGCTTTACCATCAGGTATCTATGCCTCTCGCTGTTGTCGAAATCAACGCTAATAAATATAAAATTGGCAGCTAGAAGTAACGAAACAACCATCGAATCCCAGCACCAGACTGATCAAAATAACAACAGGATCGCGTATTAACACATGGATAAGAAACAGCTGACGGAAAGAGATATTTGCACCAAATACATCCTTCCTGCCATCAAGCAAGCGGGATGGAACATCCACACCCAAGTGCGTGAAGAAGTTGCCCTAACAGCAGGCCGTGTCATCGTCCGTGGCCAAATGGGCGCTCGCTCTAAGGGTAAGCGCGCTGACTTTGTGCTTTATCATAAGCCCAACATTCCACTCGCCGTTATTGAAGCCAAAAAGAACACCTTGTCCATTGCCGCTGGAATGCAGCAGGGCCTAGGCTATGCAGATCTTTTAGAAGTCCCGTTTGTGTTTAGCTCTAACGGCGACGGCTTTATCTTTCATGACAAAACCGGACTTTCCCCCCAGCTAGAACAAGAACTCTCACTAGAAGAATTTCCCAGCCATGAAGCGCTATGGGCTAAATACCAACAGTGGAAAGGTTATCAACCGCAAGAACTAGCGACCATCACCCAAGACTACTTTGAGGATGGCAGCGGCAAGTCACCCCGTTATTACCAGATGCACGCCATCAATAAAACAGTAGAGGCCATCGCAAAAGGCCAAGATCGCGCCCTACTCGTCATGGCTACCGGCACCGGTAAAACCTATACCGCGTTTCAGATTATCTGGCGTTTATGGAAGGCCGGCATCAAAAAGCGCATCTTGTTTTTGGCTGACCGTAATATTCTTGTTGATCAAACCAAAACCAACGACTTCAAGCCCTTTGGCACAGCCATGACCAAGATTACCGGTCGCAAAGTTGATGCCTCCTATGAAATATTCTTGTCGCTTTATCAAGCGCTTACCGGTCCTGAAGAAAGTCAAAAAGCCTACAAGCACTTTTCGCCTGACTTCTTCGATCTAATCGTGATCGACGAGTGCCATCGCGGCAGCGCCGCAGACGACTCCGCCTGGCGTGAAATACTCGATTACTTCAGCAGTGCCGCCCACATTGGCCTAACCGCTACCCCCAAAGAAACGGACGAAGTATCCAACAGCACCTACTTTGGTGACCCGGTTTATACCTACACCCTCAAGCAAGGTATTGATGATGGTTTTCTAGCGCCTTATAAAGTTGTGCGTGTAGATCTAGATACCGATTTATTAGGCTGGCGGCCAACGGCTGGCCAATATGATAAAAATGGTGAGCTAATAGAAGACCGTATCTACAACCAGAAAGACTTCGATCGCACACTGGTCATTGAAGAACGCACGCAACTAGTCGCCAAAATCGTTAGTGATCACCTCAAAGCAACCGACCCAATGGCTAAAACCATTATCTTCTGCCAAGACATCGATCACGCCAACCGCATGCGCCAAGCCCTGGTCAATGAAAACCCTGAGCAAGTGCAAAAAAACCGTAAGTATGTAATGAAAATCACTGGCGATGATACTGAAGGCAAAGCCGAGCTAGATAACTTTATCGATCCCGAACAAGCCTACCCCGTTATCGCCACCACTTCAGAATTGATGAGTACCGGTGTCGATGCCGTGACCTGTAAATTGATCGTGTTAGATCAAAACATAAAATCCATGACTAAATTTAAGCAAGTCATTGGTCGAGGCACACGCATTAATGAAGACTACAACAAGTTGTGGTTTACCATTATGGATTTCAAAAAAGCCACCGAGCTCTTTGCCGACCCCGACTTTGATGGTGATGCAGAAGTGGTTTATGTACCACCCGGAGGCGGTTCAACCGTCCCACCCGATGAAGGCGGCTTAGATCCTGATGGCAATTATCCAGATGGCATAGACGATGACGACGATGGTGGAGGTATAGGCGAGCGGGCACCCAAATATGTCGTCAAAGGTATTTCCGTAACCGTGGTCTCCGAGCGCGTCCAATACATGGGTAGCGATGGCAAACTCATTACCGAATCACTAAAAGAGTACACCACCAAAACGGTTAAACAAGAGTTCGCCACCCTTAACGACTTCTTACGCAAGTGGAATAGCGCCGACCAAAAACAAGCGGTTATTCAAGAGTTAGAGGAACAAGGCGTTATCTGGCAGGCACTGGCAGATGAAGTGGGCAAAGACTACAGCGCCTTCGATCTGATATGTCATGTCGTCTATGGCCAGCCCCCACTCACCCGCCAAGAGCGCGCTAACAATGTACGCAAGCGCGATGTGTTTACCCAATACGGTGAGCAAGCGCGCAAGGTAATGGAAGCTCTTCTGGATAAATACGCCGATGAAGGTATTGCCCCCATCGAAGATGTGTCTGTACTGACCGTGCAGCCTTTCAATACAATGGGGCGACCGCTAGAAATCATCAAAGGCTTTGGTGGTAAAGTACAATACCAGCAAGCAGTAAGAGATCTAGAAGAAGCGCTATACGCTGCTGCCAATGAATAACAGCCCCTGAACCTTACGCCATTCTTACACTAACAATACCTTCTTATCTAGACCCTATAACATGCGCCTGCTAATCAAGCGCCAATAACGAGTAAAACATGTCCGTATCAAATATCGTTAAATCCATTCAAGACATCATGCGCAAAGATGCCGGCGTCGATGGCGATGCCCAGCGCATTGGTCAAATGGCGTGGTTACTATTTCTTAAAATATTTGACGCCCAAGAAGAAGAATTAGAACTCATCCAGAGTGACTACGAGTCGCCCATCCCCAGTGAATTGTTATGGCGTAATTGGGCCAGCGACAAAGAAGGCATTACCGGTGACGGAATGTTGGAATTTATCAACGGCAAACTTTTTCCCAGCTTAAAAAACCTGCACGCCACGCCCACCAGTAATGCTCGCGGCTTTGTAGCAAAAGAAGCCTTCAGCGATGCCTTTAACTACATGAAGAACGGCACCCTATTGCGTCAGGTCGTTAACAAAGTGGATGAAATTGACTTTCACTCCAGCGACCAACGCCACACCTTTGGTGACTTGTACGAAAAAATCCTTAAAGACTTACAATCCTCAGGCAACTCCGGCGAGTTCTATACCCCTCGCGCGGTTACCCGCTTTATGGTTGAAATGATCGACCCCCAGCTGGGTGAAAAAGTGATGGACCCTGCCTGCGGTACTGGCGGCTTTCTCGCCTGCACCATGGATCATATTAAAGACTCCGGTGTGATTAACACCCCCGAAGCAAGCCAAATACTACAAAACCAAATTTATGGTGTAGAGAAAAAACAGCTGCCCCATTTGCTCTGCACCACCAATATGCTGTTACACGGCATCGAAGTACCCAGCCAAATTCGCCACGACAACACCCTCGCAAGGCCACTACGTGATTGGGGCCCAAGAGATCGCGTAGATGTCGTCGTCGCCAACCCACCCTTTGGTGGCATGGAAGAAGACGGCATCGAGCTAAACTATCCCGCAGCTACCCGCACCCGCGAAACCGCCGATCTGTTTTTGCAGTTAATTATTCATATTCTAGAGTCCAGTGGTCGTGCGGCCATTGTCTTGCCCGATGGCACCTTATTTGGCGAAGGCGTAAAAACCAAAATTAAAGAAAAACTACTGGCAGAATGTAACCTGCACACCATTGTGCGCCTGCCCAACTCCGTGTTTGCGCCCTACACCAGTATTAAAACCAATATCCTATTTTTTGAAAAAGGCACACCCACTAAAGAGGTGTGGTACTACGAAGTACCCTTACCACAAGGGGTAAAAGCCTTTAACAAAACCAAGCCGATGAAGCTAGATAGCTTTAGTGATTGTGCTGATTGGTGGGGCGAAGGTAAAACGCAAAAAACAAAACTCAAACGCAAAAACCGTCAAGCTACTGAGCAGGCATGGCTTGTCTCTATCGACGAGATCAAAGCCCGAAACTACAACCTCGACATTAAAAACCCGCATCAGGCAGAGCAAATCAACCACGACCCTGACGAACTGCTGGTAAGCTATGACCAGCAGCAGGGTGAGATACAGAAATTGCGCGATCAGTTAAAAAGTATTTTGGCCGAAGCGCTAGCTGGGGATGCAAAATAATGTCTTTATCTCGTCATCCTCGCGTAGGCGGGGATCCAGTATCTTCAAATTCTGAATCAATAATCACCGAACATATTGATCTCTGGACTTCCTCCATCAAAGCCAGAAATACCCAAGGTCGTGGCAGTAGTAAAAAGCGTGAACTTTATGGTATTAAAAAACTGCGTGAGTTGATATTAGAATTGGCGGTGCGGGGTAAGTTAGTACCGCAAGACCCATATGACGAACCCGCAAGTGTATTGCTGAAACGCATTACTGAAGAAAAAGCACAGTTAATTAAAGACAATAAAATAAAAAAACAGAAGCCGTTACCAAAAATTATAGATGAGGAAAAGCCTTTTGATTTACCGATGGGGTGGAGCTGGGTGAGGCTGGATCAATTGGCGCCCATGTCTCTTTTTGATGGGGACTGGATAGAAAGTAAAGATCAAGACCTAAATGGTAATATCCGATTAATACAGTTAGGGGATGTAGGAGTAAATATATTTAAGAATGTATCTACAAAATACGTAAATGAAATGACATTCGATAAGTTAAATTGTACAGCGCTCTTAGAGGGAGATGTTTTAATTGCACGCTTGCCAAACCCAATTGGTAGAGCTTGTATTTTCCCCAAAATAGCAGAAAAAGCTATAACAGCTGTTGATGTTGCAATTCTACGCTTACGCGGACTGATTTTAGATCAATATGTAGTGCATGCTATCAACTCAACATCATTTAGAACTCAGGTAGAATCTTACGGGAAAGGTGCAACTAGATTCCGTATTTCTACAGGAAATTTAAAAACGATATTAGTACCAGTAGCACCAAAAGAGGAGCAGCACCGCATAGTCGCTAAAGTCGACGAGCTCATGGCCCTCTGCGATCAACTGGAACAACAAACCGAATCCAGCCTCGACGCCCATAAGCTGCTGGTCGATACCCTACTAGCCTCTTTATTGAAACCTGCTGAAGGCTCTCTAACCGATACTCACGACGCCAACGAACTCAGCGACAACTGGGCACGCCTGGCCGACCACTTCGACACACTCATCACCACCGACTACGCCGTAGAACAACTCAAACAAACCATCCTCCAGCTCGCCGTCATGGGCAAACTCGTCCCCCAAGACCCCAACGACGAGCCAGCCAGCGAACTGCTGAAGCGCATCGCCGTCGAAAAAGAGCAATTGATTAAAGATAAAAAAATTAAAAAACAAAAGCCGTTGCCGGAAATTACTGACGAGGAAAAGCCGTATGAACTACCTCGAGCTTGGGAGTGGTGCCGTTTACCAGATCTTGGAGATTTAGCACGTGGCAAATCAAAGCATCGTCCTCGAAATGACCCATCTCTATATTCAGACGGTAAAATTCCCTTAGTACAAACTGGTGATGTATCGAGAGCTAATGGTGTGATTGAGACTTATACAGCTTTATATAATGAAGTAGGCTTGGCGCAGAGTAAATTATGGCCCAAAGGCACGATGTGCATAACAATCGCAGCTAATATAGCTGATACCAGTGTTCTTGGATTCGACGCCTGCTTTCCTGATAGTGTCGTTGCATATACTCCCTTCGATGACAAAATTGATGCTAGGTATTTTGAGTTTTTTATACGCACAGCAAAAGCTAATCTAGAAAAATATGCACCTTCTACGGCACAAAAAAATATTAATCTAGAGATATTAAGTCAGCTATTAGTGCCCTGCCCTCCGCTTGAAGAAATCAGCAACATAGTTGCCAAAATTGACGAACTTATGGGCCTCTGCGACCAACTCAAAGTTCAGCTAAGCAAAGCCCAAATCACCCAGCTCCACCTCGCCGATGCAGTATTAGATAGAGCTCTAGGATAAACAACTCAAAGGAATGGAATGAAACTCATTAATGAAAAATACCGCAGCCTCAAGCCTAGCATTGAATACCTTGCTGATGAGGTGGTTATGGCACAAGCATGGAAGAAAACTCACGGTTATATTCGTTCGTTTAATTGGTATGCCGATACTTTGGCGCTAGATGTTTCAGCCTTGGGTGTTGAAGAAAACTCAAAGTCTTGGGCTGAGTTACTGAAAAGAGAGGAACCACTTTATTTGTTAGAGTTGGTGCCAGCGGCTAAAAGTGAAGCTTGGGTAATTGATGAAAAAGAAGGATGGCATCCAAGTGCAAGAAGTGAAGCTAAAAGAGCGGAGGGTAAAATCCCTCTCAGGCCGTTAGCGCATATAACCATCCGAGATCAAACATGGGCCAGTGCTGTGATGCTTTGTTTGGCTGATGCCGTTGAAACAAAACAAGGTGATTGCAGTCATGGTAATGGTGGTGCTGAGGGTGCTTTACGAAGAGGGGTGTATAGCTACGGTAATCGATTGTTATGTGATTGGAGAGAGAAAGATGATGCATGGTTTCGATGGGGCAATAGTGAAACATACCGTAAGTTTTATACTGACTACCAAGCCTTTCTGAAGCGACCAATAACTAATGGTAGAGTCGTGTCAGAGCAACAAGCTGATGTAGACGCAGTGTTCATTGTAAACCTCGATCTAAGAAAATTTTACAACACTATTGATCGCAGAGTTTTGCAAGAACGCCTACAAAGTATTTCTACTTCTTTTGGTCATAAACATTGCCCTGAATTTTGGAGTTCAGTTAAGAGGGTAATGGATTGGACGTGGAGTGAAGAAGACCTAAGTTTAGCCAAAAAATATTCGATGGGTGATATTAGCGATGGTCTTCCTCAGGGATTAGTTGCGTCTGGTTTTTTTGCTAATGCTTATTTAGTCGATTTTGATCAGGCATTCGGAGAATTAATTGGTACCAATATAGGTGATACCCAAGAGTTGGTTATTCACGACTATTGTCGCTACGTGGATGACTTACGAATAGTAGTTAGTACCGATGAGCATAGTAACCAAGAAATCGCTGATCTGATTAATACCTGTGCCACAAAACTACTTAAAAAATATGGCGGTAAAGAGTTAAATATAAATAAGGATAAGACAAAGGTGGCGTCACTACCGGACCTTGATAGCAGCGGTAGCATGGCCAAGCGAATCGAAATGGTCCAAGGAGGGCTGAGTGGTCCTGCTGATAGGGACATGTTGGATTCTGCTACTGGCATACTGGAAAGCTTATTAACAGTTGAAGATGATCAGTTGCCGAGCACAACAAAAGAGCCTGATCAGGCTTTACTTCAAATAACAAGTTTTGATCATGATATTCGTCCTGATACATTAAAACGTTTCGCTGCTAACCGACTTGAAAGTATTGTTAGGAGCAAACGAAAACTGAGTCTAGGTATCGAAGGTGACGCCAGTTCAGGCTTCAGTAATACCGGTAATGAAAGCGAGCTATTAGCTAAAAAATTAATACTGGCTTGGATGAAAGACCCATCACTGGGGCTTGTACTTCGCAAGGCGATTGAGATATATCCTTGTGCCGACCTGTTCGAACCTGTGCTGAAAGCTATTTATTGCCGAAGCACTTACTCGGAGGAATCCGATAACGTTCATACAGCTGCAATCATGGATTATCTACTGGCAGATTTATTTCGATGTGCAGCTGATTTTAATGGTTATTTTCAGGTAGTTACGTATCCAGAAAATTTGGATCCAGGTAACGTTATTCAGTTGATAGCACGGTACGCACAAAAAGTTGTTACTAAAGATAAAACTGCTGTATTTATAAGACGGCAAGCGTTGATGTTGTTAGCTGTAATTAATAAGCCTGTTTGGGGTAGTAACGGCAAAGGGATTATTCAGCATGATTTACATTTAATATTATTAGGTAAATTCCCTCCCAGGTATCAAGCACAGCGGAGTGCTTTGTTTGAAGTCGCAGGACAAATCACAGGAGATTTCGATACTTTTTCTGCAGATTTCCTCGCACTTATTTCAGATCTAGCAGAGAAGAAATATTCTGCTATAGAAGTGTTTGCCAAACGTGGTGGACCGTTCTGGCAATCTTTGTGGAAGCAGCTAAAGAAGCAGGGCTCCGACAAGAAACTTATAGAGTTACTTAGATGGGCTGCCCCACAAGTTATTATTTCTCCCGCACCCCGACAGCAACGACTGGCAAAAGTCATTTCTTCAAAGTCTAACGGGTTTGAACATGAAAGTGCGCTTATTAAACTAGGCCTGGGACTCATAGACTCGGCTGTTAATGGAAATGATTTATCGGGCCGTGCACCCGATTCTATCAGTGTTAAAGCAAAATTTTCGGTTTCTTGGGCTAACCTTTATCAGCCGGAGGTCGATCAGATCGTTTGTAAACTGGAAGCTAAAAAATATAACGACCCCCGTTTTGAGGTGCCTAAATGGTTAGCAGAAACATATGAAGATACACAATGTGAAACAATTTACTGGATAGGATCAATTCTTAGAGCGGCTGCTCTCGGCGGAGCTGACTTCACTGCTAACCGTTGGAAAGCAGGAAAAACAGTTACATATAAAGGGCTAAGAACAAGCTGGTATAAAAGACGCATGGGGATGATGCATTCGCCAGAAGCGTTGGTAGGTGAATTTTCAACCTTAAGTACCTGGACTTCTGAACTACTCATGCGTTGCTTACAGTGGCCAGGCTTCGAGTCTTCTCACCTTCGTTACGCAGATATTGGTAATGTTACTGGATTGGAAACCTTAAAGGATTGTCTAATCAGAAGGCTTAAATACCTTAATGAGTTATATTGTGATTCTTCTCGTTTACCGGTTATTCCAACAATAATCACGCGTCCAAAGAAAGAAGATGATCGTTTTCGTATAGTTACAGTTCAACAATTGTTACCTCGTGCAGCAGACTTTAGCCTGGTTGATCCTGAGCTTAATAACCCTGATATGAGGGCACGGCATAGATCTCATTTGTTAGATATATGCCAGTTAACTATAAAAACCTTAGAGTCTAAGTTAAGAGCGGATAATGAGGCACCAAAACCTCAAGCTGACCTTATTGTATTTCCTGAAGTATCGATTCATCCGGAAGATCAAGATGTGATTAAACGTTTGGCAGATAAAACGCAGGCAATTATTTTTGCTGGAATGGTATTTACAGACCATGATGGAAAGTTAATAAATTTTGCGCGCTGGTTCATTCCTGATTATCGCGATACTGGGCGGCAATGGATTATTAGAGATCAAGGCAAAATGTTTATGACTAAACATGAAGAAAAGATGGGTATCACTGGTTATCGTCCTTGCCAGCATTTGATTGAGCTCGAAGGGCATCCTGACGGCCCATTTAGATTAACTGGAGCTATTTGTTACGATGCGACGGACATTAAGCTAGCGGCTGATCTGCGTGGCAATACTGATTTATTTGTCATAGCTGCACATAATAAAGATGTGAACACTTTTGATAATATGGCGTCTGCTCTTCAATATCATATGTATCAGCATGTAGTCATTACTAATATTGGTGAATTTGGCGGTTCAACTATCCAAGCACCATATAAGCAACAATACGACAAGCTTATTTCACATAGTCACGGAAGTAATCAGATCACCATAAGTACTGCAGATATTGACCTGGCAGCGTTTAAAAGAAAGGTTAGCAGTTTCAAAGAAGTCAAAACAAAACCTGCGGGGTTGAGATAAGTTCGGTCCGCCAACAAGGAGATCATTGGAGGACACCCACTCTAAGTCATTGTTAATCGACTGCCCCAAAAGCGAATATTAATTTACACGTTTAGGGCTTTGCCCCCTATAGCCACTATAGTTATCAAGAAGCGGCACTAATCACACTGTTAATTGGCCTATCGAACATTACTTTTCTTGGGCTTAGCTCGATCATGTGGGGCTTAATTATTGGCTTGGTGTATTTTTGGACGCAACAGAAAGGCAAAAAAGTATCGTCAAATGAATACTTTTAGAGCGCATGAAGGAATCATCTACTTTACCGCTCTTTATCTAAACAGTATTCGGACACAACATCCATCGCTTTATATCTAAATACAAGACACGAACGATAATGATTCTCAATTGCATTGACATGGGTGCTATAACCCTCTATTATCCTCACCATCTGACTAGGCACGTACATTTTGTACCCAATGCTCAATGTGCGCTGCTTAGTTTAGATGCCAACAACACGTAATATTATTTAGGTATGAATGAGTCGGTTCGTCGCATTTATTAACAGGCACAGTATGTATGAGCACTCGCATTACCAACACGACGATAACATCGAGCGAGCCCACTACTCGCAAAGTGTCTTCACGTGAATTATTACAAGGTGATAAAAAGCTAGTCATTCACCATGCGGGGGCAGATTACGTATTACAAGTAACACGAGCCCATAAACTCATATTAACTAAGTGATTAATTAATTGCGTTTTTTGTTTTTAGCCAAGCCAATTGACCTCACCCCTTAGTTGTGTCAGCCAGCCAGGTTGTTTTTTTGTGAGTAGCCACTCTTACTCAATGAAATATTAAGAAGTAGCACTCTGTATTGTATTTTTACTTTTTTCCTGGTGAGGCATGATGACCCGACGATTTTTTTATTGCGTAATTTTCACTCTATTCTCTGCCATTTTTTCCGTATTAAGTTATGCCGATATTGAACGCGTCGCCGTTGCAGGCGGCTCTATTACCGAAATTATTTATCGCTTAGGCGAGCAACACAAAATTGTCGGTGTTGATTCTACTAGCCAGTACCCACTGGCGGCAAAAGACCACCCATTATTGGGCTACGTACGCAACGTGTCAGCCGAAGGCGTCCTATCGCTTAGCCCAGATTTATTTATTGGCGAAGCCGATACTGGCCCCTCTACAATCGTCAATCAAATTAAGGCGACAGGTGTTAATACCGTCATCATCAAAAACGACAACACGATTGAAGCGATTAAACAAAAAGTCCGCACGGTGGCTACACTCATCAGCACCAAAGAGAAGGGCGAACAATTAATTAAGGATATTAATATTGATCTCAACGCACTGCGTTACGCACGACAACAAATTAACACCACACCTCGCGTGCTCTTTTTATTGAGCATCGCTAATGGCTCGCCCATCGCAGCGGGTAATGATACGTCGGCACACACGGCTATTAGCGAAGCGGGGGGAGTTAATGTACTGGACGATATCAACGGCTGGCAAAAACTATCACCCGAATCGTCCATTGTACTCAATCCCGATGTCATTGTGGTCATGAACCGGGGCGAAGAGGTGTTAGCTCAAGTGGCAGCGTTAGCGTATTTTTCCTACAGTACCGCAGTCAAAAATAGCGCTGTTTTTTCGATTGATGGTAATTACTTGCTGGGGTTTGGCCCACGCACGCCGCAGGCTATTGTAGAGTTAGGCACCATGATTCACCCCAACTTTCCACTGCCTGGCGGTTATCAGCTACGTTACCCAAACCAATCAGGCACTAATACCAAGGGGCATTAATGGATGCTAGGGTTAACAACGAAAAGAATCAATACACGAACTACCTTTAATAAGCAGCAACAAGCGATCCCTTTTTCACTAGGCTTACTTTTTATTATTGTCATCACTGCACTTGCTGTTGGCGCTGTACCTATCCCCATTAGCGAAATATTTTCCAACATCGTCAACAGCTCCATCCTCGAAGACTCCTACCGTACGCTGGCCAATACGCCCTCTTTAAATAGGGTTGTGTTGTTAGATATTCGTTTACCCCGTGTCGTGCTCTCGGTCTTTGTCGGTGCGGCACTGGGCGTGTGTGGTGCAGCGATGCAAGCCTTGTTTCGCAATCCACTCGCAGATCCTGGTCTAATTGGTGTTGCTGGCGGCGGCGCATTAGGGGCCGTAATGGTCATTGTGTTGGGTAACTCTCTGTTTAGCCAATTTACCCAAACCATTGGTATTTATGCATTACCGCTGGGCGCCATGCTTGGGTGCTTAGGCGTGTGCGGAATTATTTATCGCATCAGCCATCATCAAGGCCAGTTGACGGTAATGACATTACTGCTGGCGGGTATTGCTGTTAATGCCATCGTCGGTTCGCTTATTGGCTTACTGACATTAGTCAGTGATGACAGCGAGCTCAGAGAACTCACGTTCTGGACGATGGGGAATTTAGGGGGTAATCATTGGGCGCTCACATTACCCGTATTATGCTGTATCGGCATCAGCCTGTTCGGTATATTACGCTTAGCTAAACCATTAAATATTTATTTATTGGGAGAATACCAAGCGCAGCATTTGGGTATCAACATCACTACTCTCAAAAAACAGGTTTTCTTTTTTACGGCCTTAGCGGTCGGCGCTGCGGTTTCTATTAGCGGTATGATTGGTTTTATTGGATTTGTCGTACCGCATTTAGTGCGCTTATTAATTGGCCCCGACCACCGTTTTTTACTGCCTACCAGCATGCTGTTTGGCGCGGGCTTACTCACACTGGCAGACATCGTCGCTAGGGTCGCTATTATTCCAGCAGAATTGCCCATTGGGCTGATTACTAGCGCGATTGGCGGGCCGTTTTTTCTGGCCGTGCTGTATAAACAAGCGATTAAGATTAGCCCATAATATATAGAACCTAACATATAGAACCTGACATAGGCGAAGGTAGCGATGAGCATAACCATTGATTCTCTACAGGTCAATATTGAGGGCAAACAACTCTTAAATGACGTCAATCTCACTCTTCCACCAGATAAATTAACGTTATTAATTGGCCCTAATGGCGCAGGAAAATCAACACTGCTAAAAGCGTGTACTGGCGATATTGCACCAACATCCGGTCATATACGGCTAAACCAGCAACCACTTCACCACTACTCTGCCGAACAATTATCCACTTTGCGGGCGGTAATGACACAAGATTACGGCATAGCCTTTAGCTTTACCGTGAGAGAAGTGGTTAGCATGGGTTGCTTTGTCTACGAGCAACAAATAGATCGCTCACAACGTGAACACATTGTTGATGATGTTATGCGGTTTATGCTCATCAATACATTGGCTGACAGGCAATTTACTACGCTCTCTGGCGGCGAACAGCAACGCACCCAACTGGCTAGAGTGCTGGCGCAATTATGGCATCCTTTCACTCACGCTACACCTCGCTATTTATTTTTAGATGAACCTACCTCGAGTTTAGATATTTTTCATCAATATCAAGTACTCTCACTGGCCAAGCAATTAACCCAACGCAATATCGGTGTGCTGGCAGTCGTTCATGACTTATCGCTCGCGGCTAGCTTTGCCGATCACTTGGTCTTAATAGAAAAAGGCAATGTTGTTACTCAAGGAAAACCTGCCGATGTACTGCAGCCACAATTCTTGTCTACGGTTTACGGGATTAGCGCACAGTTTTTTCAACATTCGGAGAGATTCAAACCGTCGGTCATTATCGAGCAAACTCTGCGCGCTTAGGCCTTCCTGCCTTACGCTTCAATTTACTATTTACCTCTCTCTTTACCTACTATTGCCTACCTCTATTCACCCTAGAATCGATTGTTAGGCCTAACTCGTCAGATTAACCTTTAATTACAAATACAATTGACAACGATTATCATTTGCATTAAAGTTAGCCGTATTACTATTTCCAGAGTGTAGATATTATGTTTGTTTGCCTTTGTAAGGGTATCACCGACACGCAGATTAAACAGTCGATTCAAAATGGGGCATCTAGCCTTCGTGACATTCGGCGTGAGCTTGGCGTGGCCACACAATGTTGCAAATGCTTGCCTACTGCTAGGGAGGTAATCAATGAAGCACTCGAACAACAAGCCTCGAATAACACCGCCATTCCACTATCCGCTTTTTCATCAACCCTTTTTTTTCCTGCATAAGTTTTCCTGATTAGCCATCAACCTCAGAAGCCCTTGCCACAAACATTACAGGTTTTACAGTTACCTTGATTTGGGGTGTAAGGTACGAAAATATGATGAGCGTGGACGAAATTCAGCTTAAAAAAGACCTGCTATTTGTAGCTGCTACTCGGGGATGGCATTTTTTACTCTTTACCGACTACTACGCCACAACAACTTGCTTATAGTGAACATCACTCGCTAAAACGCTTTCTGCCAGCTTTGTCCACAAGGGATTCTCTTTTTTCTGTTCGTGACGCTGACCAAAAAACTGCACTATTTGTTGACCATCATCACTATAAAATTCTAACGAGGTAATAATACCCAATGCTGTCGGCTTTCTGACTAACCAAGCCTCTGCAATACCGGACTCCATTAAGTGAAGATTAAATTCTTGATCTAAGATATTGAGCCAAGCACCCATTGCTTTGACTTTATTAATGGCGCCGGAAAATATTTGAATACAACCCACATTCCCCACAAAGCACATGATGGGGAGAGATGACTCTGCAGCGGACAATAGAATACGCTGTAGATCGCTAGGAGAGAATTCCTCAGCATAATCGCTGCCGATTTCACGAAATGCTTGCTGTCGATTAACATCATGGTTACGCAATAGCTTTACAAATTGGTGTACGTCTGTCATCGCCTCCCAATCTGATCGTAATGCTTGTGTATTGACAATGCTCGCAGATACATCTCCATTTCTTTCAGCAATCTCCTCAACAACATACTCTACTGGCAGATACTGACGTTCATGTAAATAGTGTTGCACAATATATTGGTAGTGATCAATGTTACTTGTTTTTTGCAAAAATATTTTTTGTACCGCAATACCCGATCTATCGAAAAACTGCAGGCTATAGCGGTCACTCTTCGAGAGTTCTTCGTGCACGGCATAAACCGAATGCCATTGCGATAAAAACCAGCGTAAGTCTATTTTTTTATCGTCGGCAATCACTAAACCCATTTTTCCATGGATGTTGATGTTTTGATAGGCACCCATACGCTCGTGTACCGCGAAGTCATTACGGGTTAAGTTCATGATATAACCTAAACCAACAAGGTCTTTTAATAAATCAGCAAAGTGGGTGGTTAGCCGTAAACTTTTCAAACCCAGCTGCTCATCAATTAGCTGTGCTTCGGTAATAGATAATGACTTCGCTATATCCCGCTGACGTGTTTTTGGATGGCGTGCAATAAAATCATGGTACTGTTTTCTTAATGGGTTATTTTGCCAAATACGATCGAAACATTTTGCATGTAGCATCCTACATTCTCCTTTTATAAAAAATAAGGTCATTCATTAAAAAATGTACCGGGTAGAAATAAACATGCGCGAACAATAGAGACATGAAAGGCCCATCTTAACCTTGACTACCTCTCAAAATTCATTCCTGACACCGGTACCTATCGCCGCTAAAACTGGCTGCTTAATGTAAACTTGTAAGCTCGGCTTTCTTGAAGCAATTCAGTTGAACCGGTATCTATTACTCGCTTATTACCTATATTTTGGATACCAAAACGTAACTGCACATCACTGAATAAAGTTTTAGCGATACCGATATCCGCTACACTATAGGCATCAATTTCTGCGGTGTTAGCCGCATCGGTATATTGCTTACCGATATAACGAACGCCTCCGTATAGGTGAACACCCCATTTAGGTAATTCGTGTCTAAGATTAATTTTTGCCGAGTGCTTTGAACGATCAGTGAGTTCTTTGCCAACGTTAGCCGCTGATCGGTCTTCGGTATCTAGGTAGGTATAGCTGAGGTTTACTTTGGTATCTTTGCTATCAGAATAAAACGCCCATTCAGTTTCAACTCCCTGTATTAACGCTTCATCTATATTGTTATATTCTGCTGTTGTCACTGGGAAAAAACCGCTGTTATCGACGGTATCTGTTAGGCCAATAAGATCTTCAGTCTTCGTTTTAAACACCGTAATGGAGCCGATAGTGCTCTCATCACTGAAGGTAAATCCCAGCTCAACCGTTTTACTCGTTTCTGGCTGTAGCTCGTCATTACCAATGTATGTTCTGGTTGGCCCTGCGGACACTATATACGCAGCGGAGCCTTCGCGAAGAGAAGGTGCCAAGTAACTTTCTCCGTAGCCTGCTTTAAACCCCCAAGCAGGTGACAACTGAGAAAACCAATTGACTTTGGGGCTCACTTCGTTATCGTATTTACTATGATTATCGTAAGCGACGCCAAGAGTTAATGTGTTGTCATCTCCAACATTAATCACGTCTTGTAAAAACAAAGTGGCCGCATTAATGCTATCGCTAAAAACAACACTGTCATTGCGATCTGCTGCTTCCTTACGATAAGTAACCCCCGCACTCAAATACTGCTGCTGCGTTAGCTGCCCTTGCATATCGAAAATGACATTTTTTTCGTCAATTTTCCATACCGACGTCCCTTCAATAACATCGGCATTACTTGAAGCCAATCCAACGTTGGCTGCGAAACTTCCCAACTTGGTTGAATAATCAATCGAGCTTCGACGACGCTGCACATCACTTTCTGTAGTGTTCACACCACTGAAGCCGTTGTCAATATCGCGACCTTCTTCATCGCCGTATAAAACCCCCACTTGCAAACGATCATTTTCACTGAGGTCTATACCTATATCCGCTTGAAAGTTTTTAGTTTCTTTTTCAGATTTGAGGGTTAAGGCATTAGCATCATCAAAAATGGCGTCAACATGGGTAGTTTCTGCTGCAAGCGATAGATCCATGCTTTCACCCAAGGCACCTGATGCCGCAACACTAACACCCTCTTCGTCACCCCCAGCATTACCGTCTGCCTGTTTAGTGTACAGAGACAGATTACCGTGCCACTCACTCTCGGCTTCACGGGTAATTATATTAATGACACCCGCAAGTGCATCTGCGCCATAAAGGCTAGAGCCTGGCCCACGGATAACTTCAATTCTTGCAATATTTGCCACTGGCACCCAGTTGTAGCGATACGCTGGCGCAAAAGGTAAGTTTCTATCGGTATTGGGTAAACGTTTACCGTTCACCAGAACGAGTACTTGATCGGTAGCTTGCCCGCGTAGCTGGGGGGCTTTAGTTGAATTATTACCCGTCACCACCAATTGAACCCCCGATACAGACTCCAACACTTCTGTCACTGTAGACGCGCCACTTGCTCGAATATCTGCGGCGTCAATAACAGTGACTGACCCCGCAAATTTAGTCGCATCCACTGGTGCCTTAGCAGAGACAACGACTTTGCTCATTTCATACACCTCACCTGCAAAAGACAACTGCGCTGTTAGTAAACTGCTTCCTAACATAAGAGCCACTATATTTTTATGTGATAACAACATTAATAAGGACCTTTTAGATAATTCATGCATTAACATTACGGCGATGTATTTGGGTGGGAGCCAGTACTCTACCGAAGAGATACGAATGATAATGATTATCATTAAGGATTGCAAATGTATTTATTGACTCTCCGAGATTACAAAAAGCGATACAAACTATTGGCTGGCCGAATTTTCGAGGGTAGGCACCACTCCTTAAACCGAAGTAAAAAACAGGGGTTGCGTATTTGATAGCCACTTAACCAGTGCCCGCCTATGGAGAAAGAAAGAACGAAAAAATAAATAGACTGAATAATTTTTATGTTATAACATAACAAAATAAACAACCATTATCTTTGGGGATACCTTATGCTTTACCGTTCTTTACTAGGCTGTGCCGCTTTATTACCGCTTTTATCGCAGGCTGCTGAGCCCCATGTTCACGGCAATGCCACATTGTTTATTGCTATTGAGCAACAGCGTATTTTACTTGAGATGGAGTCGCCTGCAGCTAACATCCTAGGGTTTGAACATGCACCCTCGACTACTGCACAAAAGAAAAAACTAAAGGACAGCATCGCGACGTTGAGTCAGTACAGTAACCTCATTCAATTTTCGAACATTAGCTGTCAACAAATCAGCGATGATGTTGAGGCACCCTTTGGCAAAAATAACGACACGGATCATAACGACGATTCTCATCACAACAAGCAAGATCATGCGGAGCATCCAACCAAAGATCATAGTAATGAGCACTCACATGAGCACGAAAAGCAGGGTAGCGAACATAGTGACTTTCACGTGCATTATGTGCTGGAGTGTGATGCCCCCCTTACCAACCAAAGCGCTACGATAACTGCTTTTAGCGCTTTTAAGGGCTTTGAAAAGATTAAGGTGAATTGGTTAACTGACAAGCAACAAGGTTCGCAGACACTCACGCCTACCGATACACGGCTTAACTTTAAATAGTCAACGAGAGAAGTTAACAGGGCAGGAAAATAGCGTAGCGCTATTTTTTGTATTCTTCATAAGGCTTAATGTTATCCGCCTTTATTGAATAGGCTGATAACGCTATATCGTTTTCGACGATGGCGGTTAACAATTGCCCCTCTATCCAGAAAGGATCATACAGGGCATCTATCGTAAGACCCGCTGAATATTTCACATAAATAATTTGATTAGGTGGCGGAGCTGGCATATGGATGCAGGCGCCAAAGTAAGGCACAAGAAAAAACTCGGTAATCACTTGATTATCACCATACTCAACAGGCACAACAAAACCCGCTATACGAATATTTTTATTACGTAATTCTTCTTTAATACTGACGGATTGAAGAGCGTCATAATAACGTTGCTCTTCCTGGGTTATGGGTGCCTTGCTAGAAGAGATGGCTTGATCCACAGAATCCGCTAATGAATCACCAAAAACATCATTAGGTAGCACATCAAGCGCCGAACCATCGGGAATAGAAGTTAATGATACTGGCGGATTTAATAAAACTTCAAGATCTTGCGATGGGATAAGATCGACCCATTGCATCTCGGTAAAACGCTTAGCGGATACTGACATACTCGACAGTAGCGTGACGAAAAGCACGACCAAGAAAAAGCATGATCTATTACACACCTTAGGGCGATAAGCTGTGATTGTTTGACGAATATTGTGCATAATAAACTCTCTAATAATGGGTAATATACCCGTTAACCTACACTGACTAAATCACTTATTAAACTACTTATTAAATTACGTTAAAAACAATATTAAACACAATGAAATCTGACTCTAGCGCTATTCATATCAACGATTTACGTTACACATGGCCTCATGCCAAGCAGCCCACCTTGGAGATTCCTGAGTGGACAATAGACTCAGGCTCACGGGTATTTTTGTATGGCCAGTCGGGTTCAGGAAAATCCACGCTATTGAATATAATAGCAGGTATTTTACCGATAAAACACGGCTTTATCCGTGTTACCGGAGAAACCTTACACACATTAAATCACCGCCAACGCGACCGATTACGGGCGCAAAAGATGGGCGTAATATTCCAGCAATTTAATTTGATTCCATATTTATCGGTTGCAGAAAATATAGGCCTAAGCCGTTATTTTTCGGGACAAAAAAACAATCCTGAGCGTCTATTGCTATTGATGGATCAGCTCAAGGTAGACGCGCAACTGTTAACACAAAAAGCCAATCAACTTAGCGTAGGACAACAACAACGCATCGCTGTTGCAAGAGCCTTATACCATCAACCCGAGCTTATCATAGCCGACGAACCCACCTCGGCATTAGATGGCAACACGCGTGATGCCTTTATTCGCTTATTGCTTGAACAGTGCGCATTAACCAATAGCACGGTGTTGTTTGTTAGCCACGATCAATCGCTTGCAAACCATTTTGATGTCCAAGTGAACCTACAAAGCTTAAATAAAACGGTGCAATATCATGATTTTTAATATTGCCTTTGCCAGCCTGCGCAATCGACTAAGCACCGTGTTGCTCACGGTCATTTCTATCGCCGTTAGCGTGATGATTGTATTAGCCGTAGAACATATTCGCCATGAGGTAAAAAACAGCTTTACCCAAACGCTTTCAGGTACCGATTTAATTGTGGGCGCACGCTCAGGCAGAATTAATTTATTACTCTATTCCGTATTTCGTATTGGCAATGCCACCAATAATGTCAGCTGGAAAAGCTACCAAACTGTGGCCCAACAAAAGAATATACGTTGGACAATCCCGCTCTCATTAGGGGATTCACACAAAGGTTATCGTGTATTAGGCACTAACCTAGATTATTTCACCTATTATCGCTACGGACAGAAAAACGCTTTAACGTTTGCACAAGGGCAAGCCTTTAGTAGCGTTTACGATGTGGTATTAGGTGCTGAGGTAGCCAAACAATTGGATTACACTTTAGACCAGAAAATTATTTTATCCCATGGCATTAGCGATGTGAGCTTCAACCAACATGACGACAAACCTTTTACCATAGTCGGCATATTAACTCCTACCGGCACACCCGTTGACCAAACGGTTCACGTGAGCCTTGCGGGTATAGAAGCGATACATGTTGATTGGAAAAATGGCGCTCCATTAATGGGCTTAACCATTGATGCCGAATCAGCACTTAGCAAAAACCTAACCCCTAAAACGATCACGGCTTTTTTAGTAGGACTCGATAATAAAATCCGCACCTTCCAGCTACAGCGTCAAATCAATCAGTTTCGTGGTGAACCTTTATTGGCGATTTTACCGGGCATTGCATTGAGTGAACTTTGGCAATCCATGAAAATCATCGAAAAAGTCCTCGCATTAGTCGCGGCTTTAGTCGTCGCATCATCGCTGCTAGGCATGATCACCATGATTTTATCAACCCTAAAACAGCGCCAACGAGAGATTGCCATTTTGCGCGCGACAGGTGCATCCGCCCGTTTTATCTTTGCCTTAGTTCAAATCGAAACCGCGCTGATTGCCATCATCGGTACTGCATTAGGTATTACCCTGTTATGGGTAAGCTTACTCATCGCCCAACCCATTATTAGTGAGCATTACGGCATTGTCTTGCCCAGCAACATCATCACCGCCCACACCGCTCTCTATGCTCTTGGTATTATTGTGCTTTCTATTTTACTGGCGATCATTCCTGCGCTGTTGGCTTATCGACAATCATTAGCTCACGGCCTATCGGTAAGGGAATAAGAGTATCAGCGCTAGCGTCTACCGAGCATAAGCTCTATACTCGCACCCCATTTTGATCAAATAGCACACAAGCAAAGTAAGCTCTCTTATGTCTCAAGATATGTCTCAAAATACACCCCACAATCTAGCTACTTCAGCCGCCAGCGATATTGCTGAGCATAAGCCGCAGAAGAAACTCTACATTAAGACCCACGGCTGCCAAATGAATGAGTATGACTCATCTCGGATGCGCGATTTATTGGGCGAGAGTCACGACATGGTGGAGACAGATGACCCGTATGAGGCGGATGTGCTGTTAGTGAACACCTGCTCCATTCGTGAGAAAGCACAAGAAAAACTGTTTCATCAGCTGGGTCGCTGGAAACGTTTAAAAGATAAAAAACCTGATGTCATTATTGGCGTGGGCGGCTGTGTAGCTAGCCAAGAAGGCGGCGCTATTGCCAAACGAGCACCCTTTGTTGATCTGATTTTTGGCCCACAAACCCTACACCGCTTACCCGAAATGATCGATAGTCCTCGCCCGAATGGCGCAGTGATAGTGGATATTAGCTTTCCAGAGATTGAAAAATTCGATCGCTTACCCGAGCCCGTCGCCGATGGGGTATCGGCTTTTGTGTCAATTATGGAAGGTTGCTCGAAATATTGTAGCTTCTGCGTGGTTCCTTATACACGTGGCGAAGAAGTCAGCCGCCCTACCGCCGATGTCTTAATCGAGGTCGCTCAGCTGGCGCAGCAAGGCGTGCGCGAAGTGAATTTATTAGGCCAGAATGTGAATGCATATCGAGCCGATGCTAGTGACGGTCATGTAGTAGACCTTGCTGAACTGATTGGCTATGTAGCCGATATCGAAGGCATTGATCGTATTCGTTACACCACTTCACACCCTGTGGAGTTTTCTGAGAGCCTTATCCAGGCCTATAAAGAAATCCCTGAGTTAGTCAGCCATATTCATTTACCCGTACAAAGTGGTTCTGACCGTATATTGATGGCGATGAAACGCGGCCATACGGTATTAGAATATAAATCTAAATTACGCGCGCTGAAAAAGATTCGTCCTAACATTAGCTTCTCTTCTGATTTTATTGTGGGCTTCCCCGGTGAAACCGAGAAAGATTTTGAGGGCACAATGAAGCTAATTCATGATATGAACTTTGACATGTCATTTAGTTTTGTCTACAGCCCTCGCCCAGGAACACCCGCGGCAGATTTACCCGATGACACACCAGAGGAATTGAAGAAGCAACGCTTGAAAATCTTACAAGACCGCATCAATCAGCAATCCTTCGCTATTAGCCGTCAGATGGTAGGCAATACCGAACGTGTACTCGTCACAGGGTATTCGAAGAAAGATCCGGGGCAATTATCCGGGCGCACCGAAAATAACCGTGTGGTGAATTTCCGTTGCGATAATGCAGAATTGATTCATCATTTTGTTGATATTGATATTCAAGAAGCTCTACCTAATTCATTGCGTGGCGTCATCGTAGGTAATGAACTTGATGGCAGCTTAACAGCTAACAGCTAACAGCTAACAGCTAACAGCTAACAGCTAACAGCTAACCAAAATTGTTGCTGGCTTGTAGAAATCCTGTCAATTTTTTTTGTTTTTCCTGTAAACTGTACCCTGTGAACCGTCAGCTATAAAACTTATATTAAACGGAGAATACGACTCTTTTGCCATCACATCAGAAACAGACTAGCCCTCAGGCTAATGTCGATCTTAAACAAAAAAGCCTTATCCTTGAAAATGTCTCTCCGCAAGAACTAGCGGCACTCTGTGGCGAATTTGATCGTCATTTGCAACAAATTGAACAACGCCTCTCTATCCGCCTCTTGCATCGGGGGGAGCAATTTTCTATTGAAGGTAAAAAAACGTCTGTTGCGGTAGCTGCCACGATTGTGCAAAGCTTATTAACGGATATTCGTAACGACACAGAAATCACTCCTAATCATGTGCATTTGACCATTCAACAGTTTTACCAATCCACTGACAATAGTCACCGACATTCACCTGAAGACGATAGCGACGGACGTATCGATACTGGCGTCGATGAACTCACGATAATTCGCACCAAGAAAATGTCGATAAAGCCTCGTGGCATTAATCAACAATCCTATGTCCGCGCGGTGCTGACTAATGATATTAACTTTGGTATTGGCCCTGCAGGTACGGGAAAAACCTATCTTGCGGTCGCCTGTGCTGTGCAAGCATTGCTGAATGATGAGATAGAACGCATTTTACTGGTGCGTCCTGCGGTTGAAGCCGGAGAAAAATTAGGCTTTTTACCCGGCGATCTATCGCAGAAAGTAGACCCCTATTTGCGCCCTTTATTCGATGCGCTGTATGAAATGATGGGCTTTGAGATCGTCGATAAACTGATTGAACGCAATATTATTGAAGTCGCTCCGCTGGCCTATATGCGCGGTCGCACACTGAACAATTCGTTTATTATTTTAGACGAAAGTCAAAACACCACGCGCGAACAAATGAAAATGTTTCTCACACGTATTGGCTTTGGCTCTACCGCTGTGATTAATGGCGACCCCAGCCAAATTGACCTGCCGAGAGGACAGAACTCTGGACTTAGACATGCACGGGAAGTATTAGATGGGGTGAATGGCATTAGCTTTACCCACTTCACCTCAAAGGATGTGGTACGCCACCCATTAGTACAGCGCATTGTAGATGCTTATGATTCTTTTAAGGAACCCTCTGATTCGACCTTATCATGAGCGTGCTTGTAGATTTACAGCTCGCGTCTACGGCCAAGCATATTCCCGATGCAAGCTTATTTAGCCTTTGGGCAGATGCCGCGCTGAAGAGTAGTAAACCTGATGCAGAACTCAGTATCCGCATAGTAGATGAAGCAGAAAGCCAGCGCCTAAATAGCGACTATCGTCAACAAGATAAACCCACTAATGTACTGTCTTTTCCTGCAGACATACCTGAGTTTCTTGAGCTAGCCTTAATCGGCGACCTCGTCATTTGTGCACCCATTGTGGAAAGGGAAGCCACCGAACAACAAAAAATGCTAACCGCTCATTGGGCACATATGGTCATTCACGGCGCCTTGCACCTAGTCGGTTATGATCATATAGAAGACAATGATGCCGATACGATGGAGGCACTAGAAATACACATTCTCGATAGCCTCGGCTTTCCGTCACCCTATACCGCTAATTAGCCTAGTCTCAAACAATAGAATAATGATTGACTCTACCCCCTTGTTTCTCATACCATAATCGACCGTAACAATGAAGAATACCTTTAATGAACGACGAACCTCCAAGTAGTCAGCAGGAGAAATCCTGGATTGATAAACTGATTAACGCCTTTTCTGGCGAACCCCAATCCCAAGAAGAATTGCTCGACATCATTAAAGATGCCGCTGACAATCAGCTACTTGACCAAGAAGCCCTAGAAATTATTCAAGGGGCACTTGAAGTCTCTGGCCAACAAGTACGCGAAATCATGATTCCGCGGACACAAATGGTCACCGTCAACATTAATGATCCCACTGAAGAATTTATTAATAAAGCCATTGATTCTGGACATTCTCGCTTTCCCGTTATTGGTGAAAATATTGATGATATTCGCGGTGTTTTATTAGCAAAAGATTTACTGCCACTAGTCCTTAAGGGACACGATGGTTTTGCACTAGATTCTATTATTCGACAGGCAACCATCATCCCTGAAAGCAAACGCTTAAATGTCTTGCTACGGGAGTTTCGCGAAAACCGTTATCATATGGCTCTCGTCATTGATGAGTACGGCGGCATTTCTGGCTTAATCACCATTGAAGATATTTTAGAAGAGATTGTCGGTGAAATTAGCGATGAAACCGATGATGATAATGGCGACGGCTATATTCGTAAAGTCTCGGATAACGATTACATCATTAAAGCATTGACCCCCATTGAAGAGTTTAATGATCACTTCAAGTCAACACTAAACGATGAAGAGTTTGATACCATTGGCGGTTTACTGATGAAAGCATTCGGTCACTTACCTCAACGTAATGAATTCACTACTATTAAGGGGTTCGAATTTCGCGTACTCTATTCAGACAATAGACAGGTGCATTTGCTGCGCTTATCACTTCCTAAAATTGCCGCTTAAACAGGCCACTATATAAGCCCTATTACTATGCCGCCAAGAGTTATGTCGCCGACTTTTATTGCTGATTGTCTTGGTGGTCATTTTTTTCGAAATAATGATCGGCAATCCCGCTGGCTAAGGTATTCACTCTGCATGATCATGGGCGGCATAAGCCCGCTAAGCTTTGCGCCCTATAATGTTTGGCTGGTAGGCTTAGTTAGCATCGCCATTTTTGCGGGGCTGAGTACTTATTCTCGATCTGCAAAAGATTTTTTTTATCACGCCTTTGCTTTTGCTATCGCCTATTTTGCTACTGGTGTTTCTTGGGTTTACGTTAGCATTTACCACTTTGGCTCGGCTTCATTTTTATTATCACTGTTGTTAACTGCTCTATTTGTTAGTTTTGTTGCCTTCGTATTCGCACTACCTTTTTACACCTTAAAATGGATCAAACCCAACTTACGTTTATTCATTGGTATGCCTTTAATTTGGGTGCTGAGTGAATGGATACGCACTTGGTTCCTAACGGGTTTCCCTTGGCTCTTTATAGGCTATAGCCATGTTGATAACGGGCTGGCCGGATGGGCGCCTATTGGCGGTGTATTGCTGCTTAGCTTGTGGGCTATAGTATCCAGCTGCTTTTTAACCTCACTGTTTAGCCAACAGTTTTCAACAAAAACTAAATGTATCTCCAGTGTATTTATTATTAGTATTTGGCTCGGAGGCTACGGACTGAAAAACATTCAATGGACATCGAGTATTGATAGCGACATCACCGTTGGGCTAGTACAACCGAATATTCCCCAAGAGCTACGCTGGACAAGAGAATACCAAGAAACCATTAAGCAACGCTTGCGCTTACTCAGCAAACCTCTGTGGAAAAATGATTGGATCATTTGGCCTGAAGCCGCTATTCCTAGCGTCTATCATGACTCTCTTGGCTTTATCGAAGAAACTAGTGTACTTGCCAAACAACATAACACCACTGTTATCAGTGGCGTGCTATACGACCAAGCAAGCGCTGACGGTAAACGCCCACAATACTTTAATAGTATTATTGGCATCGGCGATAGTGACGGTATCTATCACAAACAACGCCTAGTACCCTTTGGTGAATATGTGCCTTTAGAACATTGGATACGCGGGTTAATCGAATTTTTTAACTTACCTTTTTCGGTCATTTCTTCAGGTCCCGCTGACCAAAAAAATCTACGTGTTGGGCAATACACATTGGCTAATGCGATTTGTTATGAAATCACCTACCCTGCACTAGTTGCTACATTGGCCGCCGATGCGAATGTATTATTAACAGTGAGTAATGATGCATGGTTTGGTGATTCCATTGGACCTTTGCAACATTTTCAGATGGTGCGCATGCGCGCAATTGAAGTCGGTCGTTATATTATTCGTGGCACCAATAATGGCGTTAGTGCGATTATAAAACCCAACGGTGAGGTTCAACAGCAAAGCGAACAATTCATTATGACGAGCATGGAAGGCTCGGTGTTACCCATGGTAGGTTCAACACCGTTTATGTATTGGAAAAACTATTTAGTGCTTAGCCTGTTATTCGTCATGGGGCTGACAGGCTATGATCGAAAAAATACAGAGGTGTGAAAAATAGCTAATCAAAAAGGCGCTAGAAAAAGATAGTTAACTTGCTTTTTTTAGTTCTAACGATTTATTTAACAATATACACTTAAGCCATTCAGCCTTGGTAGTTGACAAAGCATAACACTGCCCATCAAGTGCCGTATTACCTACCCAGCGAAAACGCCATTGCCACCATTCTTCACATGTTTCTTTTGTATTACTGCGATCCCTATATTCAACAATAGAAAACCCAATATTCTTTTCAGTAAACATGGCCCTTAACTGAAAAGCAATATGCTCCATATTTTTGGCCACTGACGAACGGTGATGGTGCCTATTGGCCCGGACAATAACTAGCTGTTCATTTTCAACTAAGAGCAAACGAACATCTATATCAAAATCCATGCCCAAGCGGTTGGACAAACGAATGAGCTCAAACGAATAATCATTTTTTTCCACAAATACATCCTATATTGTAAACTTCATCCTGATCTCTATAACTGGACCCTGCATAGTAAGTCTACAGTAGCTATCTAATGCCGCAATACTAGCAGCAATCACTTAATGATAAGTAATTTATATAGTCATTTTGTGACGGCTTAATGACAATTAAAATAAAAATGAATGAATGAATGGAAAATATTAGCCCTTTAAATACCAAGTATCTAGCGCTTCGTCTTGCTGATGATGCAGTACATCAAGCCCTTCATCAATAATGCGCCAATAAACATCCATAATATCAGTCACCATGGCAAACAAATCATCACTCACCACGGTTATATTTTCTTGTCCAATGACCTGCCGACTCACCTTTTCTATGAAAGCATCTACCTTAAACTCATAGGTTTTAACCACCAGTACGGATGGAAAAGCCGCCCCCATACTGCTTTGTAACTTCTCGGCAAGTTTAATCAATGGGTATTTTTGTGTTTGTACACACTGACACAAATACCGCATTTTTTTATCATGCTCTTCAATATGATGCCCCAAACTCGCAGAATGCGTCGCTAGCGCACGCACCATCCCTAAGGACTCAATCATGCGCGGTAATTGATAACAAACAAAAACCAGCAAATCATCTTTGCACCGACCGTCTAAGGGTTCATCTGCGGGCGTCTGAAACAGGGTTACTAACTTAGACCCAGTATCGCTAAGTCGAGCAGGCACTGCTTGTAAACACTGAGAAAGTTGTATCACCATGTGTAATAATTGTTCGATAACATAACTATGAAACTGAAAACTCTCTAATACCGAATCCTCATGCCAGCCTTCTCGGATCGTCGCCCAAGCTTCATTAATTTTATTGATCTCGGTAACCGAGAGCGAACTATTCTGCGTCTGCGAAAATGTATACAAAGCATCGACTCGACGAGCCATTTGCGTTTGCAAACGATAAAATCGCTGGGCAAAAGCTGTATTTCCCGCTAATAAACCCATGCCTAAGCCGCGATGTTTTTGTGTGTCCCGGCACAGATGCATTAATTGCTTGATCATCAGCAGGGAACTTGAACGTAGGTGGTATGTGGTAACTACAGTATTGCCTTCCGATAATAGAGGAGTTGCCCCGATTGATTGCTGCCCCCTTGCCGATGACAGCCCAGTGCCGTTATCTAAAATACTATTCTTTATCTCTGCTTCAGTCATGGTCACTATCCATAGGGAAAAATCTTATTGCTCGCCTTAACAACCAGTACATACAATTTTTGTACCAGCAGTAAACGTGGCTTTTTCCTAGTTTCTTCTCTTTTTTGCACCAAAACAGTGACTAACACAGAGTGTCTGCGCACTATTTCAGCTGGTAGAATAGCCAACCCAAATATTCATGAAGCGCTAAATAGCTGCGTGCTAGACCAGAAGCTGTAGGCAACCAATTTCCCCACCAAGTCCTTGGTGCCTGAGCGGCTAAACTACCTGTGGGCATAGGTATATATTGCACTCCAGCTCGATCGAAAGCATAAGCAGAGCGACGCATATGATAAGCGTGGGTAACTAATGCCACCTTAACTATCCCCTTTTTATCCAACAAGGTTTTGGTGAAATGAGCATTCCCCCAGGTATTACGGCTATTATCCTCCGCCCAAATAGTGCTTACACCCAATTCATTTTGTAAAAAGTCCACGGATATCTGCGCTTCAGAAAGACCATCAAAACTTCTCACACGCCCCCCCGACACAATCATCGGCAAATTCCAGCGCTTGGCTAGATAAGCACCATAACGTAATCGCCATAGGGCACTTTGACTCAAGGTATCTCCCCCCCCATATTCTTCTGCTCGATAATGCCTACCTGCACCTAAGACCACAATCGCCTGGACATGCTCAGGCGCCTGATCGGACACCCCTGCGTTAGATCCTCCAATACTATACCCTTTAGTACTATACCCTTCAGTACTATACCCTTCAGTACTATAAGCAGCTTCCAGCCCAGCATGTAAAAACCCACTTACCACAGGTAAAGACAGTAGCCATAAACTTAATAGCCCTGCCCATAAACAACTTCTTGATAAGCCACGATGGTACCGCCAAAGCAACAAACCCAATAATATGAGCATGATTTGCATCGCGGGTGGTAATAACAGCGTTTTAATCAGGGTTGTTAACATCATTTTAATAATTCCGCTTATTTTCGATAACAATCGATCGACTAAAGCTCTATAATTATCGATTGGCTCATTATCCGAGCAACAGGCTTCGGGCCGTAAACCGCTGCGCCCTAAAAGTGAATGTTTAGCGCTATATTTATGGCTCATCTAATCCACTATTAGCGCTATTTAGTATCACCTATTCACTGCCCATATTCACTACCACATAAGGCTAGCAGCACCAATGGAAGAACAATACCATCCGTCAACAGTAGAAACCACCGCCCAAACCTATTGGAAAGAAAATCGCTGTTTTGAAGTCAGTGAAGATCCGTCCAAGGAAAAGTTCTACTGTCTAGCCATGTTCCCCTACCCTAGCGGTAAATTACATATGGGGCATGTACGTAATTACACCATTACGGATGTGATTTCACGCTATCAACGCATGCTAGGGAAAAATGTATTACATCCTATGGGATGGGATGCCTTTGGTCTACCCGCTGAAAATGCGGCCATTCAAAATAACACCGCTCCAGCCAAATGGACATACAGTAATATTGAGTACATGAAGGAACAGTTAAATGCCCTAGGCTTTGGCTTTGATTGGACGCGTGAATTAGCCACCTGCCAGCCCAGTTATTATCAATGGGAACAATGGTTTTTTACCCGCCTTTTTGAAAAAGGCATGGTCTACAAAAAAATGGCCACGGTGAACTGGGATCCCGTCGATCAAACTGTCTTAGCTAATGAACAAGTGATCGATGGTAAAGGCTGGCGCTCTGGTGCCGTGGTTGAACGCAAAGAAATCCCCCAGTGGTTTATTAAAATCACCGCTTATGCAGAGGAATTATTATCTTCCCTCGACCAACTACCTGACTGGCCAGAAAAAGTAAAAACCATGCAGCGTAATTGGATTGGTAAATCTCGCGGCATTGACATACGCTTTGATTTATCAGCACCACTTACCCCCACTGAAAGCCAAGACAACGAGAGCATCGACCATTTTGATGTATATACCACACGCCCCGATACCCTCATGGGAGTGACCTATGTGAGTATCGCAGCAGAACACCCTATCGCTCTCGCATTGGCAAAAAACCATTTAGCTAAAAACAACAACGAACTTGCTAGCTTTATCCAAGCCTGTAAAAAACAGTCGACAGCTGAAGCTGATATGTCGGCAGCAGAAAAACTGGGAATGGATACTGGCTTAACCGCACTTCACCCGATAACAGGAAAGACGGTGGCTATCTGGGTCGCCAACTACGTCTTAATGGATTACGGTTCTGGCGCAGTCATGGCAGTACCGGCTCACGATGCACGCGATTATGAGTTTGCACAAAAGTTTTCTCTACCGATCACTCAAGTTATCGCCCCTAAAGATGATAGTATTTGCGATATATCTTCAGCCGCCTTTACCGATAAAGGCCACTGCATTAACTCTGACGAATTTGACGGCCTTGATTTTCAACAAGCCTTTGATGCCATTACGAGCAAACTCGAAGCGTTAAATAAAGGCAAGGCAACAACCAATTACCGCCTACGCGATTGGGGCGTTTCTCGCCAACGTTACTGGGGCACACCGATTCCCATCATCAATTTACCTGAAGGTGGCGAGATTGCCGTACCGTTTGAGAAGCTACCGATACTACTTCCAGAAGATGTTGAAATGGATGGCGTTCAGTCTCCCATTAAGGCCGATCCTGAATGGCGAAAAACAGTCTTCAATGGCCAAGCGGCTGAACACGAAACCGATACCTTTGATACCTTTATGGAATCATCGTGGTACTACGCACGTTACACCTGCTCTAATTTAAAAGACGCAATGCTTGACCCTGAAAGAGCCAATTATTGGCTGCCCGTGGATCAATATGTTGGCGGTATTGAGCATGCCATATTACATTTACTCTATGCCCGCTTTTTCCACAAGCTAATGCGAGACGAAGGCTTAGTCGCTTGTGATGAGCCATTTAAGAGCTTGTTATGCCAAGGCATGGTACTCGCAGAAACCTATTACCGTAAAAATGATGATGGCAGTACTCAGTGGTTTAACCCCGCCGATGTGAGCCTCGAAAAAGATGATAAAGGCAAACCCATAGCGGCCACACTGACCAGCACGGGTGAAGCCGTAGACATTGGCGGCACCACAAAAATGTCTAAATCTAAGAACAATGGCGTGGATCCACAAACCGCCGTCGACCTTTATGGTGCCGATACCGTGCGCCTATTCACCATGTTCGCCGCACCACCGACACAAACACTGGAATGGAGTGACACCGGCGTTGAAGGTGCTAGTCGCTTTCTACGACGCCTATGGAAAACGGTACACGGCCACCTCGAAGCCGGCACACCTGCAGCACTAGAGACTGGCAATTTATCCCAGCAACAGCAAGACCTACGTCGCAAGACACACGAAACCATTGCCAAGGTTAGTGATGATTACGGTGTGCGTCAGCAATTTAATACCGCCATTGCCGCCATTATGGAGCTAATGAATGAGGTCAATCGTTGCGCTGATCGTAATACGGCAGAAAGCCTTGCTGTTGAACGTGAAGCCATTGAAGCTGCCATCCTTTTACTCGCGCCGGTTGCCCCTCATATCAGCCACGCATTGTGGCTAGCGTTAGGTCATACTAGTAATGTAATAGACCAATCATGGCCAAGCGTAGATACCACCGCATTAGTGAAATCCAATATGACCGTGGTCATACAAGTTAACGGTAAAGTGCGGACTAAAGTAGAAGTACCTAATGGTATTAGCAAAGACGAGATGGAAACACTGGCATTGGCTAATGAGCAAGTAAAGAAATTTACTGACGGCTACATCATTCGCAAGCTTATTGTGATTCCCAATAAGCTCGTCAACATTGTCGCTAATTAATTTAGTCACTATTAACCTATAAACTCTTAACCTATAAACTCTTAACCTATAAAGAATGGCGCCAAACAATGAAACACCTGACATACTTCATCGCTATCACACTCACATTATCACTATTGTCCGCCTGTGGATGGCGTTTACGCGGTAGCGATGACTCGATGAGTATTCAGCAAGCCATTTATCTCGAAGTGGCCTCTGGCAAAGTCTACCAACGAATCAGCCAAATACTAACTAGAAAGCAATTATTCGTTGATATTGCAACCGCCGAGATACAACTTGTATTAGGCGAAGAATACTTTGAGCGTCGCAGCTCTACAGTCAACAATCTAGCACAAACTACACAGTACAAAATCACGCTCTCGGTGCCCTATGAAATTTTCGATGCTAGCAGTCAACCACTAATTAAAAAAACCACGGCAGAACTCACGCGCTATTACACCTTTAACCAAAATGCGATCACTAGTTCGGACAAGGAAGAGCAAGCATTACGCAAAGAAATGGTGCGCCAGGTTGCGCGACAAATTTTACAGCGCGTTACGTTTCTGGGTAGGAAATAAGCCCACAGTTTATGGCTAAGCTACGCAGTGATCAATTAGCGCAAAACCTAAAGGGTAAACTTGCGCCCGTGTACCTCGTCAGCGGTGACGAAACACTCTTAGTGCAAGAAGCTTGCGACGCTATCCGACAGACAGCCCGACAAGCGGGCTTTAGCGAAAGAGAGCGCCACCATGTAGATAAGCAATTTAGCTGGTCACAACTACTTTCATCCGCTAATAGCCTCTCGTTGTTTGACGACAAAAAAATTATTGAGCTGCGTATAGAAAATGGCAAGCCCGGTGCGGAAGGTAGCAAAGCCATTTGTGCATACTTAGAAAACCCTAGTGATGACAATTTACTCATGCTAGTAACACCCAAATTAGATAGTGGGTCGCAGCGCTCAAAATGGGTAAAGCAAATTGAAAAGCTGGGCTATTGGGTGCCCATATGGCCCATTAGCCCTGCCCAATTGCCTCGTTGGCTAAGTCAGCGCCTACAACAAGCAGGCCTGAAAGCCGATAGTCATGTGATTGAATTATTAGCCACGCGCATTGAGGGTAATCTACTTGCGGCTCACCAAGAAATCGAAAAATTAACACTTGTTGCCACCGATGAATGGCTATCGCCTGAACTCATTGCCAATACTGTAGCCGATAGTGCTCGCTATGACGTTTTCGGGCTAATTGACAAAGCCTTATTGGGTGATGCCAGAGGCGCTGTAAAAAACCTACATGGGCTAAGATCAGAAGGTATAGAAGCCATCACCGTACTATGGGCTTTAGCGCGAGAGCTCAGATTATTACTCAACATTGCCCACGCTATCGAACAAGGACAAAATTTTTCATGGGCCGCCAAAAACGCTGGAGTTTGGGATAAACGCCAACCCCTAGTTCAACAAGCCCTTAACCGCTTACACCATAAACAGTTGACGCTACTCATACGACAAGCCAATGGTATCGATAAAGCCATTAAAGGCTTGCGCAATGCCGACACATGGAACGAACTGATGGAACTCACCTTAAATTTATCTGGAACACAAGCGATTAATCCACTCAATCAACGCTTGTCTTTACAATCTTAGAAGCTATATTGACCTTATGATTAAAATTAAAACCAAAAAAGAAATTCGCCAAGAACTAGACGATGAAGTCAATCGCTTCCTTTCGAAAGGTGGGGCGATCTCCGATATTGAACAAGGTGCCAGCGGTAAAGAAATGGGGGTGAACATCAACAACTCCATTCCGTTAAATAATGAAAAGCAAACACGCACACCACTAACCAATGAAGTTAACGCATTAGATCAACGTAAGAAGTCAAAATTACAAGCGACCAAAAAACCCGCACCCCATCGCCCTAAAAAAAAAGTGATTTATGACGACTTTGGCGAACCATTAAGAGAAGTCTGGGAATAGCTAAAGCCTAGCTCTACTCTTCTTGCGCCCATATTTTTGCGCGTTCTAAGCGCTGCTCTTCGCGCTCTATTTCTAGCATGCGCTCACGAACATTACGAATATGTTCTGCCGCCACTCTTTTAGCCGTTTCAGGCTTGCGATCAATAATAGCATTATAGATCTGGCGGTGATGCTTATCGATCTGCTGCTTTTGGCGATCACGATGGTATAGATTACTCACAGAAGCCATGACACTATTGAGCATTAACTGCATTAAACTTTGCAGGGTATGCACTAACACTGGATTATGCGAAGCTTCATAGATCGCACGATGAAATGCATGATCTAGTTGCGCCATATATAAGCGAGACTTGCCAATATCGCTAGTGGCAACCTCATTAAACGCTTCCGGCGGAGCACTCATGGCATTATAAGCTTTTGTTATTTTATAAAAATCTTTCTCAGTGCCCCTTTCAGCAGCCAAACAAGCCGCCTCACTTTCCAATAGCTCTCTCACTTCAAGTAAGTCATAAAGTAGACGAGGATGACTATCATATAAACGCGCTAATGGCGTTTCATTCTGAACGTCGTTCAACATGCCAATAATAAAAGATCCCTTCCCATGGCGAGTTTCTATCACACCACGACCTCTTAGCTCCTTTAAGGCCTCTCGGATCAGTGGCCTAGAGGCCTTTAAGCGCTGAGCAAGTTGCCTCTCAGAAGGCACTTTATCACCTGGTTGTAAGGTACCATCCAAAATGAGCTCCTCTAAATGACGAGAAATTCTCATGGAGTGGGTTTCAACAATATCGTCCATACTCACCAATCCCACCTTATATTTCGCCTGATAAATCAGCGTCTTAATATACTGCCACAATCTGGTAATACCAGCAATCAAGTCTATACCATCAATGGCTAACAATCAAAATAATAACTCATGTAAATCAATAGGTTAACTAAATAATAAAAAAAACAAATATTAATTACTGGTATTACCAGCAATTAATTAGCTAGACAAGCCTATGGTAGAAACACTATTGTGGATTAACGCAATCATCAATGTATTATCAATATAGGTATTTGCCATGAGCCAATATATCAATAAAAATGGTCTTCAAGTTTCATCCGTATTAGACCAACTACTGAATAATGACATTCTTCCCGGCTTAGACTTAACAGCAAAAGATGTATGGGCAGGCTTTAGCGAGCTAGTCAATGATTTAGCCCCTATCAATAAAACACTGCTAGACAAACGCGACGAGCTGCAAGCGCAAATTGACACTTGGCACCGCAAAAACCCTAAGGGGTTAAACCAGCATGAAGACTACGTCGCCTTTTTAAAAGACATTGGCTACCTGGTAGAAGAAGGCGAGGCGTTTTCGGTGAGCACGGAGAATGTTGATGACGAAATTGGCCATATTGCAGGCCCACAACTAGTGGTTCCTGTCAATAATGCCCGGTTTTGCTTAAACGCTGCTAATGCTCGCTGGGGTAGTTTATACGATGCCATGTATGGCACCGACGCCATAGCAGAAGAGGCAGGTTACGAACGCGGCGCGCAGTTCAATAAAAAGCGCGGTGCTCGTGTTATTACCACTACGGAACAATTCTTAGATCAAGCGATTCCACTCGCCAATGATGTTAGCCACTCCGATGTTGCCCTCTATAAAATCAATCAAGCGGGCAACTTATCCATCCAACTAAGCAATGGCCAAACCACTACATTGGCTAATAGCGCTCAATATATTGCCTATCAAGGCGATATAGCGACTCCACATCTTATTTTGCTAAAAAATAATGACCTACACATTGAATTACATATTGATCCTAACCACCCTATTGGACAGCTTAGCCCTTCTAGTATTAGCGATGTGGTTTTAGAGTCAGCCATTAGTACTATTCAGGATTGCGAAGACTCGGTTGCCGCGGTCGATGCTGAAGATAAAGCGTTGGTGTACCGTAACTGGCTAGGCTTAATGAAGGGCGATCTATCGGAAACCTTTAGCAAGGGTGATAAAACCTTAACTCGCGCCCTAAATCCAGACCGTCAGTACACCACCAAGACCGGGGACACACTGAGCCTACATGGACGCAGCCTATTATTGATTCGCAATGTGGGTCATTTAATGACGAGCAATGCCATTTTAGATGACGCAGGCAACGAAGTGCCGGAAGGTTTTATCGATGCACTATTTACTACTTTATGCGCAATGCACGACTTCAAAGATGATGGCCACTTGCAAAACAGCCGAACCAAAAGTATTTATATAGTTAAACCGAAGATGCATGGCCCCGATGAAGTGGCTCTTAGTAACCAGCTATTTAATCGTGTGGAAGATATTCTACGTCTACCTCGTTACACCATGAAAATTGGCGTAATGGATGAAGAACGCCGTACCACAGCCAATTTAAAAGAGTGTATTCGCACGGTAAAAGAACGCTTAGTATTCATTAACACCGGCTTTTTAGATCGCACTGGCGACGAAATGCATACCTCTATGGAAGCAGGCCCCATGCTGCCCAAAGAAATGATTAAACTAGAATCTTGGATTGCCGCTTATGAAAACTGGAATGTGGATATTGGACTAGAGTGTGGCCTACCCGGACACGCTCAAATTGGCAAAGGCATGTGGGCCAAGCCCGACGAAATGGCACAAATGCTGGAGGCGAAATCAGCTCACCCAGAAGCAGGAGCTAACTGTGCTTGGGTACCCTCGCCCACTGCAGCCACATTACATGCTATGCATTATCACACCATTGATGTACACCAACGCCAAGGTGATATTGCATCAAGAGGACGCGCGAGTCTCAATGATATTTTAACGCCACCCATGCTCGGTGACCACCGCTTAAGCAGCGAAGAGATCCAAGATGAACTCGATAACAATGCGCAAGGTATTTTAGGCTATGTTGTTCGCTGGATTGATCAAGGCGTAGGCTGCTCAAAAGTACCTGACATTAACAATGTAGGCCTGATGGAAGATCGAGCCACTTTGCGTATATCCAGCCAACATATTGCTAATTGGTTACGTCATGGTATTTGCAGCAAAGAACAGGTAACAGAAACCATGAGTCGTATGGCGCGTATTGTTGACGAGCAAAACACTCACGACAGTGAATATCAGCCGATGGCACCGCATTTTAATGGTATTGCTTTTGAGTCTGCCTGCGCACTAGTTTTTGAAGGTGCGGCACAACCCAATGGTTATACCGAACCCCTATTACACGCGTACCGAGCTAAAGCTAAAGCCGCTAATTCGACGCTACAAAAAATCGCTTAACTTATACATAACTATTATAAAACCATAGGGAAAACATCATGCTTACTATTAAACGCTTAAGTCTACGTGAGGCTAACATTTTTATCGAAGGCGCCAGCATTAAAGCCACCGAGATAGGTGTGCCTATGTGTATCGCCGTAGTGGATGAATCGGGTAATTTAATTGCTTTTGAAAGAATGGATGGCGGTAAAGCACACAGTATTATCGTTGCCCAAGACAAAGCTTTCACCGCAGGCTCCGCTCGCAAGGCAACACATGAATACAATGCAGTCTGTATTCCGGGCAATCTTGCCTTTGGTATTCATACTGAGGTGGGTGGTCGTTTAAGTACGGTCGGTGGCGGCTTACCCATTCAGGTCGATAGCCACTTTGTCGGCGGCATTGGTGTCAGCTCTGGTAGCCCGCAACAAGACATGGAATGTGCTCAGGCAGGCATAGACTTTTTCTTTAGCCAACAATCATCACTCGATTAATACCAGCCCTGCAAAAACAGGTTGCACTATAAATCAGACAACACTATGAAGCAGACAACACTATGAAGCAGATAACATCGGCAGAATTAGTAAAAAAACTCGGCGTATTTATTCAGCACGAATATGTGATTAGTGATGCAGAAACACAAAAAGT
The DNA here is from genome assembly GCA_047619205.1 of Candidatus Endobugula sp. Taxonomy (GTDB): domain Bacteria; phylum Pseudomonadota; class Gammaproteobacteria; order Pseudomonadales; family Cellvibrionaceae; genus Endobugula. The sequence goes on along the minus strand of JBLHJR010000013.1, from coordinate 13,620 downwards.
CTATGAGTGCGATGGCTTAGCTGCTTACTGTGAAATGCCCATGTTAGTGGTCTTACCCGAAACCATTGAGCAAGTGCAACGCGCACTAACGCTGTTTCATCAATATACTATCCCGGTGGTGGCTCGTGGCGCGGGCACGAGTTTATCTGCGGGTGCAACGCCTCACAAAGAAGGCGTTGTACTATCGCTGGCAAAGTTCACACATATTATTCAAATAGATCCTAAAGCCCGAACCGCGCGCCTACAACCCGGCGTACGTAATCTTGCCATTAGTGAAGCCGCTGCCGAACATGGCCTCTACTATGCTCCCGATCCGTCGTCACAAATCGCCTGTTCTATTGGCGGTAATGTGGCCGAAAATGCAGGTGGCGTGCACTGCCTTAAATATGGTTTAACCGTACATAATGTGTTGAAAATTAGCATGCTCACGGTACAAGGCGAATTGATTTCGATAGGCAGTGAAGGCCTAGATAATTTCGGTATGGATTTACTCGCCTTACTCAATGGTTCAGAGGGTATGCTGGGGGTTATCACCGAAATCACCGTGAAGTTATTACCCATTCCACAAAAAGCCAAGGTCATACTAGCGGGTTTCGACTCGGTAAAAACTGCAGGCGATGCTGTAGGTGAAGTCATTTCGCAAGGCATTATTCCTGGCGGTTTAGAAATGATGGATTCCTATGCCATCCAAGCCTCCGAAGCTTTTGCCAATGCAGGCTATCCTGTAGATGCCGAAGCACTTTTACTCTGCGAACTCGATGGTACTGAAGAAGAAGTACAAGCCAACACTCAACAGGTTGCCGATCTCTTTACTGGCTTAGGTGCAACCAGTGTGCGCATATCAAAAGATGAGACGGAACGTGCGCTTTTTTGGAAAGGCAGAAAATCTGCCTTTCCAGCGGTAGGTCGACTGTCGCCAGACTACTATTGCATGGACGGCACGATTCCTCGCGGACAGCTTGCTCATGTGCTCACAGAGATCAATCGCTTCTCAAAAGAGTATGGTTTGCGCGTTGCCAATGTTTTCCATGCGGGGGATGGTAATTTACATCCTCTGATTTTATTTGATGCCAACATTCCCGGTGAATTTGAAAAAACCGAAGAATTTGGCGGAAAAATTTTAGACCTCTGTGTAGAAGTAGGTGGATGTATTACTGGAGAACATGGCGTAGGTTTAGAAAAAATCCGTCAAATGGCAACACAATTTAATGATGCAGAAATAGCGCAATTTCACAGCATTAAATTTGCCTTCGATCCCAACACAACACTCAATCCAGGCAAAGGTATTCCCATGTTAAAACGTTGCCAAGAGTACCGAGCATTAGGCAAAGACAAGACTAATAAAGGCTGTGATCATCATTCGACCGGGGAAAATGTCGTATGAACAACCTCCAAAAAATATCGCCTTCTGACTTCACAGCAAGTGATGATACAAAAAACATCATCGACCGAATGAAGCAAGCCTACGATACAAAAACACCTATTAGCATCGAAGGCAATGGCACTAAGCACCTTTTAGGTAACCGTATTAACAGTGATGCCCCGGTTATTTCTACGCGTGAACACAGCGGCATCATTAACTACGAGCCGGTAGAATTAGTCATGACCGCACGCGCAGGTACAACACTTGCCGAGATTGATGCGGTACTTGGAGAAAACCAACAAACCCTAGCCTGCGATCCCGCACGCTTTAATGGCCAAGCCACGATTGGCGGTTCTTTGGCAAGTAATCAAGCGGGGCCATCACGCCCTTGGACGGGATCTTTACGCGATCATGTACTCGGCGTCAATCTTATCAACGGTAAAGGTGAATACCTACGTTTTGGTGGCAAGGTAATGAAAAATGTTGCCGGCTACGATGTCTCACGATTACAAGCCGGCGCTATGGGCACGCTTGGACTGATGACTGAGATTAGCTTCAAAGTCCTACCCCGTGCTAACGCGACCATGACGGTGCGGCAAGCCTCACCCCAAGCTGAGGCCATTAACACCATGAACCAGCTAGCAGGACAACCAACACCGCTCAGCGCGGCTAGCTGGGTCGACGGTTATGTATATTTACAATTTTCAGGGGCAACAATTGCGGTTGACAAAATACTGGAAACATTCACCCGTGAGCACAACAATACTGAAATATTAAGTCGCGAGAAAGCTAGCGTTTTTTGGGTAACACTACGCGATCGACAACTCGACTTTTTTAACCCGCTTTCTAGCAACGAATCACTTTGGCGTTTTTCTATTAACTCTACTGCTTGGGATGACTTTAGTCTCAGTATTGATGATAGCGCATGGTTGGTAGATTGGGGCGGCGCATTACGCTGGTTAAAAGGCGACTTCGACCAAGAAAAACTCAGTCATTGGGCACAGCGCCACGGCGGAGAAGTTACTCTATTTGATAAAAATAACAGCCATAATGAAGGCGCGTTTGCAGGTGCTGGCCAAATAACATTGCCATCTATCGACCCTGTGATACAAAGAATTCAAACCAATATAAAAGATTCATTCGACCCTCAGCATATTTTAAATATCGGTCGTTTATATCACTGGATGTAAGGTAATATTATGCAAACAAATATTCACCCCGACTTAATAGCACTGCCTAATGTTAGCGAAGCAGAAGATATTCTTCGCGCCTGTGTGCACTGTGGTTTTTGTACTGCCACCTGCCCTACCTACCAACATTTTGGTGATGAACGAGATGGCCCTCGCGGGCGTATTTATCTCATTAAACAATTATTAGAAACCAATGAGGTGACTGAAAAAACACAAACGCATTTAGACCGTTGCTTAACCTGCCGCAGTTGCGAAACCACCTGTCCTTCTGGGGTCAAATATGGCCGACTAGTGGATATTGGTAGAGGCATCGTTGAAGAAAAAATATCACGCAGCCCTTGTGATCGTTTTATACGTTGGTCGTTACGCAAGATATTGCCCTACCCTAAACGCTTTGGTTTTTTATTGTTTTGGGGGCAATTATGTAGGCCATTACTGACGGGGAAATTGAAAGCAAAAATACCGCCAAAGAAAACGGCTTCTCCTTGGCCTGCCTCTAGCCACAAGCGTAAAATGATTGCATTGGCTGGTTGCGCTCAATCAGTTACCACACCCAATACCAATGCTGCTAGCGCAAGAGTATTAGATAAAATTGGCATTACATTAGTAGAATCCCCAAAGGCAGGCTGCTGCGGTGCAGTCGATTACCACCTAGCCGCACATGATGATGGTTTACACGCGATGCGTAAAAATATTGATGCATGGTGGCCTGCCATCGAAGCCGGAGCCGAAGCTATTGTCATGACCGCATCAGGTTGCGGTGTAATGGTAAAAGAATATGGTGAGCTGTTAGCAGGCGATCCCAACTACGCAAAAAAGGCACAACGAGTAACTGAGCTCACCCAAGACATTAGTGAGATTTTAGGCAAAGAAGACCTTGGGCAGCTAAACATTAAAAAGCAAAAGCCCACAGCGTATCACTGCCCTTGTACATTACAGCATGGGCAGCAGTTAACAGGAGGAGTAGAAAGCCTGCTTGAAAAAGCCGGTGTCCCACTGACCAAAACAACCGACAAACATCTATGCTGTGGTTCTGCCGGAACTTATTCTATTCTTCAGCCAGACACTAGCCAACAACTATTAGATAACAAATTAACCGCGCTAACCATCGACCAACCCGAACAAATTGTTACTGCCAATGTAGGCTGCCAAATGCACCTGGAAACAAAGGCCGGTGTGCCGGTAAAACATTGGATCGAATTATTAGATCAAGAATAGCGGCGCGACGATAATTGAGAAGTATTCCTAGGAGCCTGTCGGACTTAACCGTTCGTAGCGAGGGAAAGCAGGAATTAGTCAGTTTTTGCAGTCGATTAAGGCGAATAGTCGCTCTATTTAACGAAATTGACCGTGAAAAATGGCTGGTTCCTGCTTTTCCGCAGTAGAACAGTGTTAAGTCCGACAGGCTCCTAGGTATTATTCTTAAGAGCACTTCCGATCACTCATTTCTCACTTATGATTCACCACTAATCAAAACAACCACTGCATTAACCAAGGCAATATGACGGCGGTAGTCAATGCGGTTAAGGCCATGGCCAAACCCGAAAACGCACCCATTTCTTGACTCACCTGAAAAGCGCGTGCAGTGCCAATACCATGAGAAGTGACACCCATAGCAATCCCCTTCACTGCGTCATCTTTTATTCCAGCGAGCCTCAATATATGAATACCTAACAAAGCACCTGTAATACCTGTTATAACAACAAAGGCAGCAGTTAACGCAGGCAAGCCGCCTATTTGCTCAGAGATACTCATAGCAACCGGCGCGGTAACCGACTTAGGTACAATAGACAGCTGAATTTCTAAACTAACGCCCAAACCACGGGCAATCAATACCGCACTAATCACACCAATAACAACACCACCTACAATAGATACCAACACGGGCAACCATAAACGTTTAAGCTTCGGAAGTTGCTCAAACAACGGGACCGCTAAAGCGACCGTGGCAGGCCCTAATAAGAAGTGGATATACTGCGCACCATCAAAATAGGTTTGATAAGACGTATCCGTGATCAGTAGCACAGTAATAATAGAGGTGATAGACACTAATACGGGGTTCAATAATGGATTAGACTGGCTGCGAATATACAACTGGTAGACCACGCTATAAATCACCAAGGTTAAGGTTAAGCCCATTAAAGGCGTGGTAGATAAATACACCCAAATGGCTGCCAGCTGATGATCACTACCCATCATTATTCTCCTGCGCTACTTTTTTATTCATCACCCGAATAGTCAGTTGCATCAGCCAAGCGGTCACCACAAAACTAATGATCGCACCCAAAAAAATCGCTATGGAAATAGGTAACCATTCTTTCTCTAAGCGACCAAAGTGAGTCATTAGACCTACGCCTGCAGGAATAAATAATAAGGATAAATGACTGAGTATTGCAGACGACGATTTACCAATAATTTTTTTAGTTTTTTTAAAGAAAAATAATGAAAAAAATAGCAGCAACATACCTAGAACAGGGCCCGGAATAGGTATTTGCAACAACCTTGATAACACCTCGCCAAGCAGTTGATAAACCAACAGCAAGGTTAACCCGTTAAGAAAATTCATTTCTACTCCTTATCGCTTTGTATTATTTTTGTGTGCAACGTTATTACAACATCCGCGTGCAATGGAGCTTAAGGCAGAATAAAGAATAGGGTTAAAGGCACGAACAGCAAGCTTGCCATATTACCAATTAACACTATAGCCGCAACCTGCTCTGGCTCTTGTTGATAGCGCTCGGCTACCATGTAATTTAATAAAGCCGGCGGCAATACAGAAAATAGTATCAGATAACTCACTTGGATAGGCTCGAAATCCATAAATTGTAACAGAATCAGCGCACAAACAAGCCCGCTGAGTGGACACAGAATGGCACCTAACAAACTAATTTTCCAATGGGTAAAATTCACTGCAGTCATTCGCACACCGAGAGCAAACAACATAAGAGGAATAGCAATTTGCCCTAACATATCAATAGCCGTTCTTATTGCTGGATATATTGGTAGCTGAAAATAACTCCACAACAGGCCCAAAAAAGTAGCTAAAATCATTGGCATTTTCAGCAACTTAATGGGGTTAGTTTTACGATCTAAAATGTACAAGCCTACAGTAAAGTGCAGTAGATTTTCCACAATAAACAAAACTACCGCAGCAGGAAGGGCGTCTTTACCAAAAGCCAGCAATACCAATGGCAAACCCAAATTACCACTATTATTAAACATCATCGGCGGTAAAAATGTTTTTATATTGAGGCCTAGAATCTTACACACTGGAAATAATAAAATACCGGATCCCAGAACAATTAATAGAGCACCTAAGGCAAGGTACCCATAGGAAATAAATTCAAACGATTCGGCGGACAACACAGAAAACAACAAGGCAGGAATAAAAATATCAATATTAGCGGCATTGGCAGAAGTCATGTCCACACTGCGACGCCTTGCATAAAAATAGCCAATACCAACAATGGCTACCAAGGGAAAAACGGTAAAAAAGATTCGTTCAATCAACACTACTGAATTCATAATTTAAACCACAACTAATCCAATACCAACCACTATCGTGCCTGAAATGTTTTTTTATTTAGCTTGGCTCGACTATCTCGTTGCTGCCGAATATCCGCTTTTTCCATCTCACTTTGCACTGAATTCAAGTGTGCTCGTGCCGCTTCTCTAGCCGCATCTCCATCACTTGCCAAAATAGCATTCAACATGGCTGTATGCTGATCAAATAATAACTTCTGCCCATCTCTACTAGTATAAATAGTGCGTAGATTAATTGTTACACTATGTTTTAATAATTTTAGTGATGTTTGCATGGCATAAGGCAGAATCACATTATGCGTCGCCTCTGCTATCGACAAATGAAAAGCCAAATCGGCCTCAGCTTCTGCTTCAGGGTCCTCGAAGGCTTCTTGTAGCTTTACCCATGTTTCATACTTTTGCTTAATATTTTGCTTTTCTTCGGCTGTCGCTCGCGTCGCCGCTAAGTAGCAACATGCCTCATCTAACGCATGACGATACTCAAGAATATCGTATTTGAAATCCTGATTTTCCTGAAACAATTCAAGTAATGGATCCATAAAAGAGGCTTCGACCTTATCGGACACATAAGTTCCCCCACCTTGCACACGAGTAATTAAGCCTTTTGACTCTAGCTTTGAAAGTGCGGCGCGAACCGAGGGGCGAGAAGTATTAAGCTGCGCAGCTAACTCGCGCTCCGGTGGTAACTTTTCTCCCGCACTGTATTTTCCCGCTAAAATCATATTACTTAACTGATCTAATATGACATCGGAAATCCGTGACTTGCTGACACGTTCTTTGTTGATACGACCACCTCACACATAAATAGCTCGGTGGATAGTATACGCCTTTTGCGTATTTTTGAGTCTACGATTTTTTCACTATTTATCAGCGAAAACGTAAATTATCACGGGATAACTGATCGATTGAGGTGCGCCCCATCAGTTTCATACCACGCTCCAGCTCTGCTCTCATCAAGCCTAGTGCACGCTCCACTCCTGGCTGCCCAGCAGCCGCCAGTGGATACAGATACATCCTACCGATACCGACGGCTTTTGCACCCAGTGATAAGGCTTTAAGGACATGCGTCCCTCGCTGCACACCACTATCAAAGATCACATCAATTTCATCGCCCACCTCATCCACAATCTCCGCCAATTGATCAAATGAGCTTCGCGATCCATCTAACTGTCGGCCTCCGTGGTTGGAAACAACAATACCCGTACAACCGATGTCTACCGCCTTGCGAGCATCCTCCTTACTCATTATGCCTTTCAGACAAAATTCACCATCCCAAAACTTCACCATTTCTGCCACATCATCCCAATTCATGGCAGGGTCCAACATCTTAGTAAAGTAATCCCCGATAGAACTCGCTCCACCACTCATATCTACATGTTCTTCAAGTTGCGGCAATCTAAACCTTTCATGCAGCACATAATTAATACCCCAGAGTGGCTTAATCGCAAATTGAACCATGCCTGCCAAAGTTAACCTGAAGGGGATAGAAAAGCCGGTCCGTAAATCACGCTCTCTATTACCGCCGGTAATCGAGTCCACCGTCAGCATCATCACCTGTACGCCTGCTGCCTTCGCCTTTTCCATCATCACTTGATTAAGGCCACGGTCTTTATGAAAATAAAATTGATACATTTGTGGCGACTCAATTTGCCGAGCAATTTCCTCTAAACTGACCGTGCCTAACGAAGAGACGCCAAACAGTGTGCCGTATTTCTCCGCTGCTGCAGCCACTGCCCTTTCACCCTGATGATGAAACAATCGCTGCAATGCTGTTGGCGAACAATAAACAGGCATATCCAGTTTTTGACCCATCACTGTTACTGACAGATCAACATTTTCAACGCCTCTTAATACGTTCGGGATCAAATCACAGGATTCAAATGCGCTGGTATTACGCCGATAGGTTGACTCATCATCTGCACCACCATCGATATAATGAAAAATAGGCCCGGGTAATCGCCTTTGTGCAAGGCGACGAAAATCATGAAAGTTATGGCAATCTTTAAGCCGCATAGAATTATCCTCATAGTGTAACGCTCCACCAAACATCAGCAGTATTTAACAGTAAATCATGGCTGCCGAAATAGAAGCACATTTCATCAAAAAACAATTGGTATTACCAATTTAACAACCCATCTTATTTCGATTCTCTACAAAACTCCAGTACTTTTTCCAAAAAAAACCGGATTTAATTCGAAAAAAAAATCAATCAACATATTGACAAACTTTTACAATGGCGATAGATTGATCGCCGCTGAAAGGTATTGGTATTACCAATTTACCCATTTAGCGTAAACCCACAACATAAAACTTTACAATAAATCATGTTGTCGGGTGACGTTTACGGACATATAGATCCACGTAACTATTAATAATGATAACCATTTCGAGGAATTTTCCATGAAAACCATCAAGTCCATTAGCCTTGCCGTCTGCACCCTTGCAGCCACCGCTCAGCTGTCAATGTATGCCGCGGCAGAAGATAAGCCCATATTACTCAAAATGCCAATTTACTATGGCTCCCATTTACCTGGTCTGGGTTCTCCCGCCAAATATCTTGCCGACAACGCATCAATTTTAAGTGGCGGTAGCGTTAAAGTTAAATTATATGAGCCTAAAAAATTGATCTCTTCTGGCGAGATACTAGATGCTGTATCACAGGGGCAAGTACAAGCGGGTTATGCAACCCCAGGTAACTGGGGCGGAAAAATGCCTGCTGCACGCCTATTCTCAGCAGTGCCTTTTGGTCCAGAAGCACCAGAATATCTAGCATGGTTTATGTATGGTAATGGTGCAAAGCTTCACCAAGAGCTTTATGACAAATCAGGCTACAACGTTAAAACGCAAGTCTGTGGTGTTATCGCACCAGAAACTTCAGGTTGGTTTAAAAAAGAAATTAAATCTGCAGCAGACTTAAAAGGTCTTAAGATGCGCTTCTTTGGCTTAGGTGCCGAGGTGATGGAAAAACTGGGTGTTAGTACCGTAGGACTTCCTGGTGGCGAAATCTTTCCAGCACTAGAAAAAGGCGCAATTGATGCGACTGAATTCTCCATGCCTGCGATCGATAAACGTATTGGTGTTAGCAAAATCGCTAAATTTAACTACTATCCTGGCTGGCATCAACAAGCCACCGTGTTTGAGTTACTGGTTAACAAAGACACCTGGAAATCAATGAGCGGCACACAACAAGCGGTCATCACTCAGCTTTGTCGTGCAGCCACTCTAGATTCGCTAGCGCTAGGTGAAGCCATTCAAGCTCCCGTTATGCGTGAAAATGCAGCCAACGGTGTTAAAAACATCTATTGGTCAGATGAAATGTTAAACACTTTCGAGTCTAAGTGGGACGAGGTAGTGGTTGAGCAAAAAGCCAAAGATGCTGACTTCGCAAAAATCTGGGCAGACCTAAGCGCCTTCCGTGCTGACTATGCCCTTTGGGAAAAGAATGCCTTTTTACCGCGTAAGTAAAATCTAGCTTTCTATTTTCTCCTTTCTCATAGAAGTTAGGGTAAGCGCGGATTAGCGCGCTTACCCTCCTCTTTATATTACATACCACTTTATGGAGCTTATGCAGATGTCTGTAAGCCACCAACCGTCTCAACCATCCGCTAGCGGTTCAGTTTTAGCCACTATTGCCAATGTCTTAAGTAAAATCGTACATGCTTCTGCCGCTATTTTTTGCTGGAGTTACGTACTACTTATCGCAGCCATCTTGCTTAACGTCACTTTACGTTATGGTTTTAGTAATGGCCTGATTATTTTCGAAGAAATTCAATGGCATTTATATGCGATCGGTATGATGTTTGGCATTTCTTATGCCGAAATCACCAACAGCCAAGTAAGAGTCGACATTATCGCCGACAGATTGAGAAAACGTACCGTTTTAACGTGGGAAATTATTGGCTCTATATTTTTTATTCTACCTTTTACTTTCGTTGTTATTTATAACGCAATTCCTTATGTATTAAGCTCATACATGATTAATGAAACGTCCAACTCACCACTAGGCTTACCGTTTAGATGGGCGATTAAGGCCGTTATCCCTATTAGCTTTATCGTGTTTGTTTGCGCTGTGGTTTCGCGCTTATTAAACAATATTGATGCATTGATTAAAAGTAGAGAAGATTAATCATGGAAATTAATGAAATTTTAGTTATTGCGATGTTTTTTACCTTCATCGCCTTCTTATTTACCGGCATTCCGGTAGGTTACGTTTTAGCGGGTGTGGGGGTTATCTATGGTTTACTGGGATACCTTGCCGACATCTATCTAGGCACTATTACTGGCCTAGACTTAAATACATTGGGTCTGGTGGTATCGCGACTCTACTCCTTAATGGAGAACTGGGTACTCGTCGCCCTCCCCATGTTTATTTTCATGGGATTGATGCTTGATCAATCCGGCGTAGCCGAACGTTTAATGCTTTCTATGCAAGAACTTTTCGGTAAAGTACGGGGTGGACTGGCTATTACCGTCACACTGATCGGTATTATTTTAGCAGCCTCTACCGGCATTATTGGTGCATCGGTTGTACTACTAGGCTTACTATCGCTGCCAGCAATGCTGAAGCAAGGTTATAGCAAGTCACTGGCCGCAGGGACTATTTGTAGTGCGGGCACATTAGGCATCTTACTTCCTCCTAGTATTATGTTGGTTATTATGGCCGACCAATTAGCGCTTTCTGTAGGCGACTTATTTATGGGCGCAGTATTCCCCGGCCTCATTCTTGGCGGACTTTATTTAGCTTATATATTTATTATTGCTTACGCAAAGCCGGCAATGGCGCCATTGCCCGAAAATTATCGTGAACTTGAATGGGCGGTAGTTAAGTCGGTACTTAAAAACATTATTCCACCGTTACTACTTATATTTTCGGTACTAGGTTCAATTTTTGCTGGCATTGCCACACCAACAGAAGCCAGCGGCATAGGTGCGCTAGGGGCAACCGTACTAGCCCTTTACAATCGCAAGCTTAGCTTTCCCATATTTAAGAAAGTAAGCTTAGACGCCTATAAAACCACCGCTTATATCTTTATGATCTTTATTGGTGCCACTATGTTTGCACTAGTACTCAGAGAGTTAGGTGGCGACGAACTTATTGAGCGCGGTTTATCCAGCTTACCTTTTGGCCCGTACGGCGTACTATTTTCGGTTCTATTCATTATTTTTCTATTAGGCTTTCTATTAGATTGGATTGAAATCACATTAATTGCTCTCCCACTATTGGCTCCGGTAATAATCGGGATGGACTTTGATGTCAATGGCTATGGCGTTATTGACGAACCAAAGATCATTTGGTTTGTCATGTTGGTTGCTATCACATTACAAACGTCATTTTTAACCCCTCCTGTTGGTTTCGCATTATTTTACCTGAAAGGCGTTTGCCCCCCAGAAGTGAAGTTAACCGACATCTACAAAGGCGTTACTCCTTTTATTATTTTACAGCTTATTGGATTGTTAATTGTTATTCTGTTTCCTGCGCTAACGACATGGCTTCCCGCTACCGTTTATGGAAATTAATACAATATGAAAAATAATCAGCTTATAAACAACATTAAGTCTATTGTTGGATCTAAAAATATACTGATCAACAAACCTCAGACTGAATATTTCCGCAAAGGCTTTCGCTCTGGCGAGGGCGATGCCTTATGCGTGATATTCCCCACCACACTAGTACATCAGTGGAAAGTCATCCAAGCCTGTATAGAAGCCAATAAGATCATTATTATGCAGGCGGCCAATACGGGGTTAACCGAAGGCTCAACCCCTAGCGGCAGCGATTATGACCGAGAGATTGTCATTATTAATACCACCAGAATGAGCACCATTCATTTAATTAACAATGCAGAACAAATTATTAGTTTTCCTGGAGCCACATTACACGCACTGGAAAAATTACTAAAACCTGTTAGTCGCTCGCCTCATTCGGTGATCGGTTCATCATGCCTTGGGGCATCCATTGTCGGCGGCGTCTGTAATAATTCTGGTGGTGCTTTAGTGAAACGCGGGCCAGCATATACTGAGCTGTCTTTATTCGCACAGCTAAATAAAGACGGCAAGCTTGAACTAATCAATCATCTAGGCATCGATAATTTAGGTACTTCTCCAGAAGAAATTCTACACAACTTAGACAATGGTCATTTTACCGATAAGGATATTAAAAAAACCAATAAACTGGCATCAGATAAAGAATATACCCAGCGAATACGCGAGACTAATTCCAGCACCCCCTCGCGCTACAATGCAGACCAACGACGCTTATATGAAGTGAGTGGATGCGCTGGTAAAGTCGCTGTATTTGCCGTTCGTCTCGACACCCACCCTATCGCAAAAAAAGAGCAAGTTTTTTACATCGGCACCAACAAGCCTGAAGTATTCACTAAGCTTCGCCGAGATATGCTAGCTAACTTTAACGATCTTCCTGAGGTAGCGGAATATATGCACCGTGGGGCCTTTAATCTTGCTGAAAAGTACGGCAAAGATACTTTCATCATGATTAATTTGTTGGGTACCGAGCACCTACCTAAATTATTCTCGATAAAAGGCGCTGTAACCGCGTATCTCAACAAAATATCTTTCTTACCAAACGGTATTCCTGACAAATTATTACAGTTTGCCAGTCGCCTATGGCCACAATGTTTGCCTAAGCGATTGATCGACTATCGAGATATGTACGAACACCACTTAATTCTTAAGATGAGTGATGACGGTATCGAAGAAGCTAAAGCATATTTAGCCGAAGCTATCGGTGAGACTAAAAGTGAAGACAGCGGTTATTTTGAGTGTACTCATGACGAAGGTTCAAAAGCATTACTGCATCGCTTTGCTGCCGCCGGTGTTCCTGGCCGTTATCAAATCATGCATGCATCAGCAGTGGAAGATATACTTCCACTTGATATTGCACTTCGTCGTAATGACGAAGAATGGGTAGAACAACTCCCAGAGCACATTAACAGCCAAATTGCCGAAACACTCTACTACGGCCATTTCTTTTGCTATGTATTCCATCAAGACTACATGATGAAAAAAGGCTGTGATGTAAAAGCAGTTAAAGAAGAAATGTTAGTCGCCCTAAAAAAGAAAGGCGCAAAATACCCAGCAGAACACAATGTGGGTCACTTGTATGAAGCCGAAGAACAATTGAAATCGTTTTACCAACAACTAGACCCTACGAATACCTTTAATCCAGGAATAGGCAAACAAACAAAAAACAAAAACTGCTGCCATTAACGCACTTAATACCCACTATTAATCAACACTAATTTGTATTTAAACATTGATTGGTAATGTAATAAATTTATACATTACCAATCAAGAGAGCATAGCTATGTCTACGATTTGGAGCGATACACTACAATTAATGCTACTAGGCATGGGGACAGTATTTACTTTTCTATTATTATTAATTGTCTCTGTGATAACCATGTCCGCAGTGATCAAACGTTTCAGCGCTGCTGAAGATGAGCCTAGCGCCGACATTGATATCGCTGCGGTTGCCGTCGCCGCGGCTGCCTATCACCTTCACCA
>JBLHJR010000012.1:0-53242 GCA_047619205.1 Candidatus Endobugula sp. | reverse complement strand
TGATTACATGGCCCTTAGTGGTCACTAAAGGGCCGAATAAAGAGCGACAGAATTTAGGTATTTACCGCATGCAAGTGATTGCTAAAAATCGCTTAATTATGCGCTGGTTGAGCCATCGCGGTGGGGCTTTAGACTTTCGTGAATGGCAACAACAACACCCAGGGCAGCCTTACCCTGTTGCGGTTGCGCTAGGCGCAGACCCCGCCACGATTTTAGGCGCGGTCACGCCAGTACCCGATAGTTTAAGTGAGTATGCCTTTGCGGGCTTGTTGCGTGGCGGAAAAACCCAAGTAGTGAAATGTATCGACAATGATTTACAAGTACCCGCTTCTGCAGAAATTATTTTAGAGGGTTTTATTTATCCCGATGATATGGCCGATGAGGGGCCCTTTGGCGATCACACTGGCTATTACAACGAAGTGGATAGCTTCCCTGTATTTACCGTTGAGAGGATTACCCAGCGTAAAGATCCCATTTATCACAGCACCTATACTGGCCGACCACCCGATGAGCCGGCTATTTTAGGCGTGGCATTAAATGAAGTGTTTGTACCGATTTTGCAAAAGCAATTTCCAGAAATTACGGATTTTTATTTGCCGCCGGAAGGTTGTTCTTACCGTATGGCGATTGTCACCATGAAAAAACAATACCCCGGCCATGCTAAGCGCGTGATGATGGGCGTGTGGTCTTTTCTGCGCCAATTCATGTACACCAAGTTTGTCATTGTTACCGACGATGATGTGGATGCACGCAGCTGGGAAGATGTGATTTGGGCAATCACTACTCGCACCGACCCCGCGCGCGACATTACCTTAATTGAAAACACCCCCATTGACTATCTCGACTTCGCGTCACCTGTTTCTGGCCTTGGTTCCAAAATGGGACTAGACGCCACCAACAAATGGGAAGGCGAAACCACCCGCGAATGGGGAACTCCCATTGTGATGGATGAAATAGTGAAGCAACGAGTCGATGATATTTGGACAGAGTTAGGGATTGTGTGAGACGTAAGATGTTTGACGTGAGACGCTTTAAAAGATAAATTCAAGCTCACTTTACGCTAGTGTAAATAACTTGACAGGACCCGATACAAATTCGCAAGATTTTAGCGTCTCACAAAAATTGTAACACTAAGAGAACAAAAAACATGCCTAACTTACCCCATTGCCCTCAATGCAATTCCGAATATACCTACGAAGATAGGAATATGTTTGTTTGCCCTGAGTGCGCACACGAATGGTCTACCGATGGTTCTGGCGAAGACAGTGATGAAAAGATTATTAACGATGCCAATGGTAATGTACTTCAAGATGGCGACACGGTGAGTGTGATCAAAGACCTTAAAGTTAAAGGCTCTTCTTCCGTGGTAAAAGTCGGCACTAAGGTAAAGAACATTCGTTTAGTCGATGGTGATCACAATATTGATTGTAAAATTGATGGCATTGGCGCAATGAAATTAAAATCGCAATTTGTGAAAAAAGTGTAAGCATCTTTATTCACTCCACCTTGCTCCGATGGCTATATTCATTCGGGCTGAGTATGGTGGGGAAATTAATTAAGCCGTTAGTTGCTGCGCCGCACTTATTTTTTAAAGCCTTCAACCATTACCAACGCATCCGTTAGGCGCAACAGCCCTTTACGGCTAGCTTCTTGGCTTTCTTTTACTTCACCTAAAAAATCATACAAGCGCGCAAGCTCGGCATAGGTTTCTGGCTTTTCTTGTAGACTAAGACTTTCTTTTAAAAAATCTTTCGCGCGCCCCCACTGTTGGTTTTGTAAGCATAGTCGACCCAGTGTTAATAATAGATTTGGATTTTTAGTTTGTGTTTTTAGCCATTTTTCTGCATTTTTTAATGACTGTTCTTTATCGACACTCGCTATTAAGCCATACAAAATCACCCATGGGTCTCGCCACTCTCTATTTAGTCCTGCCAACAATACTGATTCCACTTCTTCATTTTTCTGTAGCGCGAAGAGCGCGTTAGCGTAAGCCGTTAATATTACTTCATCTTGCTGAAAGTGTGCTGGCAAACCTTTCCAGCACTGTTTAATGGCGGTATATTTTTTTTCTTTTTGCTGCGCTTTATTTTTACTCATACACCCATTGAATAATTCACGATATAAGCGCTGCTCTAAATGATAACGCTGTTCAACACTACCGATATTTTGTTGATGTAACTTAGGCAATAAACGCCTTAATGCATCCCAGTCTTTAAGTGCAATGTACACCTGTTGCTGCAAGCTCAATACCACGTTGTGATTTGGACTTTTTTCTGCAGCGCGCGTTAATATTGCCAAGGCTTGTTCAAACTGCTGATTGGATAACTGCATGCGCGCCTGCGTTAAGGCAATCGCCAATTCGCCGTGATTGGCGATTTTATCTGTACTTTTTTCTGCGTCGTGAAGCAATTGCAAGGCTTCCTGCTTATTACCCAACTCATATGCACAACGAGCCGCAGCCAAATAATTAATAATGGGAGCGGGTACTTTTTTAGCCGAGCGGGTCAATTTTCTATGTGCGGGCATCCAATCGCCCTCGATAAAATCAATCAGACCAGAAATAGTTTGTTGTTGTGCGCGTTCAAGCCCGCGACTGACTATTTTTTGTGTCGTCGAATAAATACCTCGAACCCCACCGCGAACCATCGCAAAACATACACTTAGCACCATAGCCGCTACAATAAAAACGCTAAGGCCAAACCACAAACTCATTTCAACACTCGTGTCACCCCAAACCAATAACACATAACCTGAGCCTTGCTGAATAAGGTAAACTAACCCTCCGCCGACCACTAATGCCGAGCAAAATAATAAAAAAAGGCGCATCATAAAGCCTTCTCCTCGCTGCTAATTATAGCGGGGACGATAGAAAGGGGCTTGGCTGATGGTGGCTTGCGTTGCTGTAAAGTCACCGCAGGAGCTTCAGTAGTTATTCGAGAACTATTGCTAATATACGCATTCAAGCGCGACAGTGTTGCGGAGATAGTAGGTAGCACACTGACGATCGGCTGCTGCTGTAAAGTGATTAGCTGTTCTGCCAGCGCTTGTTTTTCTGGGAAGTGACTATAATGCCTATTTAGCCATACGACCACTTCAGCCAAACTATGCTGATAAATTTTTTCTTCTTCTCTCAGTAATGCACTCTGTGCTTGTTCCAACATTAAACGCATGCTGTGCAATATGGCTTTTTGTTCTGCAGCAGAAAGCAGGGGTTGCAAGGCTTCATCATGATGTTGGATACGAAAATAATTATCGAGGTGACTAAACGTACCGCGAATACTGCTCCACATTTTTTCTTGCCATCCACTATCGACTATATCATCAAGCGTAGCTTCACTAGTTGCAGGCATCTCTGTTGTAAATAAAGATGGGTCAAGGGCGGATGCTAACGGCACTGGGGGCAGTTGATCGATTTGTGCTAGCACCGCCGACAGCTGTAAATAAATACCTTCTCTATCGATCACTGGCGTTATCTTTAAGGCAAGAATATCTTTACTCAGACTATCGCGAAGCGGAAAGACATCGGCTGCATCGACATCGCGTAACAGTGTATCGGCCGACTCTAGCAGCCCAATAATACCTAGTGCGCCACCTCCGGTTAACTGTCGTTGATTCGCTAAACGTAATAAATATCGCGCTTCTTCCAGCATCCAACTATCACGACTGCCGCCGCTTAAGGCATCGAGGCGTTTTGCCTGCGCATCTAAACGATGCTGTAATACTTTTTGATCATTATTTAAGGCCGCTTTAAAGCCGTCTAACTGTTGCTTTTGTTTCTCTAACAGTCGCGATTGCTGGCTCATGGCTTTTGCAAACCAGATAGATTGCTCTTCTATTTGCGCTTGCGTTTTTTGCATGCGTATATTTTGTTGTTGCCAAGACTGCCAGGCAAAATAACACCCTGACACGATTACGCCAGTAGTAATGACATAAAAAAACAAATGTACTACGACACGTATTTTTTTACTCACTGTAGATTTAGCGCTTGGTGTTGTTGGTGTAGGTTTAGCGCTTGGCTTTGATGGTGCAGGTTTTGGCGGCACAGGCTTAGACGGCGCGGGCTTCGATGGTGCTGATGTCGACGCTAAAGGTTGGTTAACTACCGGTGGGGTCTGCTTTTTCTCTTTTGGCGTTGTCGCTTTTTTTGCTACCGCAGCCTTAGGCGTATTTTTTTTATCCGTCATGTCTTTGCCACTCACTCAATGCTTTTACCATACTATCGTGACTGGCATTTGCTGCCACAATCACTTTCCCAAAACCTGCTGCTATCGCCTGTTCTGCCACTCGCTGCCCGGGTAATACGATGACTTGCTCGCGCAACCAACATAAATCATCCGTTTGAATAATACGGCACAAGTTCGCCAATGTCTCGCCACTGTGTACGGTGACAATAGCTTGCTTGTTAGTGTGTCTATAGTCTTCATCCAGACGTGGTGATACATTTTCTGGGCATCGCCGTGCATACAATTCGCAATAATCTACCCGCGCGCCACGGGCACGTAATTGTTCTGCCAATATTGTGCGGCCGCCCTTGCCACGAAAGATCAGAATTTTTTCACCTTCAATAGAGTGTAGTTGTTCATGGGCAAGTAAGGTTTCACTATCCATTGCGCTATTCGTTGCGCTATTCGTTGCACCATTCGTTGCACCATTCGTTGCACCATTCGTTGCACCATGCGACGAACACCATACACCCTGCTTAATCCCATCCTCTAAACGCGCAGCGGTCACTTTGCCAATGGCAAAAAATGCGACATCCAGAGGCAGCTGTGGCCAGTACTGATCGAGACTCTGTAGGCCATAATACACTGCATTCTGACTAACAAAAATTGCTTTCTGATATTCTGCAAACGCTAAAACACGATCGGTTATTTGCTGCTTTGATGCCGCATCGGTTAATGCTTCAATCGCCAACATCGGTTGCACGGTGACACTAGCACCCAATGCCCGTAACTGTTCTGCCCATGGTGTTGCTTGAGCCATTGGGCGCGTCACCAACACATGGTAATCCGCTAGCGACATTGACTCTGCGGCAGTGCTCACCCGTTGGCCTCGTAAACAGCCTGCAAAATTTTACCTGCCCCTTTAGCTAATAAGCGCTCGGCCAATTCAATTCCCATAGCTTCTGCATTTTCTGCTGCACCGACGATTTCATCCGTCAGCATCAGGCTACCATCCGGTCTGCCCACTAAACCTCTTAACCAGAGTTGTTGTTTATGTTGAGGGGAATGAATGGCATAACAAGCAATGGGTACTTGGCAACCGCCTTCAAGCCGACGATTCATGGCTCGCTCTGCCGCCACGCATTCACTGGTAATGACATCATTCAGCGGTGCGAGCCATTGCTCTACCTCGGTATCACCTATGCGGCATTCAATACCTACCGCACCTTGGCCACCGGCAGGTAAACAGAGCTCTGGACTTAGGCGCTGAGTAATACGCTCCGCCATTTTTAAACGTAGCAAGCCCGCCGTTGCTAAGATAATGGCATCGTACTCACCTTCATCTAATTTGCGTAAGCGTGTGTTGACATTACCACGTAGGAATTTGATCTCTAGATCGGGGCGCTGTTCTAATAACTGACATTGACGACGTAAGCTGGAGGTTCCCACGACGGCACCTTGGGGCAAGGCATCAAAACTTGAAAACTGATTCGAAACAAAGGCATCACGCGGGTCTTCACGTTCGCAGATAACCGATAAGCCCAAGCCTTGAGGAAACTCCATCGGCACATCTTTCATTGAGTGCACAGCGATATCGGCTTCATGATTGAGCAAGGCATGCTCTAATTCTTTAACAAATAGACCCTTACCTCCGACCTTAGCCAGCGGTACATCCAAAATATGATCGCCGCGACTACTCATTGGCAATAAGGTAACGGTTAACTGTGGGTGTAGCGCGGCTAAACGTGCCTGCACATATTCCGCTTGCCATAGTGCCAGTGGGCTTTTGCGGGTAGCGATGGTTAAGGTATTTGCCAGGCGGGGTTTGATTGTACTCATAGTGAGATCTTTGTTGACGAAAAGGATGGAGAGCTGTTTAGCTGCCGCTGAAAAAGCCATCATAGCAAATGGCGCAAGCAAGGGTTACTGACTAGTGAGGTATTTGTTCAGAGGCTCATCAATAGAGCTTTCACCTTACTAGCATAGCGACGACTCACCACAAGCTGTATATCGGTGCCTTGTAAGCGCACCGTATAATGACCTTCAGCTGCGCGATCTAGGCCTAGAATATGGGGAATAGACACCAAAGCATTACGATGAATACGCACGAAGGTTTCAGCAAATTTTGTTTCTAGCTGCCTCAAGGTGCCATCGATTAATGATTCGCCCTCTGTGCCTCCCACGGTAATATATTTACTGTCGGCTAAAAAATAACGAATCGATTCAATGGCAATCAGCTCAACCCCGCGATGACTATTAGCGGTGATATGTTTTGCTGGCGCCGCAACAGAGCCTGTCTGTTTCTCAGCACTGTCATCGCCGTTCTGTCCAACACCACTCGATTCAGCGCCTATATTCAAGCCGGCTAACTGCGCTTTATTCATCGTTTGTGCCTTATCCAAGGCTTGCTGTAATTTTTGTCGGTTGATGGGCTTTAATAAGTAAGCAACAGCAAAGCTACTAAAGGCATCTAGGGCATATTGATCATAAGCCGTGGTAAAGATCACTGCTGGAGGATAATCTAATTGGCCAATTTTTTCGGCGAGTTGTAGCCCGGTTTTGCCCGGCATTTCTATATCTAATAATACCACCGATGGGTCTTTACTCTTTATCAGCGCTAGGGCCTCTGCTGCATTTTTTGCTTCGCCCGTTACTTCATAATTAAGCTCTGTAACGAAACGTTTTAAGCGTTCACGTGCCAAGGCTTCATCATCGACAATGATAATATCTAACATTATATTTTTCGCTCTAGAGGGTCGTTCTCAATAGGTATCGCTATGCTGACTTCATAGTGGGGGGCATTAGTTCCACTGATATTCTGTTGCACATCAAGGGATGCCCCTCGACCATAATGGGCTTGTAAACGGTTTTCGATATTCTGTAAGGCCATGCGATTATTTTTTTTATCTTGCAGAAAAGTGTCTTTCAGCAGGTTTTCTAAGTTATCGGTTTGATTATCTTCTAGTACTGGCAAAGGATTGGTCACCTTAAGGATTAACTGCTTACCATCAATCCACGTGCTAATGCTAATAAGTCCACCGTCGAGCAAGCGCTGTACACCGTGATAGATCGCATTTTCAATCAGCGGTTGTAGTACTAGGGAGGGGACTAAAATATCTGCTGCGTTACTTGTTTCATCGTCAGCCAAATGGTGATGACAACGCCAAACCACTTGTAGACGATCGCCTAAGCGAATCTGCTCAATCGCCACATAGCTTCGGCACAGGGCAATCTCTTCATCCACAGAAACTAGACTTGCCTCTTGCAGACTCACCCGAAATAGCTGGCTTAAATCTTCCACTACCTGCTCGGCTAATTCGGGGTTAACGGGAATCAAACTAGCGACGGCATTCATGGAATTGAATAAAAAGTGCGGTCGAATACGCGCATGCAGCGCCTGAATACGCGACTGTAATTCAGCTTGCTGCTGGTTGCGTAATTGTTGTTGGAGAAATAAGTAACGTAAAAAAATGCCCGAAAAAATAGCCGTTAACAGCATATTTTTTGCTAGGTGTAAGGGGTCAACACTCGCATAAACCACCCGTTGCGCCACACCGATCACGACTAAAGAGATGAGCAATACTGTGGCATAAGCCAAACAACCACCAACAACAGCGGAAAATTGCACAAATATCCGCGATAATTGACACAACACCAAGGCCGATAACAAAACAATCCATTGCACCACCATGGAGACATAGCCCAACTGTATCCACGAAAAAGAGGTTAAGGCGTTGTTGCTCAACACTAAGGCCAAGGCGACCAATTCCCCTGCTATCACCAAACCAAATACTGCTGGGCCACTGCATAAATGCGGTAATAGACCATTGCTGATTGTTGCTTGGTTTATTGCTAATCCCATACAGTGAGTGCCATGTCAGTGCTATTTAAGCAAACAGTGTAGCAAACTCTCTAGTTAACCGGAATTGTCTAATGGACAACACCGATTTTCTTATCACTAGGAGGCTGTCCGAGAATAGACAGCGTAATGAGCGATAACGGTTTTGATTCCATTTTTTGATGGTTTGAGCCGAAAGCTTCCCCGTCCTGCCCACGCCCCTTAGCTACAGACTTTATAGGCAAGAGTGGGCTAGGCACCCAAAATAGGCGCCATTACGCGAGGGGAATGAGCGAAAAAATGCACCAATCCCGCTGCGGCGGTAGATTTTTGCTAAGTCCGACAGACTCCTAGGGTATAATCTCGCGCAAACGATATCTTCATCCCATTGTTACCTACGAAAACCATGAGCCAACACTATGAGCCAAAATGATACACCCATTAAACCTTGGGGCGGACGCTTTACTGAAGCCACAGATGCCTTTGTTGAACGCTTTACTGCATCGGTCGATTTTGACCAGCGCATGTATCACCAAGATATTAATGGCTCCATTGCTCACGCCACCATGCTGGCGAAAGTCGGCGTATTAAGCGATGAAGAAAAACAGCAAATTATTGATGGACTGGAAGCCATTCGTGCCGAAATCGAAGCGGGTCAATTTACTTGGTCAATTCAGCTCGAAGACGTGCACATGAATATCGAAGCGGCACTCACCGCGCGCATTGGTGTTACGGGTAAAAAACTGCATACCGGGCGTTCACGTAACGACCAAGTCGCCACCGATATTCGTCTTTACATCCGCGATGAGATTGATGTGATCGCCAAACAGCTCACCCGCCTGCAACACGGTTTAGTGGCACTTGCCGAACGTGAGGCAAGTACGATTATGCCCGGCTTCACGCATTTACAAACGGCACAACCGGTCACCTTTGGCCATCACTTATTAGCTTGGTTTGAAATGTTACAGCGTGACCATGGTCGACTCATGGACTGCCGTAAACGTGCCAACCAATCCCCATTAGGCGCAGCGGCACTGGCTGGCACGACCTATCCTATTGACCGTTTTTATACTGCTGAATTACTTGGCTTTGACAATCCCACGGCTAACTCTTTAGATTCGGTGAGCGATCGTGACTTTGCCATTGAGTTTTGTGCGTTTGCCAGTATTTTAATGACGCATTTATCTCGCGCCAGTGAAGAGCTAGTGTTATGGACATCGGCACAGTTTAATTTTATTGATCTACCCGATCGCTTTTGCACCGGCTCGTCGATTATGCCGCAAAAGAAAAATCCCGACGTTCCGGAACTGGTGCGTGGTAAAACAGGACGTGTGAACGGCCATCTGATTTGCTTGTTAACGCTAATGAAATCACAACCGTTGGCCTACAACAAAGATAACCAAGAAGACAAAGAGCCTTTGTTTGATGCGTTAGATACCGTTAGAGATTGCTTACGTGCATTCGCCGACATGATCCCTGCCATCACGCCGAAAAAAGACAATATGTACGAAGCCGCCAAGCGCGGGTTTTCCACTGCCACTGATCTGGCCGATTACTTAGTACGTAAAGGTATCCCCTTCCGTGATTCCCATGAGATTGTGGGTAAGTCCGTAGCCTATGGCATTGAAGTTGAAAAAGACCTATCGGAAATGACACTGGAGGAATTACAAAAATTCTCAACCGAAATCACTGACGATGTATTCGATGTATTAACATTAGAAGGCTCGGTTGCAGCGCGTGACCATATTGGTGGAACGGCACCGGCGCAAGTATTGAAGGCAGTGGTGAAAGCGAAAGAAATGTTAGTGCTTAGATCCTAGGAGGCTGTCCGAAATCTACACTTAGAAATTAACAGGGGTATACACCTGAAAGCCCAAACCGTTTAGGTCTGGGCTTTTTACTTTTAGTCCCTAATCGTCCGCTGGACAACCATCAATTCTTGTATCAACGCTTTTTCCAGCGACGTTAACTAGTGTTGATGTAAAAACAATCCCATATGCCCTTCCTTACTGTCATCCAGTCGCTCAGGGTCAGTGATCGCAACCATAGACTCCCCATAAAATCAGGCACACGCCAGTAAGTTATGCAACTTACCCTCAGCCTAAAAAGTCAGTGCTCACTCTAAAAGATAGGATCCATACCACCCTTCGATCCACCTCTAATCAATCCCATCAAACACCACACTGCTCTCAGATTGCTCTGTACATACTCGGGATAATAAAGTCCCTAAAGTTTCTCCCGTTTTTGTACAGCGCCATAGGCCTTTGTCATCGACACAATGAAAACCTCCGGATTTTGCGGCTACCCATATTTGCTGATTCGCTTGTTGACGAGTAATAATGACTTTTGTGTCGCTGTCTTCACAATCAATGGTAATCACACCACTGCTGTTTTCATAATCTAGGGTGGCTTGCTGATCTTCGATTAGGCGGTCAAGGATTTCTTCAATTTGGTTATACAGGGATTCAGCGATTTCGGTATATTCTGCGCTATTCATGTAATTAACTACTCGATAAAATGGGTGAAATACAGAAAAAACCGATGCTAGCAACGTTTATGCTGTGAATGTTGACGCTATCCGCTTTTGCCTTTCGACAAGTGTAACGCGCTCACCTATACTAGCGCGAATTTTCTTAATATAGATATGCTGATATTTTATGAATGGACGACTATGAATAAACTAAAAACACTCTTCATTACTAGCGCCATCGTCAGCCTATTAGTGCTCTCTGGCTGCGGCCAGACTGGCCCTCTCTATATGCCTGATGACGCCAAGAAAACCGGCTAAGCCTCCTTAACATTAACATGAGCATGCAAACCTAGCGCTAGGCCTACAGACTATGGCTAGCGGGCATTAGATAGACGAAGATAGATATGACTGATTTTTACTACCAAAACGCGACCCTCATGTGTGAGCAAGTCGCCTTACAACAGCTCGCTGATGATTACGGCACTCCCGCTTATGTGTATAGCCGTGCGGCGTTTACGCGCCACTATGGTGAGTACCGTGACGCCTTAGGCGAGCATTCAGGCATGATTTGTTATGCGGTGAAAGCTAACTCGAATATTGCGGTACTTAATGTATTGGCAAAATTGGGCGCGGGCTTTGATATCGTGTCTATTGGCGAACTAGAGCGAGTGATATTGGCAGGCGGTGACCCTAGCCGTATTGTGTTTTCAGGTGTGGCTAAAACCGCCGCTGAAATGCAACGCGCGCTGGAACTCGGTGTGTTTTGCTTTAACGTCGAATCTATTCCTGAGTTAACCCGCTTAAACGCGGTTGCCGAATCCATGGGGGTGCAAGCACCCATCTCATTGCGCGTAAATCCCGATGTGGACGCGCAAACTCATCCCTATATATCTACCGGCTTAAAAGAGAATAAGTTCGGTATCGATATCGACCAAGCAGTAGACGCTTACCAACATGCCGCGACATTACCCCATCTCAGTATTAAGGGCGTTGATTGTCATATCGGCTCACAGCTAACCACCTTAGCGCCCTTTTTGGATGCGCTTGATCGTGTGCTGCAGTTGATTGATCGCCTAGCCGAGCATAACATTGTGATTCAGCATCTGGATTTAGGCGGCGGCTTAGGCGTGACTTATGACGATGAGCAGCCTCCGGCTATCGGCACTTATATTGATGCGGTTAAAATACGGATTGCTGATCGCAAGCTATCATTGTCGTTTGAGCCCGGGCGCTCTATTGCCGCCAATGCGGGTGTACTACTCACCAAAGTCGAGTATCTAAAGCCCACTGAGCATAAAAATTTCGCCATTATTGATGCGGGCATGAATGATAATATTCGTCCATCGCTGTATCAGGCCTGGCAAAAAGTGTTGCCCTTAAGCGAAGCTAGCCATAGCGCTGATACGCAGTGGGATTTGGTGGGGCCGGTTTGTGAAACTGGGGATTTTTTAGCGAAAGATCGCGCCCTGTCATTACACGCGGGGGATTATCTTGCGCTGATGTCTGCTGGTGCCTATGGCTTTACCATGAGTTCCAATTATAATAGCCGTGGACGTCCTGTTGAGATCATGGTGGATGGTCACCTAGCTCATGTTGTTCGTGACAGAGAAAACATTGACGACCTCGTCAGAGGCGAGACCCTCTTACCTTAATATTAATACGCCGGATTTTACGCAAAGAAAGTTGTAAGAAAATAATGACTATGCGCTTACGTTTTACCAAAATGCAAGGTATTGGCAATGATTTTGTCGTCCTCGATGGCATCAATCAAGCAATTGATCTTAGCCCCGAGCGTGTGCGCAACATATCCGATCGTCGCTTTGGCATCGGCTGTGATCAAATTCTGGTGGTGGATGTACCCCAGAACCCTGAGAATGATTTTCGCTATCGTATTTATAATTACGATGGTTCCGAGGTCGAAAACTGTGGCAATGGCGCGCGCTGCTTTGCTAAATTTGTGCGCGATAAAAAACTCACCGGCAAAAATCATATTCGCGTTGAAACCTTAGGCGGAATACTTACTTTGCACGTCTGCGAAAAAGGCGATATTACCGTAGATATGGGTGTACCCATACTGGAACCCGCAAAAATTCCCTTTCAAGCGGATGCTCAAGCTAATACCTATACGTTGGCACTGCCAGCGCAAACGCTTGAAATTAGCGCTATTTCCATGGGCAACCCACATGCGGTCACTATCGTCGATGACGTTGAAGCAACGGCGGTAGAGATCTTAGGGCCACTGGTAGAAGCCCATCAATGTTTTCCTCAGCATGTGAATGCCGGCTTTATGGCGATTCGCTCTCGCAGCGCTATTGATCTTCGTGTTTACGAGCGCGGCGTGGGTGAAACCTTAGCCTGCGGTACGGGAGCCTGTGCTGCGGTAGTAGCGGGGCGTTTACGTAAACTGGTAGACTCTTCAGTAACCGCTCACCTTCGGGGAGGGGATTTACGTATTGAATGGCAGGGTGAAGGCCACTCGGTGATGATGACTGGCCCAGCAAAAACAGTTTTTCAAGGACATATAAAAATTTAAGGCATAGATATGAGCTCTACTTTAGCGTCAACTCCATTACCGCTTACCGAAACCGATGTGGCTACTTACTTACGCCAACAGCCGGGGTTTTTTATTGATAAGCCCTCACTGTTAGCTGACTTAACGTTACCCCATCAAAGTGGTGATGCCATTTCTTTGGTTGAGCGACAGGTAAGTATTTTGCGTGATCGCAATATGGATATGCGTCATCGTCTGACCGCGCTAATCGATAATGCCCGTGTTAACGATAAATTATTTGAGAAGACCAAACGTTTAATATTAAGTTTGTTAGAGGCGCAAGATATTAATGATTTTATTGATGCGCTCATGCACAGCTTTGCCAATGACTTCGACATTCATCACACCGTACTATTATTATTTTCCGAGCAGCTCAACGAAGACACACTGTCGACGAAAAGTAATGTGCTGATCACTAACTTTTCAAGCGCACAGCAAATATTAGGCACGATTATTTCAAATAACCAAACAGTGTGTGGGCAATTAGATACTGGCGAGCAACAATTTATTTTCCAAAATCATGCCGATGCTATCGGTTCTACCGCGATAACGCCGATTGCTAGCTCGACGCCGCTAGGTGTTTTAGCCATCGGTAACAGCGACCCTGATTATTATCGTTCAAGTATGAGCACATTGTTTTTAACTTATATCGGTGAAGTCATTAGCCGCTTATTACCACAGCATTTACAGCAATAATCGTTGGTCACTGGAAAGTCTCCAGTAGGCTTTCTAGGTTTATTTTTTATCTTACTTTTTGAGGCGTCTCTTTTGATTAAAAGCGCCACTATAAATACCCCACAGAAACAACCTTTCTCTGCAGCAAGCCGCTGGCTGTTTTGAGCAATACTTGCTGACAGAAATCGTGCCTCAGCAATAACCATTATCATCCTAAATACCGCAGTTGAATCTACTGCGGCTGTCGAAGCCTTTCATATTTGGCAATGTATGGGGTAATTACACCCACACTCTCTCAGCCCTCGAGGCTTACAACGCTGGCTTGCTGCAACGCGCAGCTTTTTAATTGACTTATAAGCATCTCTAAAAATGTACTTTTTCCGTGATTGCTGCGTCGGCTGCGTGCTCCCTGTGTTAAACCTAGAAACGGCGTTGGGTCATGTATGCCTTATAGACTGCGGTATTTAGTCAGGTTAAAGCACCCAAAGCCATATGCTCTTGCCCAAGACCATCGATGTAGGTCAAATAGTCCAGCTACTCAATACGGGTTAGCGATAGTGTTAACGACTGCCGTGATAATGCCATGGTGGAGTGGTTGTATTCATCGGGTTTAGGGTTATCTGCATTGACTGGAGTGATGGTTCTATTGTGGTGGCGGGTGAAAAGTGGTGGGTAAAGGCAATCAACTTCATCAACTACCGGTTGGACGTTTTGCACGACGAGCACTAAAAGAATGGTTGCCGTGGAGAGAAAACCACTTAAAAAATTTGTACGAATCTAGCGTTTTTATTTCTGCAAAGCTTCAGCGCCTAGGTCAACGCAGTGCTCGGTTAGGCTTAACAGCATTGAGTGTGACGCTGAATATGGAGCAGTCGGTTAACCCTTGCCATTCTTTTGCTAGTCACCTCTGGAGAGTCCAGTGGTGATCTACGTATGTACAAGCGCTATTAGGTGATGTCATTATTACCACCTTTCAGGTGTATACCCACCTAGACTTTCAACATCTACCCAAAGTCTGCGATCAAGCCCACCCACGTGCACAGAAGCAAAAACATAGGCAATGAGTGATGGGTGAGAATTTACCGCGATCGACATACGTCTAACACCGGCTCCTTTAAAGCGCGTATAAGCACTCTAAATTGGATGACTACCGTACTTATTTTCTGGTCTTCTGGGTGGATCCGTCATCACATTTTTATCAATTCGGCTAATAGAACCACCACCTGAAATGAAGGCTTCTATTTCTGCATCCAAGCGTTGCCTTTCTGCCATTTTATCGAGCATCGACGAATGACTGGTTAACAGTTCACTCTCTATTTGATCAGCCGCACCGTTTTCTGAAAAACTTACTGTTTGTTCTGACATAATCTACATCCCACATCAAATGAATCACTAGCAAGGTATTTATAGTTGATGTAGCGGCATCTCACAGAAATATTGACCTTATTTGATAGGCTGTTTTGTTATCGAA
Organism: Candidatus Endobugula sp.; assembly: GCA_047619205.1. Lineage (GTDB taxonomy): Bacteria > Pseudomonadota > Gammaproteobacteria > Pseudomonadales > Cellvibrionaceae > Endobugula. The sequence goes on along the minus strand of JBLHJR010000012.1, from coordinate 38,074 downwards.
ACCGGTGATGTTCGACAGCTTGGTTATAAGCCTTGTATGTCATTGATATAGCTATAAAAAAACCCGCGCCATAAAATGGGACGGGTTTTTTATAATGCAAAGAAATCTTATACGGCGTCAGAGCCAGTTTCTCCGGTACGGATACGAACCACCTCTTCTACCGCAGTGACGAAAATTTTGCCATCGCCAATTTTTCCTGTCTGCGCGGCTTTAGTAATGGCATCTACCGATTGGTCGACCATTGAGTCGTCAATCACTAGCTCTATTTTTACCTTAGGTAAAAAATCGACGATGTATTCTGCACCACGATAAAGTTCGGTATGACCTTTTTGGCGACCAAAGCCTTTAACTTCGGTTACTGTCATACCTTGTACGCCAACCTCTGATAACGCTGCGCGGACATCATCCAGTTTAAAGGGTTTAACAATCGCTGTGATGAGCTTCATTCTATTTTCCTTCTTGATTAGACCAAACTTATTATTGTAACTAGCTAAAATTGTTGGTTAAGCATAGCAGTTAATCGCTTTTATGCCTATCTCAAAACCCTGCTTAGCCACACAATCCACCTAAAAAACAAAAACCCAGCGAATGCTGGGCTTTTGCTTTCAATCAGTAATGTACTGCTAGTTAGTAGCCAGTAACAGTAGCTTATGAAGGTTATTTAGAGCTAGCAAACTCTGGGTATGCTTCCATTCCACACTCAGATATATCAACACCTGAGAACTCTTCTTCTTCGGTTACTCGCAAGCCCATTATGACTTTAATAATACTCCAAGTAATAAAGCTAGTACCAAATACCCAAACGAAGATAGTCGCTGCACCTAGAAGCTGACCAGTAAAGCTGGAGCTATCGTTGGTCAACGGAACCAGTAATAGACCTAATAAACCCACCACACCATGCACAGAGATAGCACCAACGGGATCATCAATTTTGGCTTTATCTAGAGCAAGGATACTGAACACTACCACCACACCGCCTAGAGCACCAAACAAGGTCGCCTCTAAAGCACTAGGAGTAGAAGGCTCCGCCGTAATCGCTACCAAACCCGCTAATGCACCGTTGAGGGCCATCGTTAAATCGGCTTTACCAAATAAGATACGCGCAACGATGAGTGCCGAAATTAAGCCGCCCGCTGCCGCCGCATTAGTATTCATAAACACTACTGCAACTGCATTCGCACTTTCTACAGAGGCTGTTGCTAAAACAGAACCGCCGTTAAAACCAAACCAACCCATCCACAAGATGAACATACCTAGTGTCGCTAGTGGAAGGTTCGCGCCAGGGATAGCCTGAACTTCGCCATTAGGACCGTACTTACCTTTACGTGCGCCGAGCAAAATAACACCGGCTAATGCCGCTGAGGCACCTGCCATGTGCACAATACCTGAACCTGCAAAGTCAGAGAATCCATAGTCGCCTAATACGTACATACCTAATACTGCATCGCCATTCCAAGTCCATGCGCCTTCCATTGGGTAGATAAAACCGGTCATTACCACGGCAAAAAGTAAAAATGCCCATAGTTTCATGCGCTCTGCTACCGCACCCGATACGATAGACATCGCGGTTGCTACAAAGACCACCTGAAAGAAAAAGTCAGCTGCTGGCGCGTAAGTCTTAGGCTCTGCTGCACCGGTAACACCATTAGCCGTAATGGTGGATAGGAATACATCGCCACCGTACATGATGGCGTAACCACAAACAAAATACATAATGCAAGCTATTGCATAGAGTGCGGCATTTTTAGTTAAAATTTCAGTGGTGTTTTTAGCGCGGACTAAACCGGCTTCTAGCATGGCAAAACCTGCTGCCATCCACATTACCAGTGCGCCACAGATCAAAAAATAAAATGTGTCTAACGCGTACTGCAACTCAAATATTTGATTTTCCATCGTTGCTCTCCTAAGGAATATTGTTGTTTTTTGTTAAATGAAACCTAGAAACGGTAGTTGGCGCGAAAAAGCGGTGCAAGTTATTAGCCTGCATAGGACTTTTCTTTACCACATAAGTTAGTATCGCGTAGCGAATACTAACTTTTTCTAGGAGCATCAAGAACTTGTGCAGAAGACCTTCGTGATTCAATTGCCATTGCTAGGTTAAAGGGCGTCTTCGCCAGTTTCGGCCGTACGAATACGAATCACTTGCTCTAAGTTAGAAACAAAGATTTTACCATCGCCAATTTTACCGCTGTGTGCGGCCTTACTAACAGACTCAACGACGCTGTCTACTTGAGCATCGCTAATCGCTACTTCCAGTTTCGTTTTTGGTAAAAAATCAACGACATATTCCGCGCCGCGATAGAGTTCCGTATGTCCTTTTTGTCGGCCAAAGCCTTTTACTTCTGTTACGGTAATCCCTTGTACGCCTATTTCAGAAAGCGCTTCACGCACTGCGTCTAATTTAAACGGTTTGATAATTGCAGTTACCAATTTCATGGGTCACTCCTTAATTATGCTAGTTGCATACTATGGTTATTATAAAAATACCGAGCGATTGACGTTTGGTATTTTTGTTTTGCTAGCGATTCGATTGGAAAAGTCACATTAAAAGTCAACAAACAGTCTGTGAAGTAGTAGTATTTACCCCTAGCAGACAAGTCAAAAAAATTCTATGCATCATCAATAAACCGAAAAAAGCATGTGATTGGTGGATTCATTACCCACATGAACTAAAGTACAGGCTGTAAACCACCACACGAAGCATTGCTCTTCATTACACTAAGCATAATTTAGACCAATAAAATAAAATCATTAAAAAACAGTATGTTAACGATAATTTTCAATTTAATAATAATGACCCTTGAATTTTTGCACCACAATAGAGCTCTGCGCGCCCCCAAAAAGGGCGTACGCACACATTTAGATCAACACTCAAAAAATAGGTCCATATTCATTAACATTGCAATATAATGTCTAGGAGGCTGTTGGACTTAACGCTGTTCTACTGCGGAAAAGCAGGAATCAGCTATTTTTCACCTTCAATTTCGTTACATAGCGCGGCTATTCGCTTTAATCGGCCGCAAAAACTGACTAGTTCCTGCTTTCCTTCGCTATGAACGGTTAAGTCCGGCAGGTTTCTAGAGACACATATACTTTTCCAAAAAATATTCGCCAATAGATAGAACGGGGCAACTCAATGATTTCCACATTAGCCAGGCATTTCTTAGCGGACGTTGCTAAGCATTTGCCACCAATAAACACCAAGACATCAGAGTCTTTATCGCAATTACAAGACCAATTACAAATCCAACTAGAATCTGCATTAAACAAAATGAATATTGTTTCTCGCGATGAATTTACTACACAGACTGCCATACTGACTAGGACTCAGAATCAAGTTGAGGAATTAACACAACAGCTGTTGGAATTAGAAAAAAGGATGGCAGATAAAACGTCTACATCATTATCAAGCGCTGATAATTCATGGTAGAGTTAGCAGTACAAGGACTACATTTGCAGGATGCACTATGTCACTCTCTATTATTCACACTCGCGCTCGACTAGGTATTGATGCACCATTAATTACCGTTGAAGTCCATTTATCCAATGGACTGCCTAGTTTGTCTATTGTTGGTATGCCTGAAGCGGTGGTAAAAGAAAGTAAAGATCGCGTGCGTAGCGCTCTAATCAATAGTCAATTTGAATTTCCCGCCCGTCGTATTACCATTAATCTAGCACCTGCTGACTTACCTAAAGACGGCAGCCGTTTTGATCTACCTATTGCTATTGGCATTCTTGCGGCATCAGGCCAATTACCTAATGAGCCTCTAGAGCAGTTTGAATTTATTGGCGAGTTAGCACTTTCAGGGACGTTACGCAGTGTCAATGGAATATTACCTGCAGCCATTGCCTGTGGGAAAAGCCAACGCGCTTTACTCACCTCCGATAGCAATGCCAACGAAGCCGCTCTCTGCGAAAGTTGTGAAGTGTTTGGCGCAGCTAGCTTGCTCGACGTGTGCGGTCATATACAAGGTCAGCGCCGTATCACTGCGACTATTGCCACACCACCGCAAGCGGAAAATGATTGTTTGGATTTCGCTGAAGTTAAAGGCCAAGCGTTCGCCAAACGCGCCTTAGAGATTACTGCCGCAGGAGGACATAATATTTTACTCTATGGGCCGCCCGGTACGGGTAAGACCATGCTGGCTAGTCGCTTGCCCAGTATTATGCCATCGTTAAGTAATCAACAATCTATTGCCGTTGCCAGTATTCACTCACTCTGCGGTCATCACTACGCTGCATGGGGAATACCACCGTTTAGAAGCCCTCATCACTCCTCTTCCGCAGTCGCTTTAGTAGGCGGCGGCTCACAACCTAAGCCTGGCGAAATATCTTTGGCTCACCACGGTATTTTATTTTTAGATGAGCTACCTGAGTTTCAACGCTCTGTTTTAGAAGTCTTGCGGGAGCCTATGGAGTCTGGAGAGATACATATTTCCCGTGCGAATGCTCAAGTGAGCTTCCCTGCACAGTTCACCCTCGTGGCCGCGCTTAACCCTTGCTACTGTGGTTATTTTGGCAGCCACTCAGACAAACACCATTGCCGCTGTTCGCCCGATCAAATCCGACGTTATCGGCAAAAAATATCAGGCCCATTATTGGATAGGATTGATTTACATGTGCCCGTCAGTCACACCTCGAATAGTGAGCTACAAAGACTGGCTGAAGGTGAAAGCTCTGCTGTTATTAAACCCCGCGTATTGGCTGCTAGAGAAAGGCAATTACAACGCCAACAAAAAACGAATGCGCGTTTATCAAAAAAACAACTCCATTGTTTTTGTATTTTAGATACAAAGAATAATGCGTATCTCAATAAGGCCGTAGACAAACTAGGCTTATCTGCGCGAGCGTATGATCGGATTTTAAAAACAGCGAGAACAATTGCTGATTTGGCGGATGCGGACAATATTCAGCAAGTACATCTTAGCGAAGCTCTTGCTTTCATCAATTTTGACCGTTGATTTGGAGTTTGCTTAGCCATCACCTTTTTCTAAAGAAAGATTATTTTTTTTTAACGCTTCCTCTAACTGAGAATAAGATAGGCTTTCTCCAAAAATACCACCTTGCGCTTGATCGCATTGTAATGTCTGCATAAATCTAACCTCTTCAGTATCATCAAGACCATTGGCAATTAACGCTCGACCTAAGCGATGGGCCAGTATAATTAATGACTCCAGTAACACTTTTTCTTTCGTATTGCTCATCGCATTTTTTAAAAAATTAGCTGAAAAATGTAATGCCGATATATCATAGTTATGCATGTGAATAAGACTTAAGGTATCTTCCCCAAAATCAGACAGACTAAAAATAGCACCCATGTCACTTACATTTTCAATGCATTCTTTTAAGAATACCTTTTGCATGCATTCTTTTTTACGCAAAAAATTAAACTCAATATGATTAATCGCAACACCATAATCTTTAGTTATTTTTTTTACATAAGGGCCAAATCGAGAAGACTGAAGTTCTGGGCGTCGTATTGCATAGGAAAAAAGTAGCCCATGCTTTTTATAAAGCAATTTTGTTTCCCGCAAGGATGTTTCTAGCATCCACTCTGTCAGTAATTTAATGGTTTCACCATTCGCCATCAAACTAGCAAATTCTTTATAATATTGAACACCCAAACCGTCATGCTCCCATATCGGACTAATGACAACTCCCAATATTTTTTGAGTGTTTAAATCGACTCTCGGGGTATAGCGAATTTCTAATTTTTTGTTGTCTATTTGCAATCTAAGTTCATCTGGAGACAAGTTTTCAATGGCGGTACTTTCTTGTCTCTGGCTGAGAAAAAACCGATAACAACTGTTTCCAGTTTGCTTAGCTTGATACATCGCTATATCCGCATTGCGCTGTAAACTATCGGCATGATCTCCCGCCTTCGGAAACACGGCGATACCGATACTACAACCTACCGATAAAATATTATTAGCAAGAACGAATGGCTGTTCAATACTATCAATCAGTTTTTGCGCCAGCTGAATAATTTTGGGGCTTGAACCCATATTATTCAACAGAATAGTAAATTCATCACCACCGATGCGCGCAACAGTGTCGCTACGGCGCACGGTTTCCAACAAGCGGTTGGCAAACTCTTTTAATAATTTATCGCCAACATCATGACCATAATTATCATTGACAACTTTAAAGTCATTGAGGTCAATATACATGAGTGTAAATTGATGTTTAGACCGCTGCGCCAAATTAACCGCTTGATTCAAACGGTCAAGAAAAAGTACGCGATTAGGTAAGCCCGTTAGATAGTCGTAGTGAGCTAAATGATCAAGGTGGCGTTCTATTTTTTTACGTTCAATCGAATAACGAATGGTGCGTTCAAGAATTTCCGAATTAATACTTTCCTTAACCAAGTAGTCCGACGCACCCTCGCTAATGGCTTTACGATCAACCTCCAGGTCCATATCATCGGTCATAATAATGATGGGAATACGGTTGTTTAGTAGTTGAGCACGATGTACGAAATCAGTGCAATTGATACCCCAGTGATAATCTAACAGTACGACGTCACATTGGTCATGCTCTATATGCTGCAATCCTTTTTCTAAATCTTGGCACCATATCAAACGATACTCATCATAATGCGCCTCAGATAATAGGTAGCCTATTAATAAGAACTGCTGACGATCGTCATCAACTAATAATACTTTTTTGGGCTTCTCGGATGATTGCACTACGGGTTTATTCTCTGTGCCTGATTATTATTGTTAACTGTCTATATCTATTCACTGATATACCCATAATGTGCTTACTGACTTAGCTTATTAAGTCACCATACACCAGAATGTGGTGGATTTTCCACCAGTATTTACTGTATATCGTATAGTATTCTGAACACTTTGTGCTTAGTTGTTTTTGAAATATACAGCAACAGGATATTTTACCTAGGCTCTACTGACGACAGTTGCTAGAATGCATGCCCACATTGCCCAACTAACTACTATTTGCCATGCTACCTAGCCACTTTACCGCTGTAAAAATTTGTGTCTCAACTTAATAAGCGACAACGCGAAGCGACGCATTATATTGACGGCCCCTGCCTGGTACTGGCCGGAGCAGGCAGTGGCAAAACCAGTGTCATTACGCGTAAAATTGCTTATTTGGTACAAGAGTGTGGATTGTCGGCACGCCATATTGCGGCGCTAACCTTCACCAATAAAGCCGCAAAAGAGATGAAAGAACGCGTAAGCAGCCTACTTAAGGGCGCCGACTCCAGAGGTTTAACCGTTTCGACCTTCCACAATCTCGGTTTACACATCATTCGCAAGGATTGTAAACTATTTGGCTATAAGCTGGGCTTTTCTATTTTTGATAGTGAAGATACCCGCTCACTATTAAAAGAAATCATGATGAAGGATGGCGATATTGATACCGACCATCTGGACTTAGTCCACAATCAGATCTCTCGCTGGAAAAATGATTTAGTCTTTCCAGAACAAGCGTTATCCATAGCAGGTAGTAATGGCGAACACCTTATCGCCTTGGTTTATGTCCGCTATAGCGAGGCATTAAAGGCCTATAATGCCGTAGATTTTGATGATTTAATTCTTCAGCCTGTCCAGTATTTTATAACACACCCCGAATTACTCGCATCGTGGCAAAAACGCATTCGCTATCTCTTAGTCGATGAGTATCAAGATACCAATAACAGTCAATATCGTTTAATTCAGCTGTTAATGGGGGACAGAGGTGCGTTAACGGTGGTGGGTGACGATGACCAATCAATTTATGCTTGGCGCGGTGCGCGACCTGAAAACATGTCCCAACTACAAGAAGACTTTCCTAGTCTGAAAGTGATTAAACTAGAGCAAAACTATCGTTCTACCCAACGTATTTTAAAAGCCGCTAATACGCTCATTGCCAACAATCCCCATGAGTTTACTAAAGCGCTCTGGAGTGAAATGAGCTATGGCGAACCCATTCGTGTACTCCGCGCCACCAATGAAGAGGCTGAAACCGAACGCGTAGCCACAGAAATTATCGCGCAACGCTTGCAGCGGCGGGGTAAGTTTTGTGATTTTGCGGTGCTCTATCGCAGTAATCATCAAGCCCGCCTGCTCGAGATGAAACTGCAACATTACCAAGTACCTTATAATATCAGTGGTGGCACCTCGTTTTTTGCCCGCACAGAAATCAAAGACATTATGGCGTATTTACGCCTGATCGTGAACCCCGATGACAATAATGCCTTTTTGCGTATTATCAACACTCCCCGCCGACAAATAGGCACGAATACCCTAGTGGCATTAAGCCAGTATGCAACCGAACGCGATATTGGCCTATTTAGCGCCATGAGCGAGGTCGGCTTGAGCCAACACTTATCCAGTACGGCGTATCAGCGCATAGACAAATTTTATCGCTGGATCGATCATGTAATACAGCAATCTGCGGGCGACGCTCCCATTGATGCTATCAATGAAATGCTGGACGATATGGACTACCTTGGCTGGCTGCATCAACATGCCAGTTCACCTCAAGTCGCCGAAAGGCGGATGGAGAATGTCCAATTTCTCGTGCGCTCAATTAAAGAGACACTCAGTAAAGCCAATGAAGAGACATTAACAGAAACCCCTCAAACCACGCTCAAGGATGCTATTGCAAAACTAGTACTAATGGACTTGTTGGAACGACAAGATGAAGCAGATATTGACGATCGCGTACAGCTGATGACGCTCCATGCCGCCAAAGGACTGGAATTCCCCCATGTATTCATGATCGGTGTAGAGGAAGATATTCTCCCCCATCGCAATAGCGTAGAAGACGATAACGTAGAAGAAGAAAGACGATTAGCTTATGTGGGTATTACCCGCGCCCAACGCAGTTTAACACTCTCCCTTGCGGCAAAACGCAAGCAATTTGGCGAGACCTATGCCACTAGCCCCAGTCGGTTTATCGATGAGTTGCCAGAGGATGATATTGAAAGAGCCGGCTTTGGTGATGCTGATCCAGCAGCCAATGTGGAGAAGGGTGAACAGGCGATGAATAGTATATTGGGCTTGTTTGATTAAAAGTGTTTGATTAAAAAAGCCACAAGTTTCATCTGCTCACTTGCGGCTTTGAGCGCTAATGTTCTTTTATTGAGACTGACTAAGCATATAATCTACAGTCGCTTTAATTTCATCATCAGAGCAGTCCATACATAAGCCTTTAGCCGGCATACCATTAATACCACTAATCGCTCCGGTATAGAGAACATCGATGCCTTTACCAATACGCGCCGCCCAAGCAGCAGTATCGCCAAGTTTAGGTGCACCTGCAGCGCCAGAACCATGACAAGCGATACACTTAGAGCCATAAATATCTTCACCACTACGTGGGCCACTGGCCACCACGATGGGTGCAGCGGCACACTGTTCGCCAGACATGCACAAAGAACCCATCGGTGAGGTTCGAGCACTAATGTCATCTTTAACGGCAGCAAAGCCTACTGCAGAAGCGAATACAGCCATACTGCATAAGGCGATTTTTATGATCGTTGAAAATTTTTTACTTAAAAACACGGCAACTTCCCCTTGTTATCGGCGCAGCTTGGCTATGTGCCAAGCCTTATGATTCATTTTAGACGATTATAGCGCTTTAACCTAGAAAAAGCAGCTGGGCAGCCGAAGGATGGCTAAGTTATTGACTCCCTCATTAGGTTTTTACCGATTTTCCTCGCCCAATACCATAATATGCAATTTGCTTTTCCTGCATACGCTCGGGACTGTATAAATTACGCCCATCGAATATGACTGCTGATGATAGTTCTTGTTTAATGCCATCAAAATCGGGCGCTCTAAAGTGTGACCACTCAGTACAAATCACCAAGGCATCTGCTCCACTCAATGCCGCTTCTTGGGTGCCGACTAACAACAAATCATCACGTTGGCCATAAATACGCTGACATTCCTGCATGGCTTCTGGGTCGTAGGCTTGTACTTTTGCCCCCGCAGCCCACAAGGATTCCATTAATACACGACTAGATGCCTCGCGCATATCATCGGTTTTAGGTTTAAAAGATAAGCCCCATACAGCGAAGGTTTTACCTGTAATATCTCCGTTAAAATGACGATTAATATAGCCAAATAACTTCTGCTTTTGTCGACTATTCACCGTTTCTACCGCTTGTAGCAATGGCGCATCATAATTAATAGATTCTGAGGTTTTAACCAAGGCTTGTACATCTTTAGGGAAACAAGAGCCTCCATAGCCACAACCCGGATAGATGAAGTGGTAGCCTATGCGCTCATCAGAACCGATGCCTTTGCGCACCATTTCAATATCAGCTCCTAGCGCTTCAGCCAAATTTGCCATCTCGTTCATAAAGCTAATTTTAGTCGCCAACATACAATTAGCGGCATATTTTGTTAACTCGGCGCTGCGGGTATCCATAAAAATCATACGATCGTGGTTTCGGTTAAAGGGCTCGTATAACTCGCGCATCGGTGCCTCCACCTCTACCGAATCTGCTCCTATAACAATACGATCAGGGCGCATACAATCATTGAGAGCTGCACCCTCTTTAAGAAACTCTGGATTTGATACTACGTGAAAATCGATAGTTTTATGGCGCTGACTTAAGACTTCATGAATTCTCGCTTTCACCTTATCTGCTGTTCCTACAGGTACAGTAGACTTATCGATCACGATTTTAGGAGATTCCATATACGTCGCTATCGTCTCTGCCACGGCTAAGACATATTGTAAATCTGCAGCGCCATCTTCGTCTGGAGGGGTGCCTACTGCAATAAATTGTGCTTCACCAAATGCCACTCCTCTTTTAGCATCCGTGGTGAAATGAATTTTCCCCGCCGCATAATTGGCCTTTACCAATGGGGTTAAACCGGGCTCATAAATAGGAATGATGCCTTTTTTAAGGTTTTCAATCTTATCGGCATCAATATCAACACAACACACTTCATGCCCTACATCCGACAATACTGCCGCTTGCACTAGACCCACATAGCCAATTCCAAACACGGTTACTTTCATAAAACATTCTCAATTAATACTGATTTACAGTGACGCGAATAACAAACCATAATGTTAACCTAAAAACGGCAGTTGGCGCGAAAAAGCTGTGTAAACTTTGCCTACCGGGATTGTAGGTAAGGGGCACGAGCTGGAACGAAAGCTTTCTTGATTCAACTGCCGCTTTTAGGTTTACCATCCCATGAAACAAGACGCTGTTTATAGCTTTTCTGTTACTTTTTTATTAGGATGCTACATCACTCCACACAAGCTGATTATTATGCCCTCATCCACCACCCGCCAATTTCCTGCTAGCCGTTTACGTCGTAATCGCTTCCATGACTTTTCTCGACGCCTAGTTCGTGAAACCCTGCTAAGTACGGATGATTTAATTTATCCCATGTTCGTCGTCGAAGGCAATCATCAGCGTATTGAAGTTGATGCCATGCCAGGGGTGTTTCGCTTTTCTATTGATACTTTACTCAAGGAAGTAGACGAAGTTGTTAACCTTGGTATACCCGCTATTGCCCTCTTTCCTAATGTTGAAGCTTCGGTACGCACCCTAGAGGGTTGTGAAGCCTTTAATCCTAATAGTTTGATTTGTAGAGCCGTGCGCGAATTAAAACAGCATTTCCCCGAATTGGGTATTATGACTGACGCCGCTTTAGACCCCTATACCACTCATGGCCAAGACGGCATTATTGATGAAAATGGCTATGTGCTCAACGATACTACCGTTGCCGCGCTCAGCAAACAGGCAGTAGCTTGTGCCGAGGCCGGTGCTGACGTGATTGCGCCTTCGGACATGATGGATGGACGTGTCGGCGCGATTCGTTCGGCGTTAGACGAACAACACTTTATCAACACACAAATTTTAGCTTATGCCGCTAAGTATGCCTCGGCTTACTACGGGCCCTTTCGTGATGCTGTGGGCTCCACCAAGGCCTTAGGTAAAGGTAACAAAATGACGTATCAAATGGACCCTGCCAATAGCAATGAGGCTTTGCACGAAGTCGCATTAGATATTAGAGAAGGTGCAGATATGGTGATGGTTAAACCGGCAATGGCTTACTTAGATATTATTCATCGTGTCAAAAACGAATTTCAAATGCCTACCTTTGCCTATCAAGTGAGCGGTGAATATACCATGCATAAAATGTCGATCATGAAGGGTTATCTCGACGAATCCGTTATTGAGGAATCACTAGTTGCGATTAAACGAGCAGGGGCGGATGCCATATTGACCTATTTTGCTAAGGATATGGCTACACAGCTGCAGCGCTAGAGGGGAATTTAGGGTGGCCTTAAAAACTCATTGATCTATAGTGAGTTAATCGTTCGACACTCAAGAATAAAGGAGTACTTAGGGTGATCAAACCATTCCATCTATCATTTGCAGTGCCGGACTTGGAAGCAGCTGCATACTGCACTCGATACTAATCACGTTATCACAGAAGGTGATCATTTTAATAATATCTCTTTCCTACGCATTAATTTCATTCGTTTTAGCACGGTATCCTTAGTGTTTTCACACCGAGGGTACGATGCCAAACAAGAGATTAACAATGCGACATATAAAAGAAATCCTTCGCCTCAAACTTGAGGCTAAACTCAGCCATCGGAAGATAGCACGCTGTCTCAATATCAGCGTTGGAACGGTTTCAACGTATGGTAAAAGGGCGGTAGATATTGGTTTAACCTGGCCACTGCCTACGGAGATGTCTGATAACGACCTTGAATAACTACTGATCCCATCACCAAAACCTAGTGGTCGCTATGGCCGCGTCACACCAGACTGTTTCGCCATTCACCAAGAACTCAAGCAAAAAGGCGTCACCAAGCAATTGCTCTGGGAGGAATACAAGCAAGCCCATGGCAATGCCGGTTATCAGCTCTCTCAATATTGTAGTTATTACCGTGTCTGGCTGGCTAAGCAAAAACGCTCCATGCGACACGTTCACAAAGCGGGAGAAAAACTCTTTGTCGATTATAGTGGCGCGACCATGCCCATCGTTAATCCTGACACTGGCGACATACGTTTTGCTGAGATCTTTGTGGCCATATTAGGTGCCAGCAACTACACCTTTGCTATGGCCTCATGGACGCAACGTAAAGCCGATTGGATCGATGCGCATGTTAAGGCTTTTGAATTCTTTGGCGGTGTGCCAGAGATTATTGTTCCCGACCCACTACGCAGTGCGGTGAGCAAACCCTGCCGTTATGAGCCTGAAATCAATACCCGCTACCAACACATGGCATCGCATTACAAAACTGCCATCATCCCCGCCAGACCCATCAAACCAAAGGACACCAACAGTAGGCGCTTTTAGGCGAAGCCAAAGCTGAAAACGCCGTGCTGATTGTGCAACGGTGGATACTGGCAAGACTTCGACACCACACGTTTTTTACCTTAGCTGAACTTAATATCGCCATTAAATCCCTGCTAGAAGACCTTAATCAGCGACCCTTTAAAAAATTACCGGGGAGTCGTATAAGTCAATTTGAGTTGCTGGATAAGCCAGTGCTCAGCCCTTTACCTGCCGAACGGTATGAATATCTAGAGTTCAAATTAGCCAGAGTCAATATCGATGATCACTTCGAATTTGACAAGCATTATTACTCGGTTCCACACCACCTAGTGAAAAGCCAAGTGGAGCTACAAGCCACGCGTGATGGCGTTGCGGTCTTCTTTAAAGGCAAACAGGTAGCACGACACCCTCGCAGTCAGAGGCAAGGGGGATTTACCACTTGTGCCACGCACATGCCCGAAGCACACAAGCAGCACCAGGAGTGGTCACCACAACGATTAAAAAATTGGGGAAAACAGATTGGCAGTTCCACAGAGAAAATGGTCAACGTGCTGTTTGAGCGTAAAAAACATCCAGAGCAAGCTTATCGGGCTTGCTTAGGCTTATTGAATTTATCCAAGCAATACACGCCGATCAGACTAGAAGCGGCATGTCAGCGTGCCTTACACATTAACGCGCCACAACTGAAGAACATTAAATCCATCCTTAAAAGCAATATGGATCAGCTACCACTGCCGATCAATAGTCCATCAGTCAACACGGAAAGTCATCAAAATGTTCGTGGCTCAAATGACTTCCATTAATCAATAAAGAGGAATATCTCCATGTTAGAAACACAAAGCTTGCAGCAATTACGTCAACTGAAGCTAACGGGCTTAGCTGATGCATTAGAACTGCAATTTACCCAGCCCAATACTTATGATGAGCTTTTTTTTTGCCGAGCGTATTGGCTTGACCATTCAACCTAGAAACGGCAGTTGGCGCGAAAAAGCTGTGCACCAAAAGTAGGCCCCTCTAGGGGAGTTATTGGTGTGCATAGGACTTTCTCTAGCAACATAAGTTAGTATCGCGTAGCGACCTTATTGGTCGTGAGCGAATACTAAGATTTTCTAGGTGCATCAATAACTTGTGCAGACTTTCGTGATTCAACTGCCGTTTCTAGGTTCAACAGGAAGTGACATCACGCAACGATAAACGCTTGCAGCGACTACTCCAATCAGCACGATTCAAAGTGACCGCTCGAGTAGAGGATGTGGATTACAGCCATCCACGTGGCCTAAAACAAAGCACCGTTGCTGGGCTGCAAAGTAATGATTGGATAGTACGACATAAAAACCTGGTTATCACCGGACCGACGGGTTGCGGCAAAACCTATTTAGCCTGTGCGCTGGGTCATCATGCTTGCCATCAAGGTTATCGAGTACGCTATTACCGAGCAACACGACTATTTGAACCACTGACCATTGCTCACGGTGACGGCAGTTATTTAAAGCTATTAGCGCAGATCGCAAAAATGGATGTACTGATTGTTGATGACTGGGGGCTTGAACCTCTGACGCAAAGCCAAAAAAACGATCTGTTAGAAATCATGGAAGATAGACACAGCAGTCAATCAACTATCTTCACTAGCCAACTACCGCTAACAACATGGCATGATTTTATTGCTGACCCAACATTGGCTGACGCCATACTCGATAGACTGCTTCACAACGCCCATAAACTAAAATTAAAAGGAGAATCCATGAGAAAAATGCTAACAACATTGACTGAAGGTGATCACGTAGAGTAAAAAGAAGACTCATGATGCATAAGAAGGAAAAGCGATCAGTTTCAATCGCAGAGAGTGATCATTTTGAGCGGAATACGCCCGGTGTGTTTCAATGAATTGAACGGTTTCGACTTTATCAAAACCTGATGCGGGCAGAGGCCATCAAGGCCAGGTGCCTGTATTGTATAGGAGGGGAAGTCATCTTGAGTCTCATTAGGGCTAAGCACAAACGAAAGTGCAGCATGAAGCCAGATAGTGGCCAAAGCCGCCAGTTTTATTGCACGTATTACAGCGTAACAAAGCAGCGTTTTTGGTAAGGTAAGATCAATGTAAGTGAATAGAATAAGTGCTTGGCGTTTAGTCTCAGAGCGGTTTAACGACGGTCTAAAAACCCGTTAAATCCATTAAAAAAGACTACAGCGTGTTGATTTATTCGGGGCCATAGATGTCCCAGCAGATCGTTGCTGAAAAAAAACCAGCCACAAATATGGCTGGTTTTTTCATTAGAGAGTGATAACACCCAATAGTTAAATCGGCTCTGCTCCTTTACCATCACTGGCGACCGAAAAACTATACCTAACCCTAAGTCGAGTTTTAGTGAGTAAGCCTCCAGTTTCTGTTGGCTTACTACCGATAGTAATAGTCGATGCAGCCGCTTTTCGACTAAAACTCATGGTAATACCGACTGAACCACCGATATAGCCACTAATGGTAGCCGAAGGTTCAGTATTATTGTAGTTGTCAACTGCAGTGCTTATTCCCCAAAACAATAGATCCCCAAACATTCCCCCTATCATTGACTCTATACTCAACGTACTAAGAGGGTTTTGTGTTACTTCGTCTAACTCTACACCAGCACCCATATATTCTAGGATCACAGGCGTCAGCAGAGTGCCAAGAATTTCCGATGCATGAAGCAGCACTTTTCGCCTCGTTGTCATATTGTTATAGTCAAACCGAAACCGCATTGGCGTCGAGACCACCGCCGTAATTCCTACAGATTTGGAAAAAGGGCTCTTGACTATTTCAGAGCCTACGGTGACTATTTTTCCCATACCGTAGAACATGGCACCGGAAATGCCCGTCAGAGTAGTATTGCCAAAAGAGGCTGCAGCCTGAGGTAGTGAAGATGCTGCACTAAGCATTGTCGCCATAGCCCCAGAAGCTTCCTGAGCACCTGCGGCAGCGGCACCCAAAGAGGCTGTCGATGTGCCAGCAAGACTGCCCATTTCAATAGTTGATACTTGGTTTTCCAGATTAATAAGCGTATTCAAGTCTCCAAAAAATTCTTGAAGAGACGCAAGCTGGAGATCCGCACGACCAATCAAACCCATTGACGAACCATAGATCACATTCTTACCTACATGGCTTATCTTGTTATCATCTTTATCATAAGCAAGAAGAGGAAAACTCCACGTATGACCACTAAAAGGCCCTATAAAAGCTAGGCTTCCTGTTGGCGCGCGAAAATCCATCATTGCGGTAATTTGCAGCGTCTGAACTCGCATTCTGAGTTTAACTAGCTCTTTAACACCATCACCATTAATATCTCTCAGGTGGGTCATGGGGACTAATGTTGTTCTAACTTGAAGGTGGTTTAACTGTTTCTTAGCCGCACCCTCACCCATTGCATTAAAGATCTTGTATTGGCTTTTGTTGGCAGAAACAAAGTTGCCCACAATTTCTGGGGTACTGATATCCCATCCAAATCCGGGTTTTTCGCTAAGGAAGCGACAAAAACGAGGATCGATAGCATCGTCACAAGAGGCATCATCTGCGTGACCTGTTGCTTGAACCTGGCGTCCGTGATCTTTGCTGCCCTCATTTACCACACTATTAGGCACCAAGGTCTGCATAGGTCCCAACAGCATATTTTCAAGGTGATCTCGTCCACCCTCCATGGCGTTGTTAATAGCACCTATCATTATACCTTCTACATCTGATGGGTTTTGTAGAACCTCTACAACCATCTCTGCCTTATATTTTGCCTCTTTAAGGCCATCAACCAAACGCTCAACATATTCAACGAGACGTTTAGGGTGTCGAACCAAATCATAAATGTCTTTCAATGCTGGTGACTGAGACAGGGCATAGAGGCTGCTTGGATTTGTAAGCTTATACACCATAAGCATCATGTTGCCAACGTCATAAAGTGCGCTTTCTACATCATCAATAGTGTCTTGCTCCAATTTGGCCAAATCAGCAAACGCATCATGCACACGCAGATGAGCTGCATCATCAAACAAGTCCTTGAAGTCTTCCCACTCAGCACTGTTGGTGATAAAGCTCTCCAAATGATCCCAACCAAACGCAGCAACATTGTAACCTGTGCTAAGCAAATGCTCACCGGCAGAGGCAACAGCAGAGACCGTATTTTTGATCACCTGTGGCATGCTCAGATGCCATAGTTGTCTTCGAGTGTGGTTAGAACCAGGATCTGTGTCCCACACAATGGCATTGGTTGTCATATTCCACAGTTCTAAATGGGGAGCTGTCTGTTGCGGGCTTTTTGCCAAACGCAACATATAGTTGCCATCTGGAAGGGTAGAGTCAGCTTGCCATATTACACTGTTATTTTGTGCGTTATAGAGTTCTAGGCCTTTATGAGTAACCGCCAAGAATACTCCGCCATGAGTAAAAGAGTTACCAATAGCGGTATTCCAATGAGTCGCTAAGATACTACCCCCTGAGTTAGTGCTAACAATCCGTAAGTCACCTTGGCTCGTAAGCTCTGCTTTGTACTTTGTTGATGAACTTGTAGAACAATTAAAACATAGCAATACATCACTTCGGTCGTCGTCCGAATGGTAGCTAAGAATTGATTGTTGCTTCATTTCCTCAACGACGTAATCCGCAATCTCGTTTCCATCTAATGTTGTTGTTCCCGATGCATACGGTGTATGCGGTTTCTGCCAAGCGGCTTCTGGGTGAACACTAGTCATCAGTGCTGTGGTAGCTTTCCTAACAGGTCTATAGCCCTGATCCGTGTCCCAACGCACATGTCCCGTTGCATTATTGACCAGACCAAGGTCTCCACCAGGAATAAACTTAAGCGTGTAACCTTGTGAGGCATCCGTATCACTTAAATCACCTAGGTCAGGTCGCCATATAACCATACCCTCGTCGTTAGTAACATAAATTCCTAGCCCATCAATTTTGAGTTCATGGCCGACATCACATGCACCATACCGCGAAACCAAAGCAGCAGAATTACATTGCTTAGCATGATGTAAAGAATTTGCCCAAACGTCTGTATCTTGAGCCCCGGTTTTTGTTGACCAGACCTCAGTGTTACTATTGTAGAGAACAAAGTCACCATCACTGTTAAATTGAGCATAATATGAGCCGCCTGCACTTGGATGTATTAGTTTGTCACCGGCGCGTATTACATTGTAATCAAAAATATTATCAGAACTAATTTCGGTTACTACCCTAGGGGGATCAACATCATCCGCAGCCAAATTTAAACCCGCATGAACTAGATGAAACTCATTTGTTTGCGCTCCCGTCATATAAAATTCTAATGCAGCACCACCGGTTTTCTCAAAATAACGCAAATCGATGCTGTAACTAGCATCCGCTTCCATATAGACCGGCTGAGTCAATGTTTCAGCCATGCCTCTTGGATTGACCTGTTCAGCAATCACGTACCCGCCAAATCGTAATCTGAAACCATCATCACTTCGTACACCAAACTTATAATAACCCGTCTCTTCCACACTGATCGTCGCTGTTGATTGGACAACAAAGTTATCCGTGCTTGACCCCTGAGGTCTCGAGAAAGGAAAATCCGCAGGGAATAAACCAGCATTACTTCCTGACGTCTGATTAAAGTTGATCGTGTATGTTTTGCTATAAGACGTCACCGTGCCAGAAGGAGGTGAACTAAATAAGCTCTCGGCAACATTCATATTGGATACAGTTGTTGAAAAGTGCTTGGTTGTATGACGCCACAAATTATCGAGAGCGGCATAGCCTACGCTAACATAACCCACCTCTTCAGTTACATGAACGCCATTACTACTTTCTTGCTCTTCAAGGCGTAAGCTAAAACCATCCGTAGTAACATTCTCTACTCGCGTAGTATAGGCAACGTCTTCATTCATACTCTGCTGTTGGGTAAAAACGGTGGGCGGATGAATATAGTCTTTAGCTCCAGATGGGAATCGTTCTTGATCAAAACTACCATTAGCGAATAATGTGCCTGCTATAAGCTGTTCACCGCTCGCCAGAGTATAATTACCTGCCTCGACAACGATAAAGGAAACAGACTCAGTGCCATGAGCACCATCAAGGTAGTCCCATTCAGCCATTCGATACCAAAAATAATCATCACCAATATAATTGATCTGCATGACGGTTGGAACAGTATCGTTAAACGTATTTATACTCATAATAATGATCGGATGCGTATATGATCTTAGCAGGGTTAACTGCCTCCACTGAGTTCTTGATCCCTGAGAAAAGGAAATACGCCCGGCCTCCCCAATAACATTACCCTCGCTATCAGAAAGCTCTCCTTCTGGGAAACCTAAATATCCCACAACCTCTGTTGTATGACCCAGCTCTTGATCTTGGCTTCTCTCCTCTTCGATAGTCACCTGAAATCCAGTGTTCGACAGATTTTTCATTCGAACTGTGGCCGAGTCTGCGCCATCCTCTGTTTGCATCTGAGCAATCATCACAGGATTAAAACCGATACCCTGATAACTAACTGAATGCCACGCACCAGAATTAGTCAATCCAACAACACTATTCGAAGTTCTACCGACCAGTGGATAGGCCCCTAAGCGGGTCACTTTATACTCACAGTACTTTCCTGAGCCACCTGGATTCCCGAAGGTACTGTCATTACAAGCAATGGAGCCATTGACCTGCTGGATCTCATTAAAGATCGTGCCTGTACCGTAACGCACTGATGATTCAGCACCCACTTTACAGGTTTGGTTTTGATTAGCACAAAAACGCCACTCTCCTGTCGACGTTGGGACAGCCATCACCTCGACCTCAGTCAGGTGTAAATAATCACTAACTCCATTATCAATTCTTACAGCACTAATACCATGCAAGGGAGAACCAAAATAAAGAGACTTCGGCGATGAGGTAGGCAGAGCGCCTGATATATCGCGTTCATCCACTACGTTGCCTGCGCTATCTAAAAACTGAACGGTGACATTCTTTACACGCTGCCCACCACAACAGTTACGGTTATATATAAGCACTTGTTTAATGCTAAATTCCCCACCCAGATCAATTTGCAACCAATTGCTTGCGTTACTATTTAGCGTGTGATTAAAGGTGGAGTAGTTTCCATCAACTGCCTTTGCTGGGCCATAGCTTGACACGCTACCATACTGACTGCCTTGGGTAGAATTTTTATTCAGAGCAACATTAGTCAGTCCCTGAGCATGTGCCAAAGGAAGGTACATTACTGCTGAACCCAAACAAATATAAGCAGCTATGTTTTTGAGCCATTTATTTATGGGCGGGGTTGGCGGACGTGAATCCACCACTTTTGTATTCACCCACTTCCTATC
This sequence comes from Candidatus Endobugula sp., assembly GCA_047619205.1. GTDB lineage: Bacteria > Pseudomonadota > Gammaproteobacteria > Pseudomonadales > Cellvibrionaceae > Endobugula. The sequence goes on along the minus strand of JBLHJR010000012.1, from coordinate 17,495 downwards.
TTTGAGCTCCTCAACACCAAACAGGCCTGAGACATGATTAAATATATTCATAAGAAACCTCTTATTTATTTTATTTTATTTTATTTTATTTCAGTATCATTATTTTAAGCCTTAAACATCAAATCTTAACTTATAGATAATATTTCAATCAAAACCTAAACCCAATCAATGTTCGATATGAATTTAATATTTGTTATGTAGAATATTGCACAAAAAACGTTGTATCACTAGGGCAAAACCTGCTTTACGATGTAACACCCTAGAACATTTTGCGCTAAGGAAAACCATTAACAAGCAAAGAGTATTTTTTTTCTCATTTGGCACTAGATGAGTCAGTGTGCAGGAAATTTATATCTTATTTAAAGTTAAACCTTCATTCATAATCATTATCAAATTACAGGCGGAAAAACTAACTAACGGGGACTATTTTAATGTCAACTCTCTCTGCTTAAAGAACTAAACAATGACTCACCCAAAAAAACTTAATTTCTACTCCTATCTTTTACGTGCAGCGGTACTGACAATGCCTCAGCCGTCACGGATATTGCGGTTCTCTGAAGTTGGTAACTAATCCGGAAAGCTATTATTAATAATGTTCGACGTATTTTGGATCTTGATGCGGATATTCAAGCTGTGGAGAGTGATTTACAAAGCTGCTTTTCTACCATTACACCACTAAAGGAGGGGCTGCGCTTACCTGGCACATGGGACATGTTTGAAGCAGGAATAAGAGCTATTCTCGGGCAGCAAATTTCTGTAACTGCGGCTCACAACTTGGCGACAAAGTTAATTAATACATTAGGTTTACGCCTTGGAGAAAAGCGATTATTCTCTTCACCTAAAGCTATAGTAGACAGTGAACTTGATTTTCTAAAAACACCTAATACACGCAAACAAACCTTACGCAATCTTGCTCTACATTATAGAGACAACGATACCCCTGATGAGCCTCAGCAATGGCTTTCACTAAAAGGCATAGGTCCGTGGACTGTAGGTTATGCACAACTTCGCGGTTTAAGTGACCCTGACATTTATCTAGGTGGCGATCTTGCATTCAAAAAAACCACAGAAAAGTTAACGCATCAATAAAAGCCTGAGTCAGCCTCTGCTTGGCGCAGTTATTTAACTATACAACTTTGGAATCAACTCTAATGTATATTGACTTTATAACAACACCGCTTGGAACCTTAGAAATTAAAGCCTCCCATGTGGGAGTTTCCAGCGTTATTTTTTCTGCGTTGACTCATGATGCTCAACCATGTGTTCCGAGTAAAATAACCGATAACTGTAAACAACAACTAGGAGAATATTTTTTAGGTCAACGGAACAAGTTTGACTTACCTTTAGACCAACAAGGTACGAATTTTCAAAAATCTGTCTGGGCTTGCTTGCTAAAAGTACCCTTCGGCCAAGCTGCTTCTTATCAAGATATAGCCACGATGCTAGAAAACCCAAAGGCGGTTCGTGCAGTCGGTGCGGCTAATGGTAAAAACCCTATCAGTATTATTGTCCCTTGCCATCGCATTATTGGTAGCAACGCAAGGTTAACTGGGTATGCAGGAGGATTAGAACGTAAGACGTGGTTGTTGGAACACGAAGGAATCAATTTTAAACGAGAAGCAGACCACACTTAAAGCTTTTTTATTTAACGATACCTTTGCATGGCTATAAGGGTTTATCGTATGAATAATTATTTCCACTGCAACGTTTTACCCCTCTAATTTCCACTGCAACGTTTTACCCGCAAAGAATGGCACAATTGGATCTCCACTTGGCAAAGTAATTTCTTCCGGCACTTGCCATTCTTGACGTTGCAAACTGATGGTACCCGCGTTGCGGGGCAGACTGTAGAAGTCTGCACCATAATGACTGGCAAAGCCTTCTAGTTTTTCTAAACAACCGAGCCCATCAAAGACTTGAGCGTAAAGTTCGATAGCACTCCATGCACTATAGCAACCAGCACAACCACAAGCGGATTCTTTGCGATGCTTTTCGTGTGGGGCAGAATCAGTGCCAAGAAAGAATTTTTTTGAGCCTGATGCAACAGCATCACATAAGGCGTGCTGATGAATATTACGCTTTAATACTGGCAAGCAATAATTATGTGGCTGGATGCCTCCCACCAACATATCATTACGGTTTAATAATAAATGTTGGGGGGTGATGGTTGCGGCTACATTATCTCCAGCAGCACTGACAAAGTCGACGGCGTCTTTGGTGGTGATATGTTCAAATACAATTTTTAAGCTTAAAAAGCTGTCAGCAATAATGGCTAAGTGGCGATCAATAAACGCTTTTTCTCGATCAAAAATATCGATGTCACTATCCGTTACTTCTCCGTGAACTAATAGCAGCATGCCCTCTTCCGCCATCACTTCAAAGATGGGGGCCAGCGCTTCTAGCGCACTGACAGCTGCAGTAGAGTTGGTGGTTGCTCCTGCTGGATATAATTTTGCTGCCACCACACCGGCTTTTTTCGCCACACGAATATCTTCTGCAGTGGTCGAATTAGTTAGAAATAGTGTCATTAACGGCTCGAAGCTACTGCCTTCGGGTCTGGCATCGAGAATACGCTGCCGATAGCTTAAGGCTAAATCTGCGTTAACAATCGGTGGTACTAAATTGGGCATAACGATGGCACGCTGAAAACAACGAGCGGTTGCCGCAACGGTTTCGGCTAGAATATCACCGTCACGAAAATGTAAGTGCCAATCGTCGGGTGTTTGTATTGTTAACGTAGTCATACGCTGCCTTTTAAGAGAAGAACTTTATGGTGTCATACGTAATTGTAGCAGTTTTCCTTTACTGGAATCCGTGAGTAAATAAATATTCTTACCTTTTACTCTCACATCACGTACACGCCCCCATTGATTGTGTAAGTAACGTTGCTCAGAAAAACTATCATTCGCTGGCGTTAACTCCGCTAATAGTTGAAACTTTAAAGCGCCAACTAACCAGCGCTGTTGATAAAAAGCTAAACCTGAAGGGGCAATGGAAGGGTCCCAGAAATAACGTGGCTGTTCCATACCTTGCTTATGCGTGCCCTCACCTATTTTTGTACCAAGCCCATAGTTAACACCATAAGTAATCACTGGCCATCCGTAATTTTTGCCTATCTCTATCCGATTTAATTCGTCGCCACCTTGAGGTCCATGCTCATGAGCCCATAGCTCTCCCGTCTGCGGATGCACAGCTAAGCCTTGTATATTACGATGTCCGTAAGAAAAAATTTCTCCTTTAGCATCGCTTACCTTCACAAAGGGGTTGTCGCTAGGGATACTGCCATCATCATATAAACGAATAAGACTGCCATGATGATTAGTTAAGTCCTGCGCCTGTGCTGCCACGCCTCTATCGCCTAGACTAATAAACAGATAGGCTTTCTTTGTGGTTTTATTGTTTGTGATACGATTGTTTGTCATCAATAGCCGACTACCAAAGTGCCTACCGCCTTTGGTTTTGGGTTCCGCAACAAAGATCTTCTTTACTCTTTGTAATTGATGGCCATGTAATCGGTCGCCCTGTAATTCTGCGCGAACCACTTCCGTGCTATAGCCTTTTACCGCACTACCTGCGACATAGCTTAGATAAATCCACTGGTTTTTTTCAAAGTCAGGATGTACAGCAACATCTAATAAACCACCTTGCCCCACTACCGATATTACTGGCAAACCTTGGATTGCTGGAGAAATGTTTCCTTGCGGATTCACTATACGTAAAGAACCCTTTTTTTCCGTCACTAAAAAATCACCGTCAGGTAAAAAAGCCAAGGACCAGGGACGATCTAAGCCATCAGTGATGAGCTTAACTTCAATAGTAGTTGCATAGGAACAGGAAGAGTAGGCCCACAAGAAAAACAAGCATTGAAATAGAAATTTCATTTTCTCTCCTGTTTGTATCACCGTTATATTTAACCTGTAACGGGAATATTTTAAGGTCAATAAAAAGTCTAAGGGTGCCTCTAAAAATAGTCACTTTTTCGTGAGAACAAGAGTCGTAGTGCAACGCAGACAGCGTCCAAAGGACGACCCGAAGGGTGATGTCCACGAATCAAGCACCGCGCACAGAACCACAGTGTATAGGCATACATGCGCTATTTACCTTTAACCCTAGAAACGGCAGTTGGCGCGAAAAAGCTGTGCACCAAAAGTAGGCCCCTCTAGGGGAGTTATTGGTGTGCATAGGACTTTCCCTAGCAACATAAGTTAGTATCGCGTAGCGACCTTATTGGTCGTGAGCGAATACTACGATTTTCTAGGTGCATCAATAACTTGTGCTGACTTTCGTGATTCAACTGCCGTTTCTAGGGTTAACACAAGGAGCACAGAACTGATGCCGCTATCGCGGAAAAAGTGCATTTTTAGAGGTGCCCCTCAGGCCAAACTATCGATGGAGTAAGGGAGAGTAGCCATCGGCTACACCTTTCGTCACCACTGATACGGCATCATGGGCATGTAAACTTTCAATATGTTCTATGCGCACCCAAAAATCGTCGTAATTTTTTTGTGCTCCAAGCGCCGTTTTCAAACGCCGCGCAGCATCTTCACAAAACATTTGATTGGCACCATTTAGGCGCGCAAATTCTTGCTCGTCTTCACGCTTAACGGCAGTTTGTACGGCGGTTTTTAACGCGTCTTCAATGATATAAATTAATTCGCTCATTGGCAGATCATCGTAAGTATTGTTTAATTTAACCAACACGTTCGCATAGCTACGCTGACTATGGGCAGTCGCTACGCTACCTCTGTCTGAACGTAACCATTGCTCAACCGTGCCTTTATCGACACTATCACTATCGGCAAAATCTTCCGAAAAAGCTTGCTGCATTAATTGCCGAGATAAGGCGGCTGAACACGGACAGGTGGAAGAGTAAGGGACTTTAACACCGAGTTCGATACTGACATCATCTCCATTAAATTGCGCTTTGATGTTAATAGGATAATCTTTCCAGCCACTATTCTGGCTTTTTAATGCGGGCTGATTGATCAAATAATCGAAATCAATTTGTAAACATGCTTGACTGCTAATAGCGGTATGACTGACCAATTTATTTTTTAGAAAAGTAGTTAAGGTATCAACCGTTAGTATCTGTTCTTTTGAAAAATCCGCCAACATCAAATACAGGCGCGACATATGAATACCTTTGACCTCTGGATTCGATAGATCAACGTAGGTTTCAATAAAGGTGTTGGTACTATAATTACCCAGATCTTGATCATTAATCGTTAACGGTAAGGCGATACGACTCATGCCGACCCAATCGAGGGTTTCATTGAATTGTGCCGCTTGGGTAGTTGCAACATCGGGCATATCGGGCTTTTGATGGTTTGTCATATTACTGCTTAACTCTTGCTCTTACTGAGAGGATTATTTATCTGGCGTAATACTATCGCTGATAGTGGTTAGGCGATCATTTTCTACTTTGAGGTAAAAACAGTTGCTACGGTTAGTGTGGCAAGCAGGGCCTATCTGGTCAACAAGACACAGTAAAGCATCTCCGTCACAATCCACACGCATTTCTATTAGTCGCTGGGTGTTACCTGAACTCTCACCTTTACGCCATAACTGCTGTCGCGAGCGAGACCAATAACACACTTGTTGCTTGCTCACCGTTTCCTCTAGCGCATCACGATTCATCCACGCCATCATTAGTACTTCACCGCTATCATGCTGTTGGGCAATAGCGGGAATTAACCCATTCTCATTGAATGCAATATGATCCAATACTTCGCCAAAGGGAATGGTTTGACCAAGGGTATTTTTTTCCAGCGCTTTAAAAAAGGAATTATCCATGGGCGGAGTCGCTAGCCTGTCTTAATAATGTGAGGGGTAATCGTTGGTTTTCAAGCGTATTGATGGCTATTGTAACAAATTAGCATGAATTTTATTTCATCCGTTCAAATAGTAAATCCCATACACCATGCCCTAACCGCTCGCCGCGCTTTTCAAATTTTGTTAACGGTCGGTAATCGGGTCTTGGAGCATATGCTTGTTCACCGTTTTGATTAGCAAAGCCTTCGGCTGCAGACATTACTTGCATCATATATTCTGCATAGGGTTGCCAGTCGGTGGCCATATGACTAATTCCACCCAGGGTAAGCTTGTGACGTATCAGCTGTATAAACTCAGCTTGGACTATACGACGTTTATTGTGCTTTTTTTTATGCCAAGGATCAGGGAAATACAGTTGAAAGCGACCAATGCTATTATCGGCAAAGCAATCTTCCAGTACATCGACTGCATCGGCCATATACACACGTAAGTTAGTTAAGCCGGCTTTTGCCGCGTTATTGATTAAGCGTCCCACACCGGGAGGGTGCACTTCAATACCCACAAAATCCGCATTGGGTTGCGCTTGCGCCATGGCTAATAAGGAATCGCCCATGCCAAAACCCACCTCAACCACTAATGGCGCTTGACGACCAAAGACAGCATATTGATCGAAGGCTCCCGCAAATAAACTCAGGCCATATTGTTCCCATGCGTGATCAAAGGCGTTTTTTTGCCCGTCCGTCATACGACCGCCACGAATCACATAACTGCGAATCGGCTTGTCCTTATATTCGGGTTTCATTTCAAAGGTGTCTGACATATTCAGGCTATCTTAAGGGGAGACAATGTAATTTAAAGCAAGTGGTTGAGTGACGATTTAATAATCCCTAGGCTCAAACAAACCCAAGCAATAATGAATAAGCTGCCGCCCAGAGGCGTAATCGGCCCCAGCCAGCTAGGGCCACCGAGCGCCAAACCATACAAACTACCACTAAATAGCACTATGCCTACCATCCAGCAGTAGCCTGCGGCGATAAACAAGGTTGGCACCTTGCCACCCTCTAGCGTTAGTCGCGATATCAGAAGAGCTAAAGCCATTAACGCCAGCACATGGAACATATGATAATGAGTGCCCGTCTGAAAAGCCGCCATTAATGGTACTGAAATTTTACCCTTTAATGCATGGGCTCCAAAGGCACCGAGTATCACCACTACAGCGCCATTAATTGATGCAAATAAGAGAAATATCTTCGCCATAGGATAGGTTCAATCTATTGTTTGCGCTGTGAGCGCAGGGAATAAAAAATAAGATATAAAAAAGCCGCAATGATCCTAGAAGCCACAGTTGTCGCGAAAAAGCTGTGCAAGTTATTGGTGTGCAGAGGAAATGCTAGCATCGCGTGTCGACCTTATTGGTCGTGAGCGAATGCTAACATTTTCTAGGTGCATCAATAACTTGTGCAGACTTTCGTGATCCAACTGCGGTTTCTAGGATGACACATTGCGGCTTTTGCTAGTCATAGGCTCAGTGTATTTAGGCTTCCATCACTGTGCGTACTTTTTTCATTGCGTTTTTCTCTAGTTGACGAATGCGTTCTGCTGACACACCAAATTCCGCTGCTAACTCATGTAAGGTGGATTTGTTATCCTCATTTAACCATCGACGCTGAATAATCACTTGGCTACGCTCGTCTAAGGTTTTAAGTGCTTCGCGCAAACGACCCGCATGGTCATCACTCCAATTCTCTGCTTCTAACTGCTGAGCTGGGTTATAACGATGATCTTCTAGGTAATTGGCTGGCGCCTTATAGGCAGCATCGTCATCATCATCGGTATCTGCATCAAATGAGGCATCATAAGCCGATAAGCGACTTTCCATCTCATGTACGTGCTTAACTTCGACATTTAAATCGGCAGCAACGGCTGTCGCTTCGTCGTGACTTAACCAGCCCAAGCGCTTTTTCTTACCACGCAAGTTAAAGAATAATTTACGCTGTGCTTTGGTGGTAGCCACCTTAACAATACGCCAGTTGCGTAGAATAAATTCGTGCATTTCTGCCTTGATCCAATGCACGGCAAAGGACACTAGGCGAACGCCTTTTTCAGGGTTAAAACGTTTTACGGCTTTCATTAAGCCGACGTTACCTTCCTGAATTAAATCTGACTGAGATAAACCGTATCCCGAATAAGATTTTGCAATATGTACAACAAAACGCAGGTGCGCCATGACTAAGCTACGCGCCGCATCTAAATCCTCGTCATAATATAAACGCTCACCCAAGGCTTTCTCTTCATCGGCCGTGAGTACTGCGAAATTATTAACGGCCTGCATGTATGCATTGATGTTCGCACCAGGTGCAAGCATGTCAACAGACTGTAAGCTAGTTCCCATCGTTGTCTCTCTCTTGGCTGTTCTAAAAATTAATTAACTAACACTAGAGGCTTCATGCCTTTTTACTAGTGATTACGGGGTATTTTAGCACGCATTAGCTAATATGCGAATATAAGACTAATGATTCGCCTAGATAGTTCCGTTATATCGGTATAACTCTTTTTACTCATCGAGCTTTCTTAAATATATAGCATGTTAGCGTCAAGAAAAAAGGGGGCTTACTACTGGTGTTCAATTGTAATCCCTTGGTACGCATAGGAATCCACCACTGATGGTATAGACATTCAACGATATAAAGGAACAACAATAAAGTGAGATATTTTTTTGTCTGGCTAGGCGCTCAATACAGGTAATAGCCACTCTATTGGCCAATTGAGGAAAGCTTCCGCGTCCTGTTCACGCCCCTTACCTACGTTCGTGTAGGCAACGACGTCAGACAGAAAAATAGCCGCTTTTTGTGTTCATTTATATCGTTGAATGTCTATACATACTTTTTGGGGTTAATTTAACTCTTGCAGCTTATGGCTTGTAGCTTCTTCACAATCATTACTCTGGCTCGACACTTTTCAAATGCCGTGAGACCGCCAACCAAGAGCCAAGCCATCCCAGTAAAGCCGCGCCACACAGAATAAATACCACAGTATTAAAGTCAAACCAAGTAAGTGAGTATTCGCTATCGTAAAGAAAGGCCAAGCGCTGGACAGGGGCACTTAGCCATAATCCAGCAAAAAGTAGTAGGCCTAGGGCCAATATTCCACCCCCAATACCGTACCAAAAGCCAGTGTAGAGAAATGGCCTTCTCACGAAGCCATCAGTACCTCCCACCATTTTAACGACCACTATTTCATTGCGACGACTTTCAATCGCTAAACGAATCGTATTACCAATGATGAATAACACCCCCAACGCTAATAATGCAGCTAATGCGAGCACTGCTCGCTGGGCAATATTCATCATTTCATGTACGCGACGCAACCAGCCAGTATCGAGCTGCGCCAACTCAATTAATGGCTCTACCTTGAGCTTTTCTTGTAGTGCAATCAACGCTTCCGGGTGACTTGCCGTTATGGCAGGCTTTACGATAAATACTGTGGGCAGGGGGTTTTCATCAAGGGATTGCAACACGTCACCCAGGCCCGAATATTGTTGGAATTCTTGCTTGGCAGCGTCAGGACTTACTACTGTTATAGACTCAATTTCAGCGTAACTCATCAGGCGTTGCTGCAACTTTTCAATGGCTAAGGGCTGAGCTTGGCTTTGGATATACAAAGACATTTTTCCATTACCTTGCCAATCTTGACCCAACTGCTGGACATTATGCAGCCCCAAATACAAAATTGCCGGCAAGACCACTGCAATAGCGACGACCATCCACGTCATCAAGCTTTGCCAAGGGGTTTTTAGTAAGCGTTGGAGGCTATCGATGCAGGAAAACTGATGGTGTGCAAACCACGCATGCAGCAACACTGAGGATGACTGTTCGCTATGATTGGCTCCCGTAGGATGCTCTTGTTTGGGTGCTGTATTTGCTAGTGTTTTACTGGCTTTATTGCGCACATTTTTATTGGCGACTGTTTTCTTCGCTGGTTTTTTGGATGCTGGATAATCAACTCTTCTATTCACTTGTCGTTAGTCCTCAAAAGTTACACCTCGAACTCAGACATTGAAGACTCAAGCGCCAAGCCACCCTGTACCATTCGGCCTTCATCCAACACCAGTACGCGTCGCTGCACTTTCTCGACTATTTGTTCCAATAGGGCAATGTCATGGGTAGCAATTAACACGGTAACGCCGACGCTGTTCAGGTCTTGAAATAGCTGCATAATTTCTGCCGACAATTCTGGATCAAGATTCCCTGTTGGCTCATCGGCGAGTAAAATAGCGGGCTTATTCACTATGGCTCGCGCTATGCCCACCCGTTGTTGTTCGCCTCCCGATAAGGCCAGCGGATTATGCGTTTCTTTATTTAGCAAACCCACCTTATCCAAGGCCGCTCGTACTCGACGGCCTTGATCTCGTGGCGACATGCCGGATATTTGTAAGGGCAAAGCTACGTTGTCGAAGACGCTGCGATCAAACAGGAGGTGATGATCTTGAAAAACCACGCCGATCTGCCGACGCAAATAGGGGATTTGCGAGGCTGTCACCCGGTTGAGTGAACGTTGACCTATTAATACCTGCCCTCGAGAAGCACGCTCTATCAGCATAATTAACTTCAGCAGGGTGCTTTTTCCCGCACCCGAATGCCCCGTCAAAAAGGCCATTTCACCTGCGGCTAATTCGAAGCTAACACCTAACAAGGCATCGTGCCCTTCGCTATAGCGTTTACTGACATTATCAAAGCGAATCATTGCAAGGTCACTCTAAGTCTCATCTGTCTTGTGTTCACGGCTAGTTAGCTTCATCACTATTACCTTCACTTACAGGACGGCCAAATAAAGCATCGACAAAGTCATCCGCTACAAAAGGCTGTAAATCATCGATGCCTTCACCCACACCAATAAAACGCACAGGGAGTTTAAAGCGTTCGCTCAGGGCGAAAATAATGCCGCCTTTGGCGGTGCCATCTAGCTTTGTCAGAACAAGACCACTGACACCCACTGCTTTAATAAAGTGTTCTGTTTGGGATAAGGCATTTTGCCCTGTGCCGGCATCCAATACTAATAGCACTTCGTGGGGAGCATTAGGGTCTAGCTTAGTCATGACCCGCTTTACTTTTGCCAACTCATCCATTAGATGACTTTTATTATGTAACCGCCCCGCAGTATCGGCGATTAACACATCAACACCTTTTGATTGTGCTGATGCTAGCGCATCAAATATTACTGAGGCGCTATCCGCTCCTGTTTGCTGAGCTACTACAGGTACATCATTACGCTCGCCCCAGACTTTAAGCTGCTCTACTGCCGCTGCACGAAAGGTATCGCCTGCCGCCAACATGACTTGCTTACCTTCACCTTGTAAGCGTTTCGCTAACTTGCCGATCGTGGTGGTCTTGCCCACACCATTCACTCCCACGACTAAAATTACCGCAGGGCTTTTTTTACCCTCCAGCATACCGCTTTCTAATACCTTATCCAATATTAGGGGCTGCTCAACAGGCACTAACAATTGGCGTAACTGTTCTCTAAGCGCCTGATATAAAGCCTCTCCGTCCTGAAGCTGTTTACGCTCCACCGCTTTAGTCAAGTTTTCTATTATTAGTGTGGTTGCATCAATACCCACATCAGCCATTAGTAGCTGTGTCTCCAGCTCTTCCAATAACTCATCATCAATTTGTTTTTTGCCGAGTACCGCGCTGGCAATGCCTTCAGCTAACTGGCCACTAGTGCGAGAAAGGCCTTTTTTAATACGCTGATACAAGCTTAAAGGGCTAGCCTCAGCTGTTTCTGCCGCATTCGCTGTATTGTCAGGCGTTTCCGCCGCCTTGTTTTTTGAACGTTTAAAAAACATGAATACTTAACTCATTGAATCGCTGGTATTAATAGGGATTATGCAAAAAACTTTAAAAGCGGTATCCTACCACTGACCTTAATTAAAGTCTCAATCGTTTATCTTTTAAACGCGCAGTTGGCGCGAAAAAACTTTGCACCAACAGAAGGTACTCCGAAGCGAGTTATTCATGCGAAGCCTGTCGTGATTCAACTCGCGTTTAGAGGGTAAACCTTGTCTTTCACTGCTCGCGTCACACTCAGGAAATAGTCTTGCCCAAACCCCGTAACAATACAAAACCGAGTGCCCGCAAAAATCAATTGCGAATTATTGGCGGTCAATGGCGTGGGCGTAAATTAGCGGTTGCCGATGTGGAGGGTTTACGACCAACAGGAGACCGTATTCGGGAAACGGTGTTTAATTGGCTAATGGGGGTCGTGGTCGATAGTCGCTGCTTAGATTTGTTCGCCGGTTCCGGCGCCTTAGGTCTTGAGTGCTTATCAAGAGGCGCTAAGGAAGTGACTTTTGTAGAAAAACACCCAAGTGCCGCTAAACAACTTCAACAAAATTGCCAAAACCTCGAAGCAAGTAATAGTCACATCATTACGAGCGATACCTTATCTTGGCTAAATACTCAGCGTCATCCTGTCATCGGGTATGATCTTGTTTTTATTGATCCGCCTTTTGGCGCTAACTTATGGGGCGAGAGCATTACATTAATAGACCGCCACGAACTATTAAATAACGGCGCCTTTATTTATTTAGAAAGTCCAAAAAATACGCTAGTTGCCACACCACCACAATGGCAATTACAGAAAAAAAAGCAATCTGGGCAGGTATGTTACCGTCTATTTCAATACGTTGGCTCGACTACTTAAGCTCAGCTTTCCTGCAGCAACAATTGCGCCTAAAGGCCATTCTTGCGCCACAATCAACCAATCTTTGACGACCTGACTTTCAACTAAGGGTAAGTTAAGTGTCTTCGCATCCCCGCTCCAACGTCCTAGGTGTTGGGTATATTCAATGGGGTTAAAGTAGGGCAGATGCTTGCCTGAATTTTCGCCCGTTTTAATCGGTAATAGATGCTCACCACTGGTGCCTAATAGAAATAATTGCAGCTTTTGTGCACCCCCATTCGACAGCTCAGGTAACTCTACACGTAATTGTCGGCTATCCATTCTTAACACCAGACGCTGCACTGGCGCTTGTTGGCGAGCGTCGATCGTGAGTAAGCGCTCAATTTTAGAGCGCTGAGAACCCACACCGACATAACGACCATTGATCACCATCTGCGGGGTATATACACCTTTAGAACCACCGACTAATACATCCTGATATTGACGTTGGCGACGATCACAAAAAGGCCGAGAAAAAGTATCTTTCCAGCCTAAATAATTCCAATAAGTTACATGACAAGAAAAGGTAATTATCTCTTCCCGTTGAGATAACTCACCCAAGAATTTATCCGCTGGGGGGCAGGAATAACAACCCTGACTGGTGAATAGCTCAATCACTTTCACCGTCTTCGCTGGAGCCCCATCGGCTATAACGCTTGCGGAAAACACAAAAGAAAACATTATTCGATACAACATAAATCAAACCTCAGTGACGCTCAAGAAATCATTTTCACTCTATTATTGCTTTTACTAGGATCATCTCTATGATGGAAACGTTCAATTGTTTATCATTCCGTCTATTCAGCTACCTGTGGAAACATAATAATGAAAAAGGTCGTCTATCCTGGCACTTTTGATCCGATCACCAATGGGCATGTCGATCTTGTCGAACGTGCCTGTCGCTTATTCGATCACGTGATTATTGCGGTTGCAGATAGCAGTAAAAAACAGCCGCTGTTCAACCTTAAGGAACGGGTGGCTTTATGCGAAGAAGTGCTAGGGCATTTAGATAACGTTGAGGTTTGCGGTTTTAATATATTGCTGGCGCATTTTGTCGAAGAAAAACAAGCCCATGCAATGATTCGTGGTTTACGTGCAGTATCGGATTTTGAATATGAATTTCAGCTAGCCAATATGAACCGTGCACTTTCTCCAACGATGGAAAGCATTTTTCTAACACCTTCCGAGCACCTATCCTACCTGTCCTCGACATTAATCAGGGAAATTGCTTCGCTGAATGGCGATGTGGCGAAATTTGTACCGCAGGCGGTGGAAGCGGCGTTAAAAGAAAAGTTTGGCTCGAATTAACCTCTGTTTTAACGCGTACATCTACCCCTTGTCTCTTTACAACAACCCTAGGAAGCTGTCCGAGAATAGAGAACCTGCTGCGGAAAAACTATTTCGGCCCATTTTTTCGATCATTTTCGTTGAATAGAACCATTATTCGCCTCAAATGTTCGAAAAAATGGACTCAACATTGTTTCCCCTCGCTACGGCCCCTATTCTCGGACAGCCTCCTAGTTTTTATCTCGGCCGATTTTATCCACTTGACGCATACCACGGATACGACGCATAATTTCAGCAAGGTGCACACGATTTTTTACGCCGATGGTTAGGCGTAAAATATTGCGGCTTGGGTCTTTTTCTTTGTAGTGAATTTTTTCTATGCTTGCCCCTAGTTCAGTAATACGACTAGCAATGGTGGCAAATAAAGAGCGGTCGGCTTCAACATTAATAATCAAGTCGACAGGAAATTCACCCTGTACTGTATCAGACCAACTTACCTGACTCAGCCTATCTGAATTTTCTGCAATATCGACAATGTTTTTGCAGGTATCCAGATGAATCACCAAGCCTTTACCACTACTGATAACGCCAATAATCGGATCGCCCGGAATAGGGTGACAGCAACGCGACAACGTTATCATCGTGCCATCGGTAGCATCAATCGTTAGCGGAGATTCTACTGTCGTAGAAATATCATCCGCTCTTTCAGGCACCAACATCTTGGCCACCTTGGCACTCATCTGCTTACCTAAACCAATATCAGACAGTAGTTCGTCTATATTTTTGTAATCCAACTCCTTAAATAGCGATTGTAATTTTTTTGCTTGAATGCCTTCATCGATAGAGACATCAATTTGTCTTAAGGTGCGGTTTAGCATGCGTCGTCCTAAATCAATCGCATCCTGCTGCTGATAGGTTTTTAATGCATGATGTATAGCACTGCGCGCTTTACTGGTTTTTACTGAGTTCAACCAGATCGCCTGTGGCCGTCGATCTTCGGCGGTAATAATATGTACTTTTTGACCATTACTTAGGGATTGATTTAACGATCCCGTACGATTATTAATACGGCAAGCAAAGCAGGTATCACCAATTTCTGTATGCACGGCATAGGCAAAATCAACCGCTGTTGCTCCCATAGGTAATTCAATGATCGTTCCTGTGGGTGTAAACACATAAATCTCATCGGAGAAAAAATCATTTTTTACCTGCTCGATAAACTCTAAAGGATCTCCCGATGCCCGCTGTAGTTCCAACAAGCTTTTCACCCAGCGTCGAGCACGCAACTGACTGACATTTTCTTCGTTATCATCAGACTTATATAACCAGTGAGCGGCAATACCGGTACTGGCAATTTCGTCCATTTCTTTGGTGCGTATCTGCACTTCGACGGGTACATTTTCCGTACCATTAACTACCGTATGAATGGATTGATAGCCGTTGACTTTGGGGATAGCGATATAATCTTTAAACCGCCCTGGAATGGGTTTGTATAAGCTATGTGCCGCGCCAAGTACGCGGTAACAATCTTCAATACTGTCGACAATCACGCGGAAGCCGAAGACATCGGTAATATCGCGAAAACGCCTCTTCTTTTCGCCTTTTTGTTCCATTTTTTTATAAATACTGTAAAGGTGTTTTTCGCGCCCAATGACGATGGCGTTGATACCCCATCGCTCAATTTGATTTTCAAGAGTTTCTTGAATATGCACAACCAGCTCTTTTTGCTTTGAACGAACCGCAGTAATGGCAGCCTTTAAACGCCTGGCTCGCAGAGGGTAGAGGGCTTCGAAACCACGGTCTTCAAATTCTATATGAAACTCCTGCATACCTAAGCGAGCCGCGATGCGGGCATACATTTCTAGTGTTTCTTTGGCAATACGTCGACGTTTTTCTGGCTTTAAGGGCCCCAGGGTACGCATATTATGCATTCGATCGGCGAGTTTAACGATGATGACACGAATATCTTTAGACATGGCAATCGCCATTTTTTCAAAATTGCGCGCCTGCTTTTCTTCCACACTGGAGGATTCTATATGGGTTAGCTTACTCACACCGTCAACAATCGCAGCAACAGTCTCGCCAAACCGTTCCTCTAACTCATCTTTTTGGGTGCTGGTATCTTCAATCACATCATGTAGCATTGCAGCCGCTAAGCTGTAATGGTCCATGTGCATATCCGCTAAAATTTTAGCGACAGCCAAAGGATGGGTAATATACATTTCACCGCTAGTGCGCCGCTGATCTCCGTGAGCAGCCTCTGCACAGAAGTAAGCACGCTCGACCAATGCTATTTGGTCTTGATCCAAGTAACTGCCAAGAGAATTTAAGAATTCATTTATCGACGACATGCTCTCTCACTGGAATAGTAGCTTGAGTACAATAATAAAGTGTATTACTGAAAAAGCTAGAAAAAGAAAGGCTAGCAAAGGGAGGATTTCGAGTACCTAACAGTGATAGGTAAGTACCCGATAATAGTGGGGTAATTAATAGGCAATGGAGCCCATAAGGTATTTTTTTCACCCCCCTTATTCTTACTCTGAATCAACCTCTAGGTTAATGGCTACGGGTGTTACTTCTGTATCATTCTCAATAACTGTCTCGCCTACTGATGCTGCGATACTCGCTACAATTCCCGCAATATCATCAACCATTTCGTCGAAATCGTCTTCTTCTTTTTCAGTAAGGATACTGGGCTTGATAAAACCTTCTTCTATTTCGCGCAAAGCAATCACGGTTGGCTTGTCATTTTCTTCTGGCACCATTGGCTCTTTTCCACCTGTTGCCAACTGACGCGCTCTTTTTGTTCCTACCAGCACTAATTCAAATCGATTCTCTACGTGATCGAGACAATCTTCAACCGTAATACGAGCCATAATATAATTCCAAGTGATGTTAACTGCCTTAATCAACCACTAAACTAACTAATAAATAGGTAAACTAAGGAAAACAATAATAATGTGAATAAAATGATACGCCAGACAATAAATTGCGAGCTCCATAGTGTACGCAAAAGCACCAGTTAAAACAACATTTACCATTGCTCTGTTTCGATAAACCGCTAAAAACCTAGGCTAGCAACTCATTCAATAGCGATGGGCAGTTTAACTGCTGCTTTTTTGTGCTTAACCGCTGGGCACCAATAACACCGTGTAATTCCTCTAATGCCGAGGCAAAATCATCATTAATGATCAACCACTGCGAATCAGTATAGTGGGACATTTCATTAATTGCCTCCCGCATTCGACCCTCAATAACGTTAACATCATCTTGGCCGCGACCCTGTAAGCGTTCTCTTAGTGCATTCCTTGAGGGCGGTAGTATGAAAATACCTTGAGCTTCCGGCATTAACTTACGCACTTGTTGCGCTCCCTGCCAATCAATCTCTAACACCACATCGGTGCCTTGCTGCAATGCCTGTTCGACCCATGCTTTTGAGGTGCCGTAATAGTTTTCAAACACCTTGGCGTGCTCAAGAAATGCTTGTTGCTCAACCATAGCCTCAAAATTAGCGTGTTCAACAAAATAATAGTCTTTAGCCTCCACTTCGCCTGGGCGCATTGCCCGTGTGGTATGTGAGACGGACACTTGTATTTGGGCGTCACGCGCCAACAACGCATTCACTAAACTGGTCTTTCCTGCACCAGAAGGCGCGGATACTGTAAATAATGTACCTTTAGTCATTACTGTTACTCATCCTTCAATTATCTATTCAA
>JBLHJR010000011.1:0-53995 GCA_047619205.1 Candidatus Endobugula sp. | reverse complement strand
GGTCGGTTTTAAACGGTGCGGACATCGACAATATACTCATTAATCAATAATTTGCGCAATTATACCATTAAGTTCTCTATTCTCGGACAGCCTCCTAGGTATGGCCACAAGAAAAATACTACCATGTTGTTTAGGGTAAAAATTGTTGTAACCCAGAGAATGATAACAATACTATTAGACGCTACTAAAAATTGAGCAAACATAGCTGAAATAATGACATACGCTTTAGGGTTGAATATCAAGAGCATGACTCCATCCATAAAGCTTATCATTTTTGAATTAGCTTTTGCTTCAATATTCCCTGCACGCAGAAAAAACCATGCAAGATAAAAGACATAAACGCTACCGACATATCCAATATACTTAAAGAAATCAGGCTAAGCATTTGCAACTTTATCAAACCCAAGCCCAATTAAAAAGTCACAACCCGTGTGGCTATATGGCAACCAACATTTGCTGGGATAGTTTCTTTAAAACCAGATGTGGCACCATTAGCAGCAAAAAATATATTTCCCAGACCGAGACTGTATGCCAATGGAAGCAAAAAAATAATTAATGCAATGGTTAATTCAAGCAACTTAGTGCTCGCCTATAAACACAACACTTATTATTAGTGCCTATCTACCTCATTAATGAGAATGAGCTTTCTTGCCATGATGCGAATGTTCTTCGGGCTGTTTCTCTCGCTTCTCTTCTTGCCGGACGGGGGATGCCTCTTTAATACTGCTTTGCTTGGGCTCAAGTACCTTGGTGTCGGATGATAGTAATAATGACTCTCGCTGCATGTCTTTGTGAGCGTGATTATGATCATCTTTATTGAGGGGATAATTATCGGGATGGCTCGTATGCAGGTAACCGTGTAACTGCATCAACAATAACAAACCACCCATTATCATCAGCGTGACATTAGAGGCCTTGCTAAAGCGTTGAAAGGAAGCCGTCTTTCTCCAGCCGATCAATACGATTAACATCGCGCTCAACGCAAGTACTTGCCCTATTTCAACACCCACATTGAAGGATAATATTTTGAGTAATAAACCATGATCAGCCAACGGTAATTGCTGCAGTCTCGTTGACAAACCAAAACCGTGAATCAAACCAAATATAAATACCATCCACGTCAAATTGGGTGACGATATTTGAAAATATTTTTTGAATCCATCTAGGTTATCAAAGGCCTTGTAGCAAACCGTCAGTGCAATAACGGCATCAATCAAATAGAAATTCGCCTTTATTGACAATAAGGTTGCAAACACCAGTGTTATTGAATGACCAATTGTAAAAGCCGTAATAAATTTCAGAACATCGCGGAAGCTGGTCAAAAAGAAAATCACACCAAATAGAAACAATATATGATCGTAACCGGTCAGCATGTGGGTTGCACCGAGGTACATATACTCAACATTACCTGCGTTCAATATTCTAGCTTGGTCTTCGGCTGACATGCCGTGAGAAATCGCACTAGTGCTAATTAGGCACAGCAGGCACAACGTAAATAGTCTTATCATAATATCCTCAAATAAATGTTTTAATCGTCATGTCACTTTACTATAGTTTACACACATCTAAGCCTGATGGGTTTTTATAGTGTATTGGTGTATCCAATACATAGGGCCAGATAAGCATTAGCATCCACCAATCCTATATATCATTATCTTTCTTTATTGTTGATGGGACATCAGTATCTACCGTGTCCCTAGCTTTCGCTTCTAAGGGCTGATTAAATTGTTTTATTTTTATTAAGGTTTTTCGATCAATGCTTGCAATAGCGGCTCTAATACCTCGGCTATTTTGGGTCGCACTTGCCGCCGCTTTCACCATGGCAACCTCTTGGGTTTTTTGTACCATAGTGTTTCGTGTGACATTAAAGCTTAACCCTAACAAAAACAAGGTTAAAGCCACAGGAAAGAACGCGATTAAAATAATTATTTTTTCAAACAGGCTATAGCCTTTCCAGAAACGCGCGGTACGCCTAAAGAATTGCTTTCCTCGTCGAAGAAACATCACCTTCATATGACGCATAAAACGCCAACGATATTGCGAAAAAAACAAACCGTATCGCAAACCTAATGTTTTAAAAAGCTTGATGAGCGCTAATTTACTCAAATGCCAGAACAAGATACCAAGGGCATTAAAGAAAGAAATTATATTGAGTACAATAACACGCTTAATAATGGTTTTAATAAACGGTAAAATCACCAACCACCAGTGATGACTCAGCCATGTAAAAATCATCTCATAAAAACACACTAGCAGCGATACTTCTAAAAAAATAATTAAACAGGAAAAATAAAAAACACTGCTGTTAATCATATGATGGATATCTTGCTAACACTACGAGTAGCGTCCATTACTGGATTTATAAGAAGGGGTAATATCGTATTGTTACGTTTATTACTGGACCTGGCAAGCCTACAAGTGCAAAAATCAAAGAAGATTAGAGGCAGGTATAACTTAGCAATAACTACCCCCCCCCCTACAGCCTTGTTGTTCTGCGTTGTGGGGTACCTATTTCTATTTATTCTCGTGTATTTCTTCGCGGCTGATAATTATTAAATAGATTGCCAACTAACATTAACGCTCCACCAAGTATTAATGATGCTTCAAATTGCTCTGCATAAAAAAAAATCCCGACTAATCCGATTAGAGGTAACCTAAGAAAATCAATCGTAACTACCGTTGTTACTTCTGTATATTGCATGGCTTTAACCATACAATAGTGAGCAGACAACGCGGTAAGTCCAATTAAGGCTAGCCATAACTACTGTAAATCAGCGGGCCATGACCAACTACTTATCGATAAGAAAAAACCATACAATAGTTAAGTGCTTTAAAAAACCAAACGTGCGCAATAAGCAAACAACAAAAAGCCTTACTTTTTATGCCTATTTAACGCGCAAAAAAGTATTATTTTTATCGATTACCTTTGTATTATTGACTTGAATAGGTGACAATCAAGCCTTATATATAAACTTAATCGTACAAAAGAGTATTAAGAGTTTATTAGCAATGTTTCAAATGTACCTAGTAAGCTAACCACAAAATTTAAGGGTTACTTTACTTACCTTTACCCATTACAACTACAAGCAGAGGTTACTATGCAACAGGACATTTATAATCAGCAAGGTGCGGCATCGACGGCATCGCTTGACACCAGCAAAGTGCTAAGAAACACCTACGCTTTACTGGCAATGACACTTTTATTTAGTGCAGTGACGGCTGGAATTACTATGTCCCTAGGTATGGGTCATGGGGCAGCCATGATTATGATGGTTGCTTCATTATTACTAGTGTGGTTTGTGCTACCTCGCACAGCTAATTCCGCTAGCGGTATTTTTGTTGTGTTTGCTTTTACTGGCTTACTAGGCGGCGCATTAGGGCCTATGCTTAACCATTATCTTGCCATGGCTAATGGTAGCTCTATTGTTATGCAAGCACTGGGCGGCACTGCCTTAGTGTTCTTCTCGTTATCAGCCTATGTTTTGACTACGCGCAAAGACTTCAGCTTTATGGGCGGCTTCTTGTCTGTCGGCATTATCGTGGCTATCGTGGCTATGTTAGGTATGTTTGTGGCCTCTATGTTCGGTATACAAGTATCTGGTTTCAGCCTAGCAATGAGCGCCTTTATTGTACTGCTGATGTCTGGCTTCATATTATATGATACCAGCAGTATTATTAACGGTGGTGAGACTAACTACCTAATGGCCACTACCCGACTTTATCTCAACATTTATAATCTGTTCACTAGCCTACTGCACATCCTTGGTGTAATGAGTGATGATTAAGTCACTGTAGACTAAAAGTTCTGTTGAAAAGCCCCATTATCGGGGCTTTTTTAGTTACAATCCTCAAATGATCTTTTCACTCGCCATTTACTCTTCCCCCTCAGCGCAATCTAGCGATAGTGCTTACCATTTTGCACACACCTTATTAGCGCAGGGGCATAGTTTATATCGCGTGTTTTTTTACCACGATGCGGTTTATCAGGCATCTGCATTGGCTTCGCCACCTCAAGACGAGATCAATAAGACTTTACGCTGGCAGCAACTCGCGAAAAGTCACAGCCTCGATTTAGTGGTGTGTATTGCCGCAGGCTTACGCCGAGGGATCTTGGATGAGAAAGAAGCTTCGCGGTATGAAAAACCCGCCCATACTATAGCGGATAATTTTGAGCTGTCCGGTTTAGGGCAATTAGTCGATGCTGCGGTCTACTCTGACCGACTAATCACTTTTGGTAACTAAGGCAACACTGATGAACACGCCGAAAAAAAAGCAGCTGTTATTTAGTTTGCGTCACGCGCCCTACGGTAACTCTCTAGCGAAAGAAGCGCTCGATGCCATACTTGCCACCTCTGCTTATGATCAACTGCTATCGATTGTTTTTCTCGATGATGGCGTATTTCAATTAATGGCGAATCAACAAGCGGATGTGATCGAAGAAAAGAGCATTAGTAATCGGCTGTCTGCGTTTCCTTTGTATGATATTACGGCATTGTTTGTATGCGCTGAATCGCTACAGCAAAGGGGCTTGACGCAAGAAAATATGCCCCACGAAGTTACCCTAGTAGACGCTAAAGCATTGAAACAATTATTTAGCCAACAAGATCACTTACTGAGTTTTTAACTGTGGCCAACATGTTACATCGCGTCTTACATAGTGTGAATAAATCCCCTTTTTCAAGCACGTTATTAAAACAGTGCTTAGATCGCCTGAGTGAAAGCGACGGCTTGATACTATTAGAGGATGGCGTCTATGGCGCACTGTTAACTCACCCCCACGCACAACAACTACAATCGCTAAATGCCTGCTACGCCATTAAAAGAGACCTGGTCGCGCGGGGCTTAGAGTCAGAAGCACTATTAGCGAATATCACACTGATTGACTACGAGGAATTTGTTGCCTTGTGCGTCGACTATGAGCTGACGCATAGTTGGTATTGATATGGTATTAATGGTGGATGGGGCAAATATCGCAACCGATAAAGAAGGTTATCTTAGGGATATGCAGGAATGGTCAGTCACGGTGGCTGAAGCGATTGCGCAAACAGAAAACCTAAGCTTAAGTAACGAGCACTGGGAAATCATTCATCTATTGCGTCGTTTTTATATGGAATTCGAACTCTCCCCCGCAATGCGTCCACTGGTAAAATATGTCGCTTTGCACCTAGGAAAAGCAAAGGGAAATAGTATTTATTTACTCACCCTATTCCCTCCCAGCCCTGCAAAAATTGCCAGCAAGCTTGCCGGACTGCCACGACCTGTAAATTGCTTATAGGTAATAAGGGTGAGACGTTAGACGCAAGATGCTTTAACCTAGAAAAAGCATTTACTTTTATTGGTTTACTTTTATCTTTTAGCGTCTAACTTCTCACATTTAAGGTCTCACAAAACTTTTCTAAGCTCGCTGCAAACCATACTTGCGCATTTTTTCTACTAGCGTGGTACGTCGAATCATTAAGCGTTCAGCCGCTCTAGCGACTACCCCTCCACTATCATCTAGCGCTTGCTGAATGAGCCCTTGCTCTAAGCCAGTTAAATACTCTTTAAGGTCTATACCCGATTCCGGCAATAAGGCGGTCGCATTCATATCCACTAGCGAGGGTATTTTACCTTCTTCTTGCTCAATGATGATTTCTTCATCGGTGGCATCGACGTGACGAAATTTGACGGGTAAATCATTCACACCAATCACACCATAGGGGTGCATGATGGCCATGCGCTCGACAAGGTTGGCTAACTCGCGCACATTGCCTGCCCATGGATGTTGGCATAAGGACATGATTGCAGTAGAGTTAAAACGCACCGAGCCACGTTTTTCATTTTCTAAACGCGCTAATAGTTCATTGAGTAAAATAGGAATATCTTCTCGACGATCATTGAGTGATGGCATTTCAATGGGGAAAACATTCAAGCGATAGTATAAGTCTTCTCTAAAGGTACCCGCTTCGATCATTTCCTCGAGGTTACGATGCGTCGCGGCAATGATGCGTACGTTGGTCTTTTGTGTTTTATTACCGCCTACCCGCTCAAAACACTTCTCTTGTAATACCCGCAGGATCTTCACCTGCATATTCAGCGGCATATCGCCAATTTCATCGAGAAATAGGGTTCCGCCCTCGGCCATTTCAAAACGTCCAGCACGCGCGCTAATAGCCCCTGTAAACGAGCCTTTTTCATGGCCAAACAATTCACTTTCTAATAATTCTGAGGGTATTGCACCACAGTTAACGGGCACAAAGGGCTGTTTACTTCGAGAAGAATGATAGTGTAAGTTACGCGCTACGACTTCTTTACCCGTGCCTGACTCACCTGTCACTAAAACCGTGACGTCTTTATCGGTTACCTGCGTCATCATTTCTCGGACTAATTGAATGCCACGGCTATTGCCCACTAAGCTGCGAAACAAATGCGGAGGACGTCGGGTGGATTGGCGCTTACTAATCAACTTTGCTTCATGGAAGCACTGGGCACGATGAAGGGTATCGAGTAATTTATTGTAGGTAGGCGGCGTGTCTAACGTCGCGATGACCTGTTGTCGGATAGAGGCCTCTAGTGATTTAGGGTCAAATTCAACTTCGCTAGGACTACCCAGAAGGATAATCGCAACGGAGTCATTCCATTTATGGATGGTTTGTATTCTAGATTCTAAAGAATGCTGTCGACGGCAAGAGCCCACAATGACCGCGACAAACTCATCTTCGGGGCACAGTGATGCTTTTTCTTGCCACTCAAAATCTCCTGAGATAATGGTTGATTCACCTAAAAACTCTAGGATGGTATGTAAACTCTGGCGGCGTTCTTCATTGTCGTCAATGACTATCAGCTTACTATTTTTCCACATTATCTATTCCTACTGCTATTACTACGGGAATCCACATTGCTGACCAAGAGGTGATGACAGCAATGTGACTTAACTATCTATAGGAATAGCCAATAATTCAGCCAAAGTCAATTAAATGACAGGGTTTTTTATCTCAGTGTAAAATAATTAACCAGCTTGTCGAACAATTGCACACTATGCTGGCAAAGTGTCCTATTGCCTTAAAAGCAGACGCCCAACCCGCCTAAGCCACAATAGCCATTGGGATTTTTAGACAGGTATTGCTGATGATAGGTGTCCGCAAAATAGAAAGGCGAAGCCGGTATAATTTCTGTCGTAATCTCTGCCTCTATTTGTCCATGCTCAGCTAGGGCTGCCTGATAACGGTGCTTTGATGCTTCTGCTAATTGTTTTTGCGCGTCACTAAAGCAATAAATTCCCGAACGGTATTGTGTGCCCTTGTCATTGCCCTGACGCATCCCTTGGGTCGGGTTGTGTGACTCCCAAAAAGTCTTCAGTAAAGTATCAAGCGACAGCTGATGTGGCTTATACACAATCAACACCACTTCATTATGCCCTGTATGACCACTGCACACTTCTTCATAGCTAGGGTTTGGTGTGTAACCCGCAGAGTAACCTACTGCGGTGGTATGGATGCCATCCAAAGCCCAAAACTTTTTCTCTGCACCCCAAAAGCAGCCTAAGCCCACCATTAATTGCTCGGTATCCTCTGGGTAAGGTGCCTGCATAGAGGTATCTAATACGTGGTGCTTAGCCGTTATCAATATTGCAGTATCTCTGCCTTTTAATGCGCTATCCACGGTAGGTAATGGCGTTTTTTTCAATGAAAACATAAGGCTGACCTCTAATTTTTAATACACTTTTTGAACTTAGTGGTTAATGAATATCTACCACTAAGCCCGATACATTATAGGGATGGGGTACCGACCAATTATCATAAAGGGCGGCGTAATCTTCTACACATTGTTCTGCCATATCGCGAAACGGTTGCCTACCAGGGTCGGTCATCACCACTCGGTCTACTCCTGCTTGATAACAACGCTTAATTAGCTCGAGTAATGGCGCGGTCATTTCATCCCAAAAACAAATGTCTGCCGCAATCACCAGATCAAATTCACTTAACATCGCTTGGGTGATATTTTCATAGCGCTGCTGACACGTTTGTATAGTCACTCCGTTGAGTTGGGCGTGATAATTCACATAAGGGAAAACCGAAGCATCGGCATCCAGCGCCGTTACCCGTGCAGCATAATACTTGGCGCAATGAATACCGCTAATTCCCCAACCACAACCAATCTCTAGTATGCGGGCGTTTGGCATAGGCGGGTTAAGCTGTAAGTAATCCATGAGCAAACTGGTGGAGGCCCAAAATTTATTGCCGTGAATAGTCGCTGTGCCTAATTCTCGCTTAAGCTTGCGCATATCCTTATGACTATTTTTACGCACAATAATTCCAAAAACCTCTCGGCTATTTATCTCTAACATGTTTAAAACCCTAGCCTACGAATGCAGCTGATCGCTGCGCCGGCCTCGGGCGCGGATCAAATAGTTTACTTAGGGCCAAAACACTACCATAATTCAATGTAATTACTAGAAAATATCCGTAGCGTTGGGGATTTAGGTGTAAAGAGTACGTAAATTCTTGTTCGCAGCAAGGCGCGGGGATGTTCATGGATGTGCAAGAACGGCCAACACAACATAGCCATTCTATGTAAGACGGAGCACCAACAGTAGGCGTTCTTAAGCGAAGCTCGCAGTTGCTCACGCCCCTGACTTACCCCTACCTTCATGCAGGCAACGCAGCTGTGGGGGAAACTGGCGTGTTTTAGATACCTAAAATTCCATCGCTGCAGGTATAGGATCACGCTCATCAATCATCGGCTGCTTATCGTATGCGCAACACTGAAACCAAGAACCCCTACTTTGCCGCTATTGATTTAGGCTCGAATAGCTTTCAGCTACTTGTCGTCAAACTCAATGATGGGGTGATTGAAACAATTGACCGCGTAAAAGAAATGGTGCAGATTGCTCGCGGCTTAAGTAGTAACAACCAATTATCTGCCGACGCGCAAAAACGTGCATTGCATTGCTTGCGCTGTTTTCATGAACGCATTCGCGATATTCCTGCTGCTCAAGTTCGCATTGCGGGCACTAAAGCCCTGCGTAGCGCCAGCAATGCACATGCCTTCCTGAAACAAGCCGAATCTGCACTCGGACATAGCATTGATATTATTTCTGGCTATGAAGAAGCTCGCTTAGTTTATTTAGGCGTATCCCATGACATTAGCCCCGATAAAGGACGTAGCCTAGTCATCGATATTGGCGGGGCTAGTACAGAGTTTATTATCGGCCTTCAGCAACAAACCCAGCAGCTAGAAAGCCTCAGTATTGGCTGTGTCACTTATAGTGATCGATTTTTCACTCATGCTGCGAGTATTAACAAACCTGCTAGCAATACCCTTTCTAAGCATAAGCAAGGCACAGCGCCAGAACACATATCCACAGAGATGATATGGAAAACCTATTACGCCTGTTGTATAGAACTAGAGTCGATCACCCAACGTTACCAAAAAACAGGCTGGGATATTGCCGTAGGTAGTTCTGGCACCATGCGTGCTATCGCACAACTGATGCAGGAGGATGTGGTCACTGGCATCATTACCCGCTCTGGGCTTAGCCTATTACTTAACCATTTGCATACACAGGGCCAATTAATTGAAACAGCCAACTTATCGCCCGAGCGTCGCAATGTATTACCTGCCGGCATTATTATTTTATCGGCTATTTTTGATCAGTTTACTGTAGATGAAATTCACGTGGTTGATTCTGGGCTAAAAGAAGGCTTAATCTTTGATACGATTAATCGGCTCTCCCGTAGTTATCACCACCACCATCATAATGATGGTGGTGATGGTGGGCTTAACAGTGAAAGCACTAAACAGAAAAATGCAAGTAGCGGCGACATTCGCGACCTCACTGCAAATAAGATGATGGAACAGTATCAAGTAGATACTACGCAGGCAGAACATGTTGACCGTGCACTCTCGCACTTTGGAGAAAATCTATCTATACCCGTAGTCAATGGCATTAACGTAAAAAAAATATTACATTGGGCCGCACAACTGCATGAAATAGGCTTATCTATCTCTCATTCGGGTTATCACCATCACGGCCACTATATTATTCAACAAAGTGATATGGCCGGTTTCAGTCGCGCGGAGCAAGAATTATTAGCCTTACTGATTGGTACTCATCGGCGTAAAATTCGCTCGGACAGACTGACTTTATTAACCGCCGAAAACCAACAAATGCTATACCCCCTATTAGTTTGTTTACGGTTAGGGGTTTTGTTAAACCATCGCCGCGAAGACACTATCGAATTACCCACTATTGACTTTAGGTTTATTGATCTGCAAGGAGCCAACATTTCCTCAGCGCCAAATTTAGAAAAACAAGGCCCCAAAAAAGAAAGCGCAAAAAAAACGCCTAAGACCTTACATATTGCATTACAATTTCCTGCGCAATGGTTACATGAACACCCATTAAGCAAGCATAAATTATCTCAAGAACAAGCCCATTTATCACCATTAGGTGTTATCCTTGAGTATTCTTAATCGTCGGTAGCGTAAAGCCTTATGTTCCAACTTATCATCATTATTTTTATTGTTCTGATCATCATTAGCCTACGTAACATCCGTCGCGAAGCACCGAAAAAACGAGCCGCATTAATACTACGCTACGGGCTTTATGCAATGGCTCTACTGCTAGTAGGTTTAGTCATTACGGGTCGAGTCCATTGGATTGCGGTAGCGGGTGCGGCTTTACTGCCTATACTAAAACCATTATTTGCATTGGCATTACGTTTCCTTCCCTTTATCAAAAAGAAAACTACTACTAATGGCAGCAAGAATGACACGAACACCAATGACAGTAATCAATCCGTCACGAATCTAATGGATACCGATCAAGCCTTAAAAGTATTTGGTTTTACCGCCATGGAAACTGAAGAAAGAATTGTTCAGCGACATCGCGAGTTAATACAAAAAAATCATCCCGACCGAGGGGGGAGTGATTTCTTAGCGGCACAAGTCAACCAAGCAAAAACGGTTTTAATGGATGCCGCGAAAAATACTAGCTAACGATCAATAGATAATGCATGAAGATGAATGAAAAGTGACCGCGTAGAAGATACCCCACAAAAAAACACTGAAAGAAATAGTAACGATCAATCTTGGTGTGTCTATATATTAAACACTAGCGACCAAAAAATGTACACTGGCATTACCAATAATATGCTTGTACGCTGGGAAAAACATAGAAATAAAAAAGGCGCCAAGTTTTTTAGAGGTCGCTCGCCGATCGCGCTATGTTTTCAAGAACCCGGCCATTCACGCAGCAGCGCCAGTAAACGTGAATATCAGATCAAGCAACTGACTAAACAACAAAAACAACAATTCGTTATTCAGCACTACGGCCCTCATCGTCCAACAATGGAATTAACTCCGCGTTAGCTTCCGCATCACAAAATTCCATATACGCTTTAATCACCTTATAGGGCCGAGAATGAAATTCACGGGAGTAAAGTACAATGACAACAATGCTGGTTGATAATATGAATAGCCAGGGAGAAATAAACCACGGTAAAATCGCGAGGGAAAAATAATAGGCCCGCAAGCCATAATTATACGCATGTCCCGCCATATCAATGACCTTTGCACTGGCATACATATATTTTTCTTTATGGTTGGGGTTACTGCGCGCTGCCTCCACCGTAGGTGCAGAACCTATCATCACTGATGCAAAGCCATACTGGCGCATAGACCAAGTAAGCGCAAAAAAAGCATAAACATAAATAAGAATTAACATCAAAATTTTAATATAAATCCAGAATGCTGAATTTTCTTTTACCTCATAAAACGGCAAGGACTGCAAAACACTACCAATACTGCCCGCAATACCTAAGGCCGTTAACAAACCCGCCAACACCAAGATACTAGTAGAGGCAAGAAAAGAAGTGTTATGCTCTAAATTTGCCACTAAAGCGGCGTCCATAATACGGTGCTCACGCCCAAGTATTTGTTCCATCCAATTCAATCGTTGGCGGCTCAGTACAGAAGTGAGATTAAGGCCACATTTTGCTTTATACTTTGCAAAATAGGTATAACCTAACCATACACAGCAAAACCACAAAATAGCGCATATATTGATCATTGAATACTCAGACATGACAAGCTCCTAACTAATCGTCGTAAAGAGACAGTATACCTCTAGTCAATAGCATAGCGTTGAAAACAGTTCTGTTTAGAGTTAACCCAACAATCCAAAGAACCGACCAAGAGACTGAATAATGCCCAAGACTACCCACCCGAGCTTTGAGTGGCTTCGCAGTAAAACCATTGATTCACTCAATATCACCATTACTGAATACCAGCATCGAGCCACTGGCGCACAACATATACATATCGATGCCGATAATAGTGAGAATGTCTTTTTGGTGGCATTGCGAACCGTACCGGAAGACTCTTGCGGTGTCGCTCATATTCTAGAGCATACGGCCTTATGTGGTAGCGAAAAATACCCTGTACGCGACCCCTTCTTTATGATGATTCGTCGCTCGCTGAATACCTTTATGAACGCTATGACCAGTTCAGACTGGACCGCCTACCCCTTTGCCAGCCAAAATCGAAAAGACTTTGATAACTTACTCTCGGTCTATCTCGATGCAGTCTTCTTTTCTCGTTTAGACCCCCTAGATTTTGCACAAGAAGGCCATCGTCTCGATTTTAGTGAGACAGGTAATAGCGATAGCCCGTTAATATATAAAGGCGTGGTGTATAACGAAATGAAAGGCGCGATGAGCTCGGTCTCATCGCAGTTGTGGCAGCAACTCAGTAAACATCTCTATCCAAGTAGTACCTATCATCATAATAGTGGTGGCGATCCCAAAGATATTCCCCGCTTGAGCTATGCCCAGCTTCAGCAGTTTTACCAAACCCATTACCACCCTAGCAATGCCACCTTTATGACCTTTGGTGACATTAGCGCACTAGAACACCAAGAAAAATTTGAAACACTCGCCTTGCACCGCTTTGAAAAACTGAATGAAACTATTCAAGTCCACGCAGAAAAACGCTATAGCCAACCCATAAGAGTGGAAGAGGCCTACGCTTATACGGCGACTGAAGGCGATGACAGCGACAAACAGTCACATATTGTGATTGGCTGGTTATTAGGCAAAAGTATTGATTTAAAAAGTAATTTAGAGCTACACCTACTTTCCAGCTTACTTTACGATAATAGCGCTTCGCCTATGCAGCACCTACTGGAAACATCCACCTTAGGTAGCTCACCTTCGCCCTTGTGTGGTAGCGATGACTCACAATATGAAATGCTGTTCATCTGTGGCTTGCAGGGCTGTGCGGCAGACAGTGCCGAGGCGGTAGAATTAAGTGTAAATAATTTATTAACGTCCCTAGTGGACAATGGCACTTCTCAACAACAACTTAGCCAAGAACAAATCGAAGCCTCATTACATCAACTCGAATTACAGCAACGAGAGATTGGTGGCGACGGCTATCCTTACGGCTTACAGCTGATCATGAACGCCTTATCTCCTGCGACTCACCGCGGGGATATTATTAGCTTTATGGATTTAGAAGCCGCGCTGCAATCGCTGCGCAATGATATTCAAGACCGAGAGTATATTCCGCAACTGATCAAACGTTTATTAGTCGACAACCCGCATCGCGTCACGCTTACACTGCGCCCCGATGAAAGCCTACAGCAACACCAGCAAAAAGCGGAAGAAACTGAGCTAGCCGCCATAAAAGCCACTATGAGCTCAGCGGATAAACAAGCTCTAATTGCCCAAGCCGAAGCACTGGATGCACGCCAACAACAAGAAGAAAACCTGGACATACTCCCTAAGGTGGGTATAGCGGATATTCCAGAAGCTACTCCATTTGCCCAAGGCTTCCCGCAAGTACTAAGCGACAAGCCGCATACCTTAACGCATTATATTGCAGGCACTAACGGCTTAAGCTATCAACAAGTGGTCTGCCGCCTACCGGACTTAAGCGAAGCAGAACTCAGCGCACTCCCCTATTACACGCTGTGCTTAACCGAAATGGGACTTGCCGATGCTGGCTATCTAGAAGTCCAGCATCGCCAAGCCCAAGTCGTCGGTAGCATCAGCGCTTACTATTCGGTGCGCAATCATACTGATGATGTTGATGGCTACCACGCTTACATTTGCTTATCCGCGAAGTCACTAAGCCATCAACAAGCCGCCATGTGTGAACTCATGAACGACACACTACTCAACATTAACTTTACCGATAGCAATCGACTCAAAGAACTGATCTCCCAAGCAAAAGCCGGACGTGAACAAAGTATTACTGGCAACGGCCATAGCTATGCGATGCAAGCGGCATCAGCAAAGCTTAACCCTATTAGCGCGAGCGTGCAAAAACTCATGGGACTTGAAAGCATTAAGGCCATTAAAGCTTGCCATCAAGCATTACACGATGACGCAGATGATAATACTAACCACAAACATACCCAGCAATTGATTCGTACTTTAGAAGCTATCCATCAAAAAATACTCGCTACCAAGAAAGAATTTCTATTAGTCTGTGAAGAACAAACGCTAAAACAACAAGTATCGTTTATCGATACGAGTTTTAGCGACTTATTGCAATTACCGCAACAAGCATCCTCAATAAAATTACCCACCACAACAGGCGAAAACATAAAGCAAGCATGGATCACTCCATCACAAGTCCACTTTTGTGCCAAAGTCTATCCGACGGTAACGATGAATCATGCGGATGCGCCTGCACTTTCTGTGCTCGGTGGTGTATTACGCAATGGCTTCTTGCATCGCTGTATTCGCGAGCAAGGCGGTGCTTATGGTGGCGGTGCAAGTCAAGATAGTAATTCGGCTAGCTTTCGCTTTTATTCTTATCGTGATCCGCGCATGTCGGAAACCTTAGTCGATTTTGATCGTGCAATTGAATGGCTTTTAGAAAGAAATATTACAGATCAGCAAGTAGAAGAGTCTATCTTAAATGTGATCGGTTCGATGGATAAACCCGGTTCTCCTGCAGGCGAAGCAAAACAAGCGTTTCATGCGAATATTGCAGGAAGAACGGATGAAAAACGCACGCGTTTCCGTCAGGGTATTATTAACGTCAGTGCCGAAGATTTATATCGCGTCGCAGCAACTTACTTGATCGAAGAAAAAGCCAATATCGCCGTAGTCACGGGAAAACATGGCGAAGAGGAAGCGGCTAAACTGGGATTAGAACTGGTTTACTTATAACGATAGCGGCAGCCTCAAATTCTAGTTAAGAATGAAATCAATCACCACTTTAAGACTATAAGAGACCTTTGCACGGAAGATGATTTTACTCTCAGGAAAGGCAAAAACGCACAGGAATAGGGAGTTTATAGGTAAAAATAACCGATTGGACCATTTTAACGCGGCATGGGAGTAAAATGGCTTTCGTGCAAAGGTCTCTATAAGTTAGCTTACACATATTACCCCCCTATTCCTTAAACTGAATCTGTTTAAGGAATAGAAATTCTAAACACCCCTCCCTCTAATGGGCCACCATTAAACAACTCTATACTCCCCTTACGCTCATCTTGCTGGTGAAAGCCAGCAATCTTAGCTGCAAAAAATAAACCTAACTGTGTGCTATTACCATCTCTATGGGCATCGCTTTCTAATGAGGCGGCATCAATCATATTCGCCGGAAAACCATCACCATCATCCGCAATCTCAAGCACTAAAAAATCATCGATTACTTTTGCCGTTAAGTGCATTTTTTTAGACGCGTAGCGTGTACCATTGACTAGAACATTATGTATAACACTGCCAATCAAATCATTATCATAATACCAAACAAGATCAGGATCACAATCTATTTCTACTTCTATATTTTGTGTTTTAAACAACATATCATTTCTGGCGATTTGATCCTCAACCGTATCAAAAATAAAATTCTCTTCAATGCTAACCGCTTGGGACTGATGCTGAAATCGATACAGTGAGAGCAATTGTACTAGCTCGGTATTAATGCGTGTTGCCTCATACTGCAAAATAGCGATGCGTTTTTTTTGCGCATCACTTTCGGAAGTGGATTCACCTATAAGCTCCTCCAAAGAACTTAATAGCATGCCTAATGAGTTTTTCATATCGTGTACACTTGAGGCTATCACGAATGAAAAGTCTAAATTTTGCATATTTTCATCTTGACCATGTTCATCATTAGCGTCAACATTCACTATCTCATTCATCTGGCACCCTCCTGTTGAGACTGTTCTTTCACCTTAGTAACTTTCGCTTCAAATTCAGCCTGCTGAACTACCGTTCGATACATCAGTTTCAATTGCTTATACCGATGAAATTTAGCACTTGCTGGTGTAACATTATTTTCTACCGCCTTAAACGTCGTTAAGCACTTGTCGACATATTCTTGGTTAAAGCCACTTTCTCTAATATCACTAATCATTGCCTGAATTAAATTGAGTTTCAAGCCGATATAGCGAGGAAATTTTTTCTGCGCGCGAATAAAGTAAGCAATAGATTCGGAGAAATTTTTTTCATTATAGTAATCAATGCCTTTTTTATTGATCGTGGCAATGATCTTTTTACCCTTTTCGCTAATAGGCTCATCTAACAGAGGATCTATTTTTTCTAATGCGGGTT
Organism: Candidatus Endobugula sp.; assembly: GCA_047619205.1. GTDB lineage: Bacteria > Pseudomonadota > Gammaproteobacteria > Pseudomonadales > Cellvibrionaceae > Endobugula. The sequence goes on along the minus strand of JBLHJR010000011.1, from coordinate 37,439 downwards.
GATCTAATTTATAATGCACAAGCATTTCTAACAACATGCTTTTTGCTTCGGGAACATTATTATTTGCTATCAATGCATTGACGGATTCAACTTCAATATCAATATTGCGCGCATCACTATTAATCATTAATTCTTGTGCTTCAGCGAGTAATTCTTGCGATACTCTTTTGTTACCATGTATGGCATTTATTTGGCTATGCAGTAATTTTGCTTGTATTTTTTGATCCTCACTAATGTCTTGATGGTCATCGATGGTGCTGAGTAATTTCGCCGCATCCACGCTAAAATTTTTCCCCTTATCAAGATCATTATCGTAAACCTTAGTAATTGCTCTAGCTAAATTTAGATGATTATCAGCATTATCATAATGCGAATGAGCGCCATACTTTATGGTTTTTTTGTAAGCCAGCATCGCAATTTCAACATCGCCGTTAGCTAAAGCAGTATCTGCCAATATTTTTTGCCTTCCAATGGACATAGGGGATACTGCTGATGCCTGCTCTAGCACCTTCTGTAACTTTTCCGTATCGCCCAAATTAACACAGGCTTTCGATAAGCTGTCATAAGCTTTCAAGCAGGCAGGGTGTGCCTTCACAACTTCTTCCAATTGACTAACAGCCTCGTTAAGCTTTCCTCGCTCTATATCTACATTAGCTAAACCGACTTGAGCCCAATCCAAACTGCGAACATCCAGTATCCCACGATAAAATTTTTCCGCTTGATCATAATGGCCTTCTCGAATGTAAAGCTCGCCTAATAATTTTTGGCAATCCACACTATATCGTGAAGATTCAGCCAGTAAATTTTGTAATAAATGGATGGCCCTTTGATTCTCTTCATCCTCGATGGCCTGATAAGCATCAACCAACTCGACACGCTTGGCCATTAGTCGCCGAATACGTTGCTCTAATGTTTTTCCAGTAATAGGCTTGGTCAAATAATCACTAGGCTCACAATCACAGCTCGCCATCACTACATCACGACTAGTATCCGCCGATATCAGCATAAAAATATCTGAAGGTTTCAGCAATTTAGTCAGTCGTAATTCTTCTAATAGCTGTTGCCCTGTCTTACCATTGCCTAAGTTATAATCTGACAAAATCAAATCATAATGATTCTTCTGACAAGCGTTCAGTGCCTCATAACCACTAGACGCGCTACTAATATGTCGAAACCCCAAGGCATACATGCTTTTCGTCAAGGCACTACGAAAGTTATGAAAATCATCGACGATTAACACACGTATCGCAGCATAGTTAGTTGAGGACATAGCCGAAAATCACTTATTTAAAAAATATCTCTCTTTGAGAATAGACCATTTTTATTGAATACCACCCGCTGAAAGCATAAATAGATGTATTCTCTAATAAAGCGCCAAAATAAGCTTCTGGGACTTTTAGGCGAGAAAAGCTATAATCTGAGCATTATCTAAATACCGCAGTGGAATCGTAGCGAGGGTGACTAAGGTGCGGAATCTACAGTGATTTTTTGCTTTTTTCGGCAAACTCGTAGCCACCCTACGGGTGTAGCCTAAAAAAAATGAAAAACGCTGTAGATTCCGTGCCTTAGACAGCCGCAGTAGATTCAACTGCGGTATTTAGGATTATAGGGTCACTGCCGTAAATAGCGCTTTTGAGTAGTGAACCATGCCTTTTTAGCCGAGCTAGTACTTATTATTCATGAAAGATTCAAGTTCAAACGACAGCCCAGACGCGACACAAGACCGTATATTTGCCCAACCTATGGGGCAAGTAACGCAATTTTGTTTCGATGAAAGTGTTGCCAATGTCTTTCCCGACATGATTCAGCGCTCAGTACCCGGCTATAGTGCGATTTTGAGCATGATTGGCAATATCTCCGAGCGCTATGCTCAAGATGATAGCTATTGCTATGATCTTGGCTGCTCGTTAGGTGCAGCGACACTGGCTATGCGCCATGGTATTAAAGCCACTAACTGCCATATTATCAGCGTGGACAATTCCCCCGCCATGGTCAGTCGCTGTCAACAGGCCATTGATGCCGACACGCAATCGGTCGAGGTCGAGGTTCGATGTACCGACATTGAATCCACTTCGATTAACAAGGCCTCGATTGTCGTACTAAATTTCACCTTACAGTTTATCGAACCAACAGCACGACAAGCGCTGCTTCAACATATTTATGATGGGCTATTACCTGGAGGCATTTTAATCCTCTCTGAAAAAGTCCATTTTGATAACCCACCACATCAAGCATTGATGACAGAGCTGTATCACAACTTCAAACGCGTCAATGGTTACAGTGATTTAGAAATCGCTCAGAAGCGCAGTGCATTAGAGGATTTTTTACGCTCGGATAGTATCGATACCCACCGCCAACGCTTGAGCGACTGCGGCTTTTCTAGCGCTGACCTTTGGTTTCAATGCTTTAGCTTTTGCTCATTAATCGCCATTAAATAACGTCATACCAACACTCATTACTACTATTAATTTCAACTACCGGTAGACCGTCGACACCATTATGCTTGCTTATTTCCAATCACTGATCACTGCTTTATCAAATCCTTCAGCAGATGCTATACATAACCCAGACGCGTTAACCGTTTGGTCGAGGCAATTGCCGCAACAAATTCAACAGGGTTTATGCGAACAACGCTTTGGCGACCTTGCCCAATGGCGACAAGCCTTACAACAGCTGCCATCTATCAACACTGATACCATTGATTTACTCAACAGTGTCAGCATTGGCAAACACGGGGATTGCGATGCTAGTAGTCTTAGCGTTATTGATGAGCAACTCAGAAGCTTAATTCCATGGCGCAAAGGCCCGATGACGGTTCACGGTATTCATATTGATACGGAATGGCGTTCAGACTGGAAGTGGCAACGCGTCATTCCCCATTTAGCACCACTAGCAAACAAGCAGGTATTGGATGTGGGCTGCGGCAATGGCTATCATTGCCTACGTAGCTATGGCGCTGGTGCCGCACGGGTAATCGGCATCGATCCTTCGCCTCGCTTTGTCGTGCAGTTCTATATGATGAAACATTTTTTAGGCGACATTCCTGTCGATGTAGTCCCTATTGGCATTGAATCTCTTCCTGAAAACTTAGCCAGTTTTGACACTACCTTTTCAATGGGCGTGCTCTACCATCGCCGCTCACCGCTGGATCATTTACGTGAGCTTAAAGCCACCCTAAAACCAGGGGGGCAATTAGTCTTAGAAACCTTATTAATTGATGGTGTGCTAGGAGAAGCCCTTGTACCTGAAGGCCGTTACGCCATGATGAACAATGTCTGGTTCTTACCTAGCGCAGATACACTTATTAGCTGGATGAAAAAGTGTGGCTTTAAAAACCCTCGCCTCGTCGACATAGAAACAACTAGCGTTGAAGAACAGCGGGCAACGGAGTGGATGCAATTTTATTCTTTATCCGACTTTCTCGACCCTGAAGATAATCATAAGACAGTAGAGGGACATCCCGCACCATTGCGAGGTGTATTTTTAGCCGAAGCTTAACTGATTAGCAGAGGATTAAACAAGCTTTTGGATGGATTGCTTAACCGCTATCAGTAATATTTTATTCTCTTTTACACTGAGCGTATCGACACTGTAAAAAATGCTTTCAAGCTGTGCTTTTATTAAAGCCAATGGCCGCTTGAGCCGCGGATGTTTTTCTGCCGCACGATCACAATAACCAGCAATGGATTCTCCTGATTCCAACTGAACCCCTAAACCGTGTAATTTTTTTTGTAGCAAGCGATAGACTTTTTTCTCTTTGGCAATACTTTGGAATGCAGAACGAAACAAATGTAAACTGATCAATAAAATCACCAGTAGCAAGGGAATTAATATCACTGCGGCCATTTTTATTGGCGTAAGATCACCTAGGTACTGTCTGAGTAAGGATTGTTGCTGGCTACTATCATAATCTAACACCCAACTCTGCCAGCGATAATCCATTAATTGCCACTGATTCCGTAGCTGGCTTAACCACTGAAAACGCATCGTCCGATTAGCCAGTAACTGCCGCTCTGCCTGAGGTAATGCCGCACTCACCCCCTGCTCTATACGGACTTCAGCTACCGCTGCGGTCGGATCTACTCTTCGCCATCCCTGCCCTTGCAACCACACTTCAGACCATGCATGAGCATCACGCTGATAAACCTGTAAATAATTTTTTTCTGCATCCCAGTCGCCCCCCTGATAGCCAACGACTACACGGGCAGGAATACCCACGCTGCGCATTAGTACCGTAAAGCTACTGGCGAAATGTTCACAAAAGCCTTTTTGAGTGGTAAATAAAAACTCATCCACCGTATGTCGTCCTAATTTAGGCGGTGACAAGGTATAGGTAAAATTACTGCGATAAAAATCTAATACTGTATTAATAAACGCAGCATGACTGCCCGCTTGCTGACGCCAGCTACGCGCGGTTCTTTGTGTTTGTGGATTATAGTTATTAGCCAAAGCAGTATACTGTCGGTACTCACTGTTCGATAACTCTACTGTCGATAACTGCGCGCCGACATAAGACGTAGCCGTATATTTTATCCGCTGATTTACTGGCTGTTTTTGCAAGACTTCCTGCTGCGACGTATACATTAATGGCGATAGAATACCGTTAATGTCAACTATTGGCACAGCGTATAACCAATGGTTACCACTCGCCTCCATTAGCACTTCATACTCTACAGCTGAAACATTTGGACGATTCTTTTCTCTTTCTATGTGCACAGACCTAGCACTAGCTATGCCATTATCACTGCTGTTATTCAGCGTATCTAAGACTGGCGAAGATCGCTGCCAGCGTCGACCATCAAAATCATCAAAGACCAAACCTCGCCAATACATATTTTTACGATCCATCGATTGATGGTTAAAACTGATTCGCAATGCCAAGCGATCACTGAGAATTAACTGACTAAAATCCCCCGGCGACATACTCTCACCTACCCCAACCATGGCCTCATCTGAGTGTAAGGGCACAGACCACAGTGGGTTAATACGCGGAAACACTACCATCATTACTGCTGCCAATACGATACTTTGCAATAGCATCGTCAGCGTTAACCTTAGTCGCTTTTTAAAACTAAGTTTCGCGCTATATAACTGTAATAATACGAACGTATTTATTATGACAACGCATAAGCTAAGAGCACTATGCAGCACCGACTGATTAAATAAGAAACCACAAGCAATAACAAAATAAGATAGGAACAGAATAAGTAAAAAATCACGCTGATGACGTATTTCTAACAACTTAAGTGTCAAAGCAAGTAACAATAAAGTCAACATCGGCTCGACAGAAAACCATTGTTTATATTCGTAAAATAACAATGCCGCTACTATGCTAACCAATAATAATTTGACTAGTCTTTTCGGTGGCTGCCATTTTTCTCGTAAAATATTGATACGCCAGACGAATACCAGCACACAAACAACAAAAACCCATAAAGGTAACTGTGCAAAGTGCAGCAGGATAACGCTGGCATAAAGTGTTAATAAGCCGATGAGTAATTGGCGCGACAGGAGAAAAACATCAGCCATGATCATTGGCTCCTTTATCATTTCTGCCTTTGCTACCCCTGCTCCTATCATCAAAAAGGGCTAACTCACGTAAAATCATTTGTTGATGTTGGTGGCCGTTACCTAAAGCAATAGTTTTATTAGGTAATCGCAACCCATAGACTAATTGTTCCCGCTCTGCCTGTAATACACAGTAGCATAAACGCGATAAACGCCCTTCGGTATCGATGCCGGAAAAATCATCCCAACTTAACCATTGCTGACGCTCAGCCTGAGCGACACTTTCATACACTTTAGTGGCCAAGCCTTGACCCTTTGCATAACTTTTCCATGCAATATGCTTAACTGGGTCTCCCGCTTGATACTCACGCAGATGGGACACATCATCAGCTAATGCCAAAGACGATAAAGGTTCGACTAGAGTTTCATTATCAGCATTTTCCACCCGTACTAAACTGGCTGCGGGTAATGGCGTAACAATAGGCTGAGGGTATACCAAAAACTCTACATCCATATCCAAACGTGCCCACGTCCGAATCAAACCTAAAGGGTAAACAGAAGCTATGGTTAATCGATCTGCACGATACCAACCTCGCTGTGGAGCCTCTAATAATAAGGTCACTGCTGTGCTTTGTTGAGCCGCTATATCGACGCTCACGGTCGCTAAAGGACTCCATCCCAGCGTAATAGTATGATGATTGCGCTGACGATGGCTTTTTAAGAGGCCATTAACTTTCGCCGTGTCGCCCGCAAAACAATCAGCCACGGGGTTAACCGCTATCGATAGTCCCGAAAAATTTGAATAGCTATAAAGAATACCAGTATGTAGTAGTGATAATAATAAGAAGCTTAGCACCACCACTAAATTATTCTGATAGTTAGTCCCTAACAACCATAATAAAGTGATGGTTGCTAAAAAAGCTATGCCCGCCTTAGAAGGTAAGATGAAAATATTTTTACGCTGTAAGATTTGCTGGGCATTAGGAGGAATACGCCGTTCTAACCAGCGCTGATAATAGCGAGAGAAGTAGCTCTGGAAGCCTGTATTGTTAAGTCCAGAACCTTGTGGGGAGTTCATGGTTTAACCAACCACATCAACATGCTTCTTTAACGATTCAATTGCCGTACAGACTGTAGACAGGTTTTCTTTAGGGAGTAAGCGATGCCCGACCACACTTAACATTAATACCTGTAAATCATCGGGGATAACATAGTCTCTTTGATGAATCATTGCCCAAGCTTTTGCACAGTGTAACCACGCCAAAGCTGCACGCGGCGATAAGCCACAGCTAAATTCCGAACTTTCACGCGTATAGCTTAGGAGACGCTGTAAGTAATCTAATACACTATCACTTACTTTTACACGGTGAACTAATTGTTGTAAGGACTCTAGCTGAGCCAATGTCAGTAGCGCAGATAGATCATTTAAGGTTGCTTGAGTACTTCCCTGCTTTAACAATAAACGCTCGGCATCTACGCTAGGATAACCTAGAGATAAACGCATCATAAAGCGATCTAGTTGTGATTCAGGTAAAGGGAATGTGCCGGATTGATGTAGAGGATTTTGTGTTGCTATGACAAAGAAAGGGCTAGGCAAAGTATAGGTATGGCCGTCAGCGGTGAGCTGTTGTTCACCCATAGCTTCTAGTAAAGCACTTTGTGTTTTTGGGGAAGCTCGATTTATTTCATCTGCTAATAACACCTGTGTAAACAAGGGGCCTTTACGAAAAATAAACTCACCAGATGATGCCTGAAAGATAGAACCACCAATAATATCGGCAGGCAACAGATCACTAGTAAATTGTACGCGCTGAAAATCCAAGCCAAACACTTTAGCTAAGCCTTGCGCCAAGGTTGTTTTACCCATCCCCGGTAAATCTTCAAGCAATAAATGCCCACCTGCCAACAAACAGGTAAGCGCTTGCTTGGTGACAAAGGTTTTACCGTAGATAATACGACTTAGGGAAGTATTCAATGCGTGGATAATATCTTTTACGGCTACTGACATGCTGTCTCGTTTCACCTCATTTTATCTGTACTTAGAAAGAAGTAACAATCTCTTCTGTTATTCACTAGGAATTAACTTGATTAGCTCGATGCTATAAATTCTTTTTTTACCTGCTGGCACCACTGCTTAATACGGGCATCACTTAGATCTTCCTGTTGGTCCTCATCTATAGCAAGACCCACAAATAAAGCTTGACCAGCCACTTCGGCCTTGGAAGCATCATAATCATAACCCTCGGTAGACCAGTGGCCTACAATATTAGCTCCATTGGCCTGCACTACGTCGTGTAACATTCCCATTGCATCCAGAAAATAATCCCCATAGCCAAACTGATCACCTAAACCAAATAAGGCGACGGCTTTATTGGTGAAATCCACCGCCTGTATATCTTGCCAAAACTCTTCCCAGTCTGACTGAATCTGACCAAAATCCCAAGTCGGGATACCTAAAATAATATGCTGGTGTTCAGCAAACTCCAATTGCGTCACATCGGCAATGTCATAAACGACCAGTTCGCCCTCAGTAAAATGTTGTTGAATTAACTCTGCAACTCGCTCGGTATTACCTTCATCACTGCCAAAAAATAAGCCTATAGTAGACACTGCTTGCTCCGGTAATCCTAAAAAAGGGTATTGGACTCGAAAAACAGACGACTATTGATAGGTACATCAATAACTGAGCAGGCTTTCGTGATCTCACTACTTTTCCTAGGGTAATATGTAAGTGTTAAACAATCGCTGGGATTGTCCCAAGCTTTACGCCCAACCGCAAGCGGCAGGCAATTGCCGTTATTTAAACTTATGGCGCGGGATACATTACAACCACTGAGTATTCATGCCATTTTACTGGCAGGGCTTTTTAAGAAAAACAGAAAAGTCAAGTTAAGCCATTGATTTAAAAGAGATAATAAAAATAACCCTAGTATTGGTATAGTTTTCGCATTGATCACACTAGCAACGCAAACAACATTCACGTAACATTCTGCTAAAACATAGGCGCAAGCCGCCGATAGAGTGTCTAGCAGCTACAAGTTTTGACGGATAAGGTTATGGCAACAACACTACACAAAACAACCAATACTCAACGTAATACGGCTCATCGTCGTGTAGCTGATAGCGCGATTAGTCTCGACAGATCTCAACAATTACCTGAAAGTGACGATATTGATTCTATTCTCTACCAGAATAAAGAAGCCAACATTCAGCTAAAGCTAACTTCATTGTTGCAGACAACATTAAAAATAGAACCCTTGTTTGATTTGTTTTTTGGTCAACTACAGCACTTGCTAAAAGTCAGTGGCTGCAACTATTGTCACCCAGAAAAAAATCTAGATATTAACATTGGCAAAGCAGCGACTCATACCACCGATTACTCCTTACAGTTAGAAGATATCTATCTTGGTAATATCGTACTACAGCGCAAGCAACGCTTTAGCGAAGAAGAGCTAGTCCACATTGAAAGCCTGTTGGGTATTCTTATTTACCCTTTACGCAATGCCCTTAGCTATCGCGACGCGATTAAACAAGCACTGTGCGACCCATTAACAGGCTTAGGTAATAGAGGTGCTCTAGAACAGGCTCTTGATCACCAATGGCAAATGGCTCAGCGTTATGACCAACACTTTTGCGTCTTAATGCTCGACATTGACCACTTTAAGAATATTAATGATACTCACGGCCATGCCGCTGGGGATAGCGTCATCAAAGCCGTCGCAGACAGTATTGTGGACACAACACGACAAACTGACCTTGCTTACCGTTATGGTGGAGAAGAGTTTTTAGTCATACTGAATAAAAGTGAATTGGCTGGCGCAGCTATCATTGCAGAGCGTATTCGAGAAAATATAGCCGCCCTATCCATTCCTATAGATAACGAAGGCAATACACTGATTAACGTCACCGTCAGTATTGGTGGAAGCTGTTCAGCGACTAGCAGTAATTCTGGCGAATTGGTAAAGCAAGCAGACAAAGTATTATATTATGCTAAAAATTCTGGACGTAATCGCGTTGAACTATCTCAGCAACACGACAAAAATCGCACCCAACGTAATTTGTTAGTTAGCAGTGATAATCCGCTATAAGTTGTGCCTACACGCTTCAAAGAAGTACAACGTTAACGTTTTTGTTTTTTACGATTAGTATTGGACGGACGGCTAGAACGTAGCTTGCGTTGATGACGGTCACGGATTTCTATTTGCGCTCGAGTTAACGGTTGCGCATCTGGCGCGTCTATTCCCACTGACCCACATAACTCTTTTATTTCTGGATCGCCTAGCTCAATCCATTGCCCTACACGTACATGCGAGGGAATAAATATATTGCCATAGCGCACACGTTTGAGTCGGCTCACAGTCACGCCTTGAGACTCCCATAAACGCCGCACTTCACGATTACGACCCTCCATCACCACGCAATAGAACCATTGATTACGACCTTCACCAGCGCCATCAACTACATCAGAAAACTTAGCCATGCCATCATCTAACATAACGCCGTCGCGTAACCGTTGCTTCATGTCATTATCCACTGTGCCTTGAATTCTCGCCAAGTACTCGCGATCAATCACCGAAGATGGATGCATTAATTTATTCGCTAACTCACCTTCATTGGTAAACAACAATAAACCACTGGTATTAAAATCTAAACGGCCAACAGAAATCCAACGATCTCCTGAAATAGGCGGTAAACGGTCATATACCGTAGGACGTTTTTCTGGATCAGAGCGAGTGCAAATTTCACCTTCAGGCTTGTTATAGAGCAATATTCTTGTGCGTCGCAGCTCTGGCTTTTCTAATTTGATGCGACGACCATCTACATCAATTTTATCCGTCAATTCAACACGGTCACCTAAACGAGCGACCTCGCCATTCACTTTTACTTTACCGTTTTTAATCGTACGTTCCATTTCACGACGAGAACCCATACCTGTACGAGCGAGAACTTTTTGTAGTTTTTCACCTTCGGGAGCTACTGGGGTTTGTTCTAAATCAATTTTATCATTCATTAAGGTGCGGCCTGCTCATCGTCTTTAGTATCTGTATTAGTGTCGGTGTCGGTGTCGGTGTCGGTGTCGGTGTCGGTGTCGGTGTCGGTGTCGGTGTCTACAATAGTACTCTCATTTTTTGTATCGCCATCAACATCACCTTCCATCGTAATCAACTGCGACTCTATTTCTGCCTCTGCAAGTCCCTTATCTAACACGACTTCACCTTCTTTATTGGTAAAGACCGCCTGTAGATTGAGCTCTGGGGTTAGGGATTCGATATCGGTTAATTCTTGCAAAGAAGGTAATTGTTCCAAACTGTTTAAATTAAAATAATCTAGGAATTGTTTGGTGGTGGCAAATAGTGACGGACGTCCGGGGACGTCGCGATGACCGATCACTTTAATCCACTCGCGCTCAGAGAGCGTTTTAATAATATTTGTACTCACCGCCACACCGCGTATCTCTTCGATATCTCCGCGAGTAATCGGTTGGCGATACGCAATAATCGCTATCGTCTCCATTAATGCGCGCGAATAACGCTGAGGCTTTTCATCCCATAATTTATTAACCCAAGGAGCGGTCTCTTCACGTACCTGAAAACGCCAACCACTCGCTACTTGTTTCAACTCATAGCCTAAGTGCTCACAGTCATTTTGAATGTCTTCCAAAACGGCACTAATTTGTGCTTTGTCGACTTGCGCCGCTGTGGGTAACTCATCACCCTCTTCTGTTTCTGTTGTTGCAGTCACAAATAAAGCATGTAACTTATCCAGAGAAAGCGGCTGACCATAAGCCAGTAAGGCGCCTTCAATAATTTTTCGTAGTTGTTGTTTTTCAATCATAATATTAACGGGTTACAGATTATTATTTAACAGGATTTGGTTAATTAAAAAGTGGATGTATAAACGCTATTCCGCTCTTGCCTTCACATGTATCGAACCAAACGCTTCATTCTGTACAATGTCCACTAGAGATTCTTTAATCAGTTCCATTATCGCCATAAACGTCACGATCACGCCTAAACGCCCTTCCGCCACAGAGAATAAACTGACGAAAGGCACGAAGGTTTTTTCAATACTAAGACGCTCTAACACTTGTGTCATGCGCTCACGGGTGGACATGCGCTCCATTTCTACTTGGTGACTCTCGAACATATCGGCTCGACGTAACACTTCAGACAACGCCAGCAGAATTTCTTTAAAATCTACTTCTGGATCTGGTCGTGTTAGATTGCGATCAGGGGCATCCGCCGTAGCTTGTTGGATATCTCGGTGCATACGCGGCAGTGCATCCACATCCTCTGCTGCCGATTTAAAGCGCTCATATTCTTGCAAACGGCGAATCAAGGCGGCACGTGGATCATCGCCTTCATCCTCTTCTTCCTTATTGCGCGGTAGCAACATACGTGACTTAATCTCAGCCAACATTGCCGCCATTACCAGATATTCAGCCGCTAACTCAAACTGCATCGTACTCATCATCTCAACATAGGCGACATATTGATGGGTAATGGCTGAGACATTAATCTCTAAAATATCAATATTTTGGCGGCGAATAAGATAAAGCAGAAGATCTAAAGGGCCGTGGAAAGACTCCAGAATGACTTCTAGTGCATCGGGTGGTATATATAAATCTTTGGGTAATTCGGTATAAGACTCACCATTCACCAGGGCAAAAGGCATTTCGTCTTGCTCAGGCTGCTCTGTTGAAGGCGCTGGAGAGACGCTAACACCCTGTTCAGCGGCTGTATGTGCTATTTCTTCTGTTGTAGTTGTCATCATATCTCAGAATATTATAGACTCTCACGAGTCGAATCAGCTGGGTCAAGATTATAACGATTTTTTGTATGAGTAGCAGTAACTATCTAAGTAAGTAACTATCTAAATAACTATCTAACAAAGCCTAAAAAAAACGTACTGGCTTCAGCGTAAAGAGAGAAACGAAAAAACGGCATAAGCATTTGAATTTACTAGCTTTTCTACCTACAGGATTGATATTAACAAGCAAAATCGATGCTGTAGCATCATTAACGGAGTGCGGGCCGAACGTGCAGAGGTCTAGGAGCCTGTCGGACTTAACGCTGTTCTACTGCGGAAAAGCAGAAACCCGCCATTTTTCACGGTCAATTTCGTTAAACCTAGAAACGGCAGTTGAATCACGAAAGCTTCCGCTCCTGCTCACGCCCCTTACCTACATCCCTGTAGGCAAAGTCTGCACAAGTTATTGATGCACCTAGAAAATCGTAGTATTCGCTCACGACCAATAAGGTCGCTACGCGATACTAACTTATGTTGCTAGGGTAAACAGAGCGACTATTCGCCTTAATCGACTGCAAAAACTGACTAATTCCTGCTTTCCCTCGCTACGAACGGTTAAGTCCCATAGGCTCCTAGCGGGGGATTTATTCAAGCGCTTTGACTTCAAATGCATCCACCAAAATGTCACTAATGGCAGCACCGGCAAAGAAGCAATTGCGCTGCATCTTTTTCACTACATCGGGGGAACCACAAATAAAGACTTTATGGCCGTTCAACTCAGGGTGACGTTGTTTAACCACTTCAACAATGTCTTCTTGAAGCAGGTCCACTGTGGGATTACGTCTCACCATGGGAATAAAATGCACATTGTCGTGCTGCTCAGCGAGTGCCACCAACTCATCCCTGTAATATAAACCAGAAGGCTCACCACTTGCCATATACAAGGTAATGAGGGCAGTATGCTGTTGCGCTAAGGCCTCCTGTAAAATACCGTAGAGTGGAGCCAATCCGGTACCGGTACAAGCCATCACTATTGGCTTATGATGATGCTCATCAGTATAAAAACAATCGCCAATAGGTTCTGATAGCTTCAACATATCATCCACCGACACCTCATCGTGCAGCCAACGACTCACCAGCCCCTGATCGTGGCGTTTGATATGTAACTCAATAATTTTTTTCTCATCGCAACGGCTCGCAATTGAATAAGAGCGCCCTTCCAACTCATTTTTCCATAGCGTCAGGTACTGACCAGCAAACCAACGAAAATCCACCTGAATAAATAAAGCTAATACCGACTCATTGAGCTTTATTCTAGTAACTACTTTGCCCTGAGATAGATCAGCGGTGCCTCTTAGTCGAATAGTCAAATCTGCGTGTGGATGGCAACAACAGGCAAGAAAGCAATTTTGCGCAATCTGACTGGCTGATAAACCTTGTTGTGATGCAGCAGGTACTTCGCCCTCCGCCTGCATCATGCAACTATGGCAGAGACCCGCTCGGCAGCTATAGGGAATGGTAAACTTAGCTTCTTCCAAGGCCTCTAACACAGAGACGCCTTCTTCAACTAATACTGGTGTGTCTGCATAATTGACTATTGGTGGCACAGATAGGTGTCCTTACTGACGACGCATGTTATGGCTTTATGCATTAAGGGTAGCTCTAAAAACGCACTTTTTCCGCGATTGCTGCGTCGGCTCCGTGGTCCCTGTGTTAAACTTAGAAACGGCAGTTGAATCACGAAAGCTTCCGCTCCTGCTCACGCCCCTTACCTACATCCCTGTAGGCAAAGTCTGCACAAGTTATTGATGCACCTAGAAAATCGTAGTATTCGCTCACGACCAATAAGGTCGCTACGCGATACTAACTTATGTTGCTAGAGAAGGTCCTATGCACACCCATAACTCCCCTAGAGGAGCCTACTTTTGGTGCACCGCTTTTTCGCGCCAACTGCCGTTTCTAGGTTAAAGGGAGCTGGGTCATGTATGCATTATACTCATCAGTTCTGCGCGCGGTGCCTTCTCGCTTAGAAGCGCCTACTGTTGGTGCACTCTCGAAAAAATGACTGTTTTAGAGGTGCCCTTGGTACTTTAGGCTTTTAACTGAGCCCCATTTTATTACGTGTTACTTTCTGAGACCTTTGCACGAAAGCCATTTTACTCTCATGCTGCGTTAAAAATGGTCCAATCGGTCATTTATACCTATAAACTCCCTCTTTGCGTGCGTTTTTGCCTTACCTATGAGTAATATCATCTTCCGTGCAAAGGTCTCTTTCTGCATTACCTTACCAAGAAATAATTGAACCATCATAGTTAAAAAATCTACCAGAATAGCTCTCCAATACTGCTGGCCCTATATTTTCCACTAGTTTTTTCATGCCTGCTGCACTAGTGGCGGCATCGATATTACCATCTTCACCACCCATGTCTGTTTTAACATGCCCTGGGTGTAACAGTAAACAACTGATACCTTCGGTTTTGTAGTCCTGAGAAAAACATCGCACCGCCATATTAAGTGCGATTTTAGACGAACGGTAAGCGTAAGCGCCTTTACCGCCAAGCGTTAATGAACTCATTATACTTGAAGTAAACGCCATTACCTTACGCTCAGAGAGTGCAACATTGCCCGCTAAGGCTTCTGCCACTCTGATAGGCGCGATGGTATTAATTTCGAAAGAGCGAACCCAATCACTATCTTTCATTTGCGCAAGCGAAGTATTTTTATCCAGATAGGCCCCCGCATTATTCCACAAAATATCAATCGGAATCTCTGTGAGAGCATCTTTAAGTAAGCGAATAGAATGGGCATCTTCTATATCTAAGATGAAAGGCTCTACACCTTCAGGTAGAGTAGCCGTGACAGAGCGTCGCGTGGCTAACACCCTCCACCCGTCGTCTACATACGCTTGAGCAAGCGCAAAACCAATTCCACGGTTGGCTCCAGTAATTAATATCGTTGGCATAAAACTCTCCCTTAATTTTTGCGACTTAAGCGATACAGGTTCTTCATTCGTCTCTATATGAGCGTAATGCAGTGGAACGTTTTTTGATTTTTTCGTTAAGCTCTTTACTTTATGTTTTTTCAATTTCCATTAAAAACTGTTTAGCTAACTCTGCGCCCAACGCCTTGTGATAATTTTTAGCTCGGCTCCATTCTCTGCAATACCAGCAGATGCGCTCTGCCATTGTCCCATCAGACGATTCGCCCAGCTTCTCTCTAAGGGAGAGTATTTGTGAGCCTATTTCAATTAACTCTTCTGTGTATTTATCCGTTCTAGATTTTAATTCCCGAAATGAATTGAAATTTTTCACACAAAATAGTAAATCATTCTTACCGTCAACCGAATTTTTTAAGTGCGGCACAAGCCTCTCTTTTAACTCGATTTCTAATACATCTAACCTAGAGTAGAGTTTAGCTTTTGATACCACGTTATCCTCCGTTGACCTAAAGCCGCTTAGTATAATATCGGCGGTTCAAGCCTTACCTTAATCTACATAAATAAAAACACAAGACCTGCTCCCATCTACTGATTGAAGCGTTAGTTTTGAATTTTTTTGTTTAGGACTTAACTAACCAGCAAAAAAAACCCAATGAATATTCATTGGGTTTTTTATATTGTAGACAATCTACACCGTGTCGGTTTCTTCTACATAGATTGTTTGCAAACCCTGTTTTTCTCTTTGGAGATCACCGTATATAGTAATGACCAGCGAAATCCCCATCATCACCATGACTAGGCTAAACGGTAATGCACCAATCACCATTGCTGTTTGAATCGCACTCAAACCACCAGCAATAATTAATCCACCTACAACCAGTGACAGTGCGATTCCCCAGAATAGAATATGCGGTCGCGCTTTGGGACCTTCGTCACCTGCTGCGTTAATCGTATTAATAATTAGTACTGCACTATCTGCCGTTGTGACCAGATAAGTTAGTAACAAAATAACGATTATAATTGACATCAAGTAAGCTAAGTTTTCACTCAACATGACGCCCAGCATAACAAACAACTGATCGGCCTGCCCCGCTCCTGCAATTGCGCCCTCTGCAACACCGGAAAGTTCAAGGTCAATCGCAGTACCTCCCACTAATGCGAACCAAACAAAACACATAACCGCAGGAATGATCATTGCGCCAAGTACATACTCACGAATCGTACGCCCTTTCGAGATACGCGCTAAGAAAACGCCAACGAATGGGGCAAATGCAATCCACCAAGCCCAATAGAATACCGTCCAACCGCCCTGCCAGCTCGCTAAAGCATCGCCGGTTTCAGTCCCATCTTTTGCCCAAACGTTGAGAAGGTTTGCGGGTATTGAAACCAAATAATCCCATATACCTACAAACAAAGTAGAAAGACCGAAAAATGTAGAGCCGAAGATTAAAAAGAAGATGAGCACAAAAAAGCTCAACACCATATTGATGTTCGACAACCATTTGATGCCTTTACCCACACCAGAAAGGGCAGATAATGTAGATGCTCCCATGATGATGACTAAAGCAAAGATAATTCCAATATTGGACGAAGACTTAACACCCTCAGCATCAGTAGAGTAAAGCCAATCACCAAAACCGATAGTAGACAGACCAGAGATAAACTGTTCCACACCAAAGCCCAATGTCTGCGAGACACCCAGCACGGTAGCGACAACAGCAACAACATCTATTGTGTGACCCATCGGGCCAGATAACTTTTTACCCAGTAGGGGGGTAAGCGAGGAGCGAATGGTTAATGGTAATCCTCGACGATAAGAATAGTAGCCTAAGGATAAGCCGACAATGGCATAAGCAGCCCAAGCAGCAAAACCCCAATGGGTGAACGACCAGATATAAGCTTCTCGCACGTTGCCTAATGTACTGGGGTCAGTTAGTCCCATAATCGTGCCGGGATTCTTAGCAAAGTGGTACATCGGCTCTGCTGTTGCAAATGTCAGCATACCAATACCAATACCAGCACCAAACATCATTGAAAACCAAGAAAAATTCGAAAACTCGGGTACATCCTCATCACGTCCTAGGCGAAGACCGCCGACTTTTGGCCACAATGCCAACGCCAAGCATAGGATCACAAAAAACGCCATTGAATAGACATACCAATAGTTAAAGCCTGCCAGAATAAAGGTATTCATTTGTCCAAGGACAGAAGATGCATTTTCAGGAAAGGCTATCGCCCATAAAACTAAAGCCCCTACTAATATTTTTGCAGTGATGGTAACGTCTTTACTAAAGCCTCGGTAGAAACCCGACTTCGACACCCGGATAAGTAGGTTCGTAATGGGGGGTTTGATTATCATAAACAGCCTCTCATATTATTATTAAGTGACCTACTATACACCAACGAAGGACTTACTGCTTTTAGGTTAAAATTCAGGCAGTTACTCACTGGCATGAAAAGGCGGGGGAAAGAGGGACATGCTACTGGGTCAATTAGTTATGAAATTACGGTAAAGCCAAAAATGTTCCTCTGTTTTGCCGTGTCACTTCGCGCATCAAGGTTGAATATTTAACCGTCGCTTGCCCTGACAAAAAGCCAATGGCATGAACACGAGCGAGGCGCTTACCCGTTTTGGGATCCGTGTTAAGTTTATTAAGGGCGCTAATCACAGGATCGTAAGAGCCACCAGAATATTCGTCGCCGAGTATATAAATAGAGAGACTTTTGGTTTTTTTGGCGTAGGTTTTTAGCGCAATGGTGAGGCCTTCTACGGGACTGCTATTACTGCGCCCGCGCCACTGCTTCATGGCGGACAATATGGCTTTTCGGCTACCCGGGGTATCTTTACGCCATTTACCTGCGGATGATGAGACAAGATAACTCCCCATATCACTCATCACTTGCACACCTTTGACTCTGGGATGGTTGTCGAGGATATCATCCATAGTACGCAGTACTTTGTTCCAGATACGCTGCATGCTGCCGGAGGTATCAACAATAAAAATAATATATTCACTATCGACAGGGATACCCCCCACTTCATCATCGCGTTCGGCAGCATTGCCTGCTTGTAGTGCTGCTCGCTGACGAGACTCGACAATATGACGTAAACCATCGGCAGTAGATGCCAGTTGTTGCACTTGGTTTTTAGCCGCCGCAATATCGCTGTTTAAGGCTTCCTGCTGTTTGGCACTGCTAGCCATCGCTTGTTGCAATTGTTGGAGCCGTTGTTGTTTATCAGCCAGCGTTGAATTTTGTTGTTGAGCGTTTACCTCGGCGTGGCTTACTGCTTGAATTAAATCACTGAGCTTTTCGGTATCAAAAAAATCGCCTTCAGGGCCATTTTTTGCTAACAGCACTAACAAGACAATCGCGCCGAAGGCGCAACTAATAATATCTAAAAAGGCAATATTAAAAACCTCAAGTGGTGCACGCTGTAATTTCATGGCCACGAATCCGCAGGGCTAATCATTAAACCGCCGGTGGATGCTGTCCAATCCCAATAGGCTTGCGGCGCTTGTGGATCACCTTCTAGTGGCAACAAAATAACATTCACTTGCACTCCAGGCATTTGTACCTGCTGCAAGCTGTAAATAAACAGACGTAAACGGCAGTCACCCGTAATGGTTGTAGACTTCCCAAATAACGACGTACAATTCGCAAAGGAACTCAGACTTTTTGAACGCTTGCCCAAGGTAGGCAAGCCATCGGTGACAATATAAAGGTGGGTTATTTTAGCATTGAGCTTTTTTATTTCACTGAGACCTATTTGTAAATTGGTGCCATTTTTCGGCACTAGATTTTCAATACCACGAATAAGTTTTTTCATCGCATTGATATTATTCGCGGGGACGATGCTTCTGACGCCGACTTTACTGGCGGTGTCGTTAAAACTCACCACACTGACGTTTGATGATGGTGGTACTCGTGCCAACAACCACTGCACCACTCTTTGGGTACGTCGCCATTTAGTCGCAGATTGTTTGTCCGTGTCGCTACTGATTTTACGACGAATAATACCAATGAGTTTCTCATCGGTCATGGATGCACTGGTATCCATTAAAATGCCAATATTTTTTCCTTCAACCTTTAAACCAAGCAAATAGGTTTCTTCGCCCACTCCCTGCAAACCTATATTATCATCTGCTTGCAAAGGGGCTGCCGCTGCAACAGACTTTTCCACATCGGCCAATACAGCTTTTTTATCATTCAATGCTTGCTGTGTCGCATTTTGTTGTTGCGTGAGTTGCTGAACACGTTGTCTGATTTGCGCTAGCGAAGCGGACTCTTTACGAATACTTTTATTGGTCTGAGCAATAGTGGTGTCTACCGCTACTGCATTATTTTCTAAGGCACTGAGTTCTTGTTGTAGTCGTTCGAGTTCGTCGTTAGGCACATCAGTGGTGGCATTAAACTTCACCAGCATTAGTATTAATACAATCGCACCCAAACCACAGGCCATCACATCTAAAAATGCCAAGTTAAAACCGTCTGCCGATCTCCGTTTAGGAAACATAGTGATTATTGATGTAAATGCGCGAGGAGATTTTTTTCACAACTACGCTGAGTATTAATCACCATTTGATCTTGTCGACTTTGTAAAACATGTAGTAAAAACATTAACACCAAACTGATTAATAAGGCCACAAAAGTCGAATTAAAAGCAACACCTAAGCTCGCTGTCATCCCCGCAATATTGCCCGCTAAGGCTTCATCGGCTTGCGCTAAAGCCTGACCAATACCCCGTACTGTGCCCACAAAACCAATAGACGGAATCGCCCAAATAATATAACGAATCATATTATTGCCAGATTCTAGCTGCATTGCTAAGGCTTCGACACTAGACACGATGGCATCAGAGGCGTGTTGCACATTATGTGTGTTTTTATAGCGTTTAAGGCAGTTAATCCATGTGCTAATGGCGGAATTATCTTTATACTGACTACCCTCTAAGGTCGCTAACGCGGAATCAATATTTAATACTGGCTGCTCACTGGTTACACCCGCGCCTACTTCTTTATCGCTTGTATCAACACTACTATTAACAATAGAAAAATTACCTTGCAAAAAATCACGAGTATAAAAATCTTCCTCGCCTACCAGTGCGACTAACTTGTAAACCATTAAAAATATGCAATAAACCGCAGCCGATAAACACAATTGCTGTTCTAGATCCTTAAAAATCACAAAGAAGTTCAGCATTGCAGTTGTGCCTTCACCAGCCAATGCGGCTGCCGCATTGGGACGAATCACGCCTTCAAACAACAAGTGCATGATAGTAAAACAGGTAACAAGCACCATGCCAGAAAGCACCCACGTGGGGTTCATGCCATCGTTATTATTTTTCATATTAAATATCCACAGGGAAACGCGTTGGGGAATCTAGACTGATGGTGACAGCTACAGCAGAGCCAGCCGCTAAGGCGACAACAATTAAGATGATTTTTATATACTTATGAAGTCTCATTATCAAACCCTCTATTCACGTCAGTTGATTGTTTATTCTTTTGCATAACGAGCGATTCTAAATCCAATCGTTGGCGCACTAGATTCACTCACTGATTTATAAGCACCTCGCAGTTCAGCCAAGCGACCACTGGTATAATTAGCGCCTTTCACAATATGCCCTACGCCGCGCGTTGCGCCCATATAATTTACCACACTTGTTTTAGTGGGCGGTGTATTGGTGTAGTTATCGTGTACCCATTCGCTAACATTGCCCATGACATCATATAAACCACTGCGATCTACTTTAAAACTACCGACAGGCGCTTTACCCGTAAAGCCATCACTATAGTTTTTAAAATAAAATGTTGCGCTGGCACTTAAGCTTTTGTCTGCAATATTACCCACGCGCTTAGGAATACGTTCGCTATTACCCCAGCTATAAACAGTCGGTGTTGATCGCTGGGATTTTTTAGCTAGCCACTCCCATTCAGCTTCACTTAATAAACGATAGCCAGTTGACTTGGCATTAAAACCTCTGACGCGCCCGTTTTGTATAGTATAAAAGGCCGGCAAGCCTTCTTTTTCACTCAACCAGTTACAATAACGTACGGCATCTGACCAAGTAATATCAGTAACGGGTAAACTCGTATTCGCTTTTGATGAATCAAAAATAGCATATTGCGCTTCGGTAATTTCATGCTGGCTCACCCATATGTTGCGGTTAAAACTCACATCAAGGGGAAACTCGTTACGCTGTCGACCTGTTTCGTTAGGTGGTGAACCCATGGTGAAACTATTGGGTTTCACCTGTTTCAGGTTAATCCCTAGAGTCGAGACATACAGTGGTTTACCTTCTTTTCGGCGGGCATCAAATTCATTTAACAAACGAATCCGAATCGTTGTTTTCTTGTTAGTCACTGGTGTTATTTGTCGTGTTTGGCTGCGATAACCCGCTTGGGAAAATTCAAATTGATGGGGAACCGTCGACAGCTTTTGGCTGAATGATGTTTGACCAACAACCTTCCCATTTCTGCGAATCGTGGCTGCGGGCGAGGTGGTAATACTGATCGTACCAAAGGTTTTTTTCAGCGCTATGGTCATTTTTTTATTTTCATCAGGTGCGACGTATACGCGGGCACTATATGCAGAGTAACCTGAAAATTGGTAACGAATACGGTGTTTTTTATTCGCCGCAATAGGAACAGTAAATGTTGTCTGATTAGACGTAAGCGCCATCGCTATACCCTCAACCAACAACTCACCGCCAGCAGGCGACAAACTCAGTGACAGTAAACCTTTGCGTGGCTCTAATTGATATTCTCGTTGTATTTGAGGATTATCATAGGTGATTTCCACACTTTCTTCGATAAGTTCATAATCCTCCGCAATAATGGTTAGTGCGTAGGCGCCTGCAGGTTTATCTATGGTGAGCGGCGTGTTCCCAATCACACGATCGCTCACCATTACACTAGCTGTTACGGGTGACGTATTGATCTCTAGTTGTCCATTAATCGGGATTAACGGCCACATCTGCTCTTGCGTTTGGTTACGCTGTACAGTGATATTTTCTTCTATCGGCTGATAAAATTTGTGGCGAATGCCGATTTTATGATCGCCCGGTGGAATGCGCTGCTCTAATGTTTCACCAATATGTAACAGTTCATTATTGAGTGACCATTCTGTCTCTGGATGACGAGGAGTAGTGTTGCCAATCAATGTGCCAGGGCTAGGTGTTAAGGTAACCACTATAGTGGTATCGGTAGTTTCCGTGATGCGTAAGCTTTCAGTCTCAAAATTATTCGCACTCACCTTGACCGCGGCATTAGTACTTAACAAATACAGTACACCACCTATATAAAAGCCTTGCCCCTCACCCACATTGACTGCAAGGCTCGCCCGAGCCTCTTCTGGCATCACTGTAAGCACATAGCCTTTTGCTAAGAATAACCATGAGAGATAAACCAATAAGCCAACAGCTACTAAGCTACCTATTAGGCTATAGTGAATAAAGCGCTTTTGTCTTGCGCTTTGAATAGTTTTATCAAATTCGTTCATCACACACCACATGAATAGTAGCCGCTACCGAGGCCAATAAAGTTATCGATAATTGATTATTGCGAAAACCCTGACAGCGTCCTTCGACAATATATTTTCCAGGATATAAGAGAATTCCTTTTGCTGTAATTTGACCTACATGACCTACCCCCAACACCCAGATATCCGTTTTCCCATCAGAGGTAATATATAATTGTTGTTGGCTACTAGCCGCACCTAGTTTCTCGCTCAATTGCTCTATCTGTTCAGCGAAACTAGGGCTTTTTAAGGCCATGGTGACGTTATCTGTGACAAAGGTTTGTGCTTGCTGGCGTATATTTTTATCTTGCAAACGTTCCGGTCGGGTTAGATAGTGATTCGCCGTTTGTTGTAAACGTAAAATTGTTTGCGCATTATTTTGATAGGTTTGAATAGTAGCATTACTCACACTTGTGCTTTGTGTCATTGCCAACACCCCTCGCCAATCATCCGCTAGCGCCGCTGTATCTAAGCGTACTAATAGTGCTTGAAGATTGTTTGATGTTTGTTGTTGCGCCATTCTTTTTTGTAAAACTTTCAGCTCTGGCCGTTGAGAATAAACTGCTTTTGCCCGCTGATAAGCCCTGTTGGCTTTACGTAGTTTTTGCTGATCAGTCGCGGTTAAACCTTCGGCAATGGCTTGACTAAACATACGTTCATTCAGTTTTTTCGTGAGCCTTTTTAACTCTTCGGCTAGCGCTATTCTGCTAGCGTCTTGTGCGATAATTTGCTGAAGAATACTGACTTGCTTTTGTAGGTTGTTTTCCACCTTCGCTATTTTCAGTGCCCGTAACAATTTGGCTATTTGAGGATAACTAGCCAGCTGTTGTTGTAATGATAACGCTCTTGGCTCTTGTGACTTGATGTTTACCGCTTGATTCAAATACAGCTGCGCAAGTTTACTATTGTCTTCGTCATAGGCTTGCTCTGCTTGGGCAAGCTTATCTTCATATGCGCGAGACCACGCTTGCTCTGTTGCTACGGCTATGTCGCTGGCATGCTGAAGTGTGGCACTGGCATCGGTATAAGCACTATTGGCAAATAAGGCCAAGGCCTTATCTTTTTTCTCTGCTATTGTTTTATCCGTTACTATTTCCCCCGTTAAGGTTGTACCCATGACCTTAATCGATGAATCACTGGCAGTAAGCCAGCGTAAAAAGTCGGGGTTATTTAATAACGGACTACGCTCTTGCTCATAGGTAACCAACTGTTGCTGAAATAGTTTTCTCGCGGCAGCCTTATCTTCTGGCGTCGCCGCTATAGGGAGTTCGGATGGAGAAACAGCCGGCGTCTGTGGAGCGGCTAACTGTCGTTGAACTACGGTATGAATTAGTCCTATCACAACGCACAAAAGCGCAACGATAAGCATCGCTAACAGTAGTTTACGTCTTTGTTGGCGACGTTTAGCTCTCGCCTGTTCTATTTGCTGATCAAACACATTAGCACCTATCGTCGTTACAACTGTTTATCTGGTGTCTTTTCCAGCTCATAGATGTTTTTTAGGTGGTTCTTCCATTGTTCGTATTGTTCATTTGCCGTTCCCGTAAGCTCGACAGTTTGATCATTATGCGTCATTAATTGTGGGCTTATTTCAAGATCTAAGGACTCACCCAATTCATCCAACGATTGCTTATGTACTTTTAGTTCCGCATTTTTATCCATTGCACTGCTAATAAGTATAGTGCTAGCAACTACGCCAGCAACTGTACCAATATTTACATTTCCAGGCCTTGAACCCGAGTCTTTTTTATTTTCTTTTCTTTGTATTAATACTGCTAATGCCGCTAGCGCAATGCCTGCACCTACTCTCACATTTCTCTCAGTTCGGGCCTTGTTAGCTGCTATTAAGTTGGGTAAAGTTTCTTTTTGCCACGCACGATAACTCTTCTCTGATTTCGCATGAAAACCTTCGTATTGTGTTTGTAAGCGATCAACGAACAATTGGTCTTGCACACGCAAAGGCTTGATTCGCTTAACCATAGCCGCATTTTGGTTTGGCAGACTCAGTAGCTGATACTCGTAATTACCGTTCCAGGTTTTTGTTAATTTGAGGTGCTGACTGAAAATTTCAGGGGCATAAAGTTGTGAATAACGTAAATCCGTAATCTGTTTGATCGTCTGCTTTTCTATTTCAGATTTTTCTATTAACAATTCATAAACATAATCTGCAATACGTGAAAAAACAGGCCCATAGGGATCTTTATTGTCATTGGTTCTATCACGAAAGAAACCTGCTGCTACTTTATGCTCAAATTGACGTTTGCCCCATTTTTTGCCTTGGCTATCTAGCACACTCACGGTCAACTTAATGACTTCACTATCGGACTCATCAATACGACCTAATACGTACACGTCAGCACTTGCCGTCGCCGTAGGCACAACGCTCACTGCGCCAAAAGTCCTTAGCTTTTCGACTGCACGCTTGGTTTCAACGGCAAAACGATTGGCTTCTGCACGCCTTAACTGTGGCCACAAGCCCGCTTTACCTACGGCGTCATAGTCCACATCACCACGGTCATCTAGCGGCAGACCCGGGTCAAACACTGGAATAGCCATATCAAGGTAAATGTTCGAGTTATAAACAACCTGTTTTTTATTGGCTTCGGTGTGTATTTTTGGGCCGACACTTGGGCCAACACTGGGCCCCACTTGAGGATTAGAGCCGCTATTAAACGTATCTAGTGTCTTACAGGCGGATAAACCCATAAGACAAGCAAATACCATCGCCAAGCGCAGTAGACTTTTTACTTTCCCACCAATGGTGTTAGGGATTGCCTTTTTAATAACAAGGCGCAATCTAAACATTACCGTTTGTAGATTCAATACCGGTGCATTAATACCGAACACGTTAATTACTCCTTACTTTACAGGGTTGCCGGTTAGTTCTTCGTCAAACTAACCGCGACAATGATAGTTGTTATAAATTTCTTTTAATTCACTTTGCTTCTTCGGGTCTTTCTCAATGTTTAATTCATCCTTAAGTAAAAGACACACTGCCGAGTCATTATCTTGGGGGGCAATATCTTGGCTTTTAGCGCCATTTCCCTCTAGCTCTGTATTTTTTTCAGTTTGTTCTTGCTGTTCATTCGTTTCTACTTCGCTATTGGCTTGTTCAGGCGCGTTTTCTGCTTGCGTATTATCCTTACCTTCTGGGCTAGATTCTGCACTCTCGTTACTGGCCTCACTACCCTTTTCATTACCGGCTTCACTATCTTCGCTACCACCACCGTCGCCACCTGAGCCACTACCCGCACCAGCCTCTGAGCCACTTGTAGCATTATTATTAACAACCTGATCAATGCAGTTATCGTGCTTATCGATGGAATCTAACAACGACGTATCCATCCTTGCAATGCGCTCTGCTTTTGTCAACATTGTCTCATCTACCGCTTCCAATTGAACAACCGTGCAATCATACGCATCACTGGGAACAGCACTTCCCCCTGCATCCCCCCCTAAAATTTGCTCCAGACCTTGCGCTAACGCCAGTGAACTTAAGAAGATAAGTACTACGGCTATTTTTTTAAGCATTTTGGCTCCTGTTGATCTACATAACGATAGTGGGTCGACTCTACGACCATAATATAGGGTATTATGGTCAGTGTGAACATAGACACGGTAAGGCGCGACCGCAAAAAAAACCTTAAAAACACACCATTTACCCCACTTATTTTAGATTTGGCAAGAATCTACCATTGCCAAAAATACATCAACGGGTATTGTTTAAAAAATACGCCGTGAATTAGGGGAGCCAAACAGTGGCACTTGTGGCGGTTCAATCTATTCTTTTGGCTGCCTACCTTTCACTTTCACTTAAGGGTTACAGACCACTTATTATTTAAACAATCTCGAATAACCCACTAGCTTTTCATAAATATTCTCACCCTCAAAAGCACTAGCCACCAGAGTGACCGTATCTTTATACTTTTCCATTCTAGAGTTAGCCCATGACTTACACGCCCACAAGAATCCGTCCATTCCCGCCCGACTAAAACCATCATCGCCATAGTGAGACAGCACATATTGATCTAACAAGTCCAGAAATTTAACATTACGTGGGTATTTATTATAAGCTTCCTGAACAACCAAACGAACCATTGAGGGATCATTATTTTGTAATATGACAACCGCTCTATTATAGTCATTTTAGAATCCTCTATCCCAGTGATTTTCACCAACTATTTTTTTGTTTAATTTTTTATATTTAGACAACACCTTTATACTTGCAGCGGCATGCTTTTTTATTTTTCAGAATCAGCATTATCAACTACCAACTCAAGCGTTGGTAGATATTTTTCATTACCCGAAAGGACAGCGCCTTTATTAACAATGAAACATATTCAATTTTCGGCTTTTTTCCCCGGCAAAAACTGCATACCCCAGCAAAACCTTCCGCTCTATAAGATCAAATAACCTAGAGTCACTCAAACCAGAAATCGCTAATTTTTTTGCTAATCTTTGCTGACCTTGCATCGAATAATTTTTAAATACTTTTAGTTTTTTCTGTAATTCAGCTTCAATTTTTTTACTGCATTAACATTTTCATTCGCATAGTTTTTGGGTAACGCAGTTGAATCAAGCACTATTGCGTTCCATAACTTATTTTTCGGTAGAATACGAATTTACCGCCTTACATACTTACGTAACTTCCTTGAAGCGCCTCCATAAGAAACTTTTTCTAGCGCAGGCAAATATTCCCCCCCCCAGAAAAAGAAAGCACTTTCGCCATCAATGAAAGATAATCAGTTTGTTTTCCTTTAGGATTCTCATTGAGATAATTTTTAAGCAAACTCTCTT
The DNA here is from genome assembly GCA_047619205.1 of Candidatus Endobugula sp. Taxonomy (GTDB): domain Bacteria; phylum Pseudomonadota; class Gammaproteobacteria; order Pseudomonadales; family Cellvibrionaceae; genus Endobugula. The sequence goes on along the minus strand of JBLHJR010000011.1, from coordinate 9,925 downwards.
CAATCAAATCAAACAACCGTGGATCGCTTAAACCAGAAAACTCAACATTTTTAATAACTCTTCTTTTTTCTTTAAACTCCCCATACTGAAACACTTCCACATATTGCTCTATTTCGGTTTTCTGAAGCGCGGCTGAAACTATTGCTGACAAACTTAGCAGCACACTACACAATAAAACTCTCATTGAAGTGCCTTTATATATAAACGTACGTTATTTGACTTTACGTTGAAATGAAACCTTAGAAATTAAGCAATCACCCTAAAAAACATTGTTTATTCCAACTAGGGAAGCATCCACTCTATCAGACAGGACTTATTGCCTGCGTGACTTCGTTTATCCCTTTAATGTAGCATCACCATTTACTCAGGTCGATATGCTACCAAATAGACTAAAGTTTCCTCACGATCTTTTTTTGGCGCCCAACCACACTTTTCCAACAAACCTAAATCGCCTCGACTCCACCACAAAAAAGGCTTAGATACATTTTTTGACTGATAGGAAAACCCTGCTTGACGAACCAAACTCAAATATTCTTCATCGGTTTTCTGCACACCCATTGGATGCCGAAAAAGCAACCGAATGAAAAAAGAATAGATATAACTTCGGCATGTTTCAGCAAATAACAGCACCCCACCAGGCTTTAATACCCGATAAAACTCTTTAATTGCATTTTCCTGGTCAATAATATGATGGAAGGTTTGATGACAAAGGACCATATCAACGGAATGATCGGGCAAATCTATTTTACAGGCATTATTAATTTTTAGCTCCACCTCGCAAGTACAGTGAGGTAAATTTTTCTTGGTGCGCTCTACTAACTCGGGGTCAACATCAAGGCCTATAATCTTTTTAGGCTTAAAACGCTTGTCTAACTCCACTAGAGAATGACCATATCCACAGCCAACATCCAGTATAATAGGGTATTCATTCTGCTTAGGATCGAGTAATTCTTCCAAAGAATCCAGAGCAAGCTTTAATACATAATGAATCCACGTATTACTATTAATAAACCAATTTCCAAACTTTGATTCTTCAACCCAATCCCCTAGGTTTTGTGCTTTATTACTTTTCATTATTACCTTTCATTATTACCTTTCATCGTTATTCTATATATTCCACTTTATCGCTTAGGCCGTTTTGTGGCCTATCAAAGTTGATGCTAGATGTTGAAATTTAGCGATTGTTAATTTTTCTATTGCTTAAATACAGCACGTTATTGCAAAATCACTACAAAAAAACCCACAAACAGTATGGTTTGAAATAGGCGCATGGCTTTTGGCCTATATTAACATTCTACTTTAGGATAACGCTACACCATGTTTAAAGGACTAAACAATGACTCAGCCAAAAAAGGAATTAACCTGTACTTCTGACACCTCCCTTGCCATCTGAATATTACTCGCTGTATCTGCCACGCTTTTCTATGCAGCTCTGATCACGTCTCTCAATATGAATATGATTAGTTCTATCAATGGATAGAAGAGTATATTAATCTACTCTCGCCTCTGTTTGCCATTGTGTTTTTACTAAGTCAATTGGACTGAGCGTGCCATTAGAGAAGACATACAGGTGGCCATTTCAAATAAGAAAGCAAGGTAATGATAGTTATGATTTTCCCATCTCTTTTTCTGACACCTGACTATTACGGCATTACCAGCATTAGCCATAAGGCAATTAAAAATTATCTAATATGGAATTGAGTTACTGTATAATAATTATGAATAAACTCTCTAACGCTACATCAACCAATGAAAACAACTTCAGCTATTCATATACTAGATTATGATCTGGCCTGTGCTACAGGCCTTGGACTAACAACTTGCCGGGACGCCTTGCTTAATGGAAAAAGCGGTTTGACGTCCAACAATGTCAATCACAGCCCACTCAAGACGATGGTGGGCAGTGTGAATGCCATTAATGATATCGCCTGGACAGGCGAACTAAGTAACTGGAGTAGTAGAAACAACGCCTTAGCAAAAATTGGTTTAGAGCAAGGCAGCTTAACCTCGACTATCGATACACTCGTTAAGCGCTTCGGTGCAAGCCGTATGGGTATTGCTGTTGGCTCAAGCACCTCAAGTATCGACAGAACAGAAAAGGCCTATCGGCATCTCGAGAATGAACAGCTCACCACAAAATTTGCTCGTAAGCGGGTATTAAACCCGCACAGCCCTGGATTATTTTTAGCAAAAATAACGGGTATTACAGGGCCAAATCTTACTATTAGCACCGCCTGCTCTTCATCAGGAAAAGTGTTTGCCACCGCTACTCGCTGGCTTAATAGCGGTCTAGTCGATGCCGTTTTAGTAGGTGGAGTAGACACTTTATGCTTAAGCGTATTACATGGCTTTGATTCCCTACAGTTAATTTCTGCAAGCATTTGCCGTCCCTTTGATGAAAACAGAGAGGGTATTAATCTAGGCGAAGCAGCAGGTTTTGCCATATTAGTACGAGGACAGGATGATACTTCGAATATAGGCATCCGATTGTCAGGTTACGGAGAAAGCTCAGATGCCCACCACATGTCACACCCACATCCAGAGGGCTTAGGAGCGAAGCTGGCCTTGAATTGCGCCCTAAAACAAGCCAACATCCACTATGATGACGTGGACTATATTAATCTACACGGTACAGCAAGCGCGGCCAATGACTTAATCGAGGGACAGATGGTTGGCGAGTTGTTCAAAAACACTCACACTCGAGCAGCATCCACCAAAGGCTGGACCGGCCACACACTGGGTGCCGCAGGTATTGTGGAGGCGATATTTTCAATGCAAAGTATTGAGCACAACTTTATTCCTGCATCATTAAACCTTCAGCAGCTCGATAAACGCTTAGATTTTGCAATCACTAAAAAAATTATTCACCAGCCCGTTAATCATGCCCTATCAAACTCATTTGGTTTTGGTGGCAACAACTGTTGTCTCGCATTTAGCAGCGCTGACAAGTAAGGACGAAAATGAATCCAATTAGCTTTAGCGTTTTAGGTATAGGAGCATGGGGTCCGGGTTTTAGCGACTGGCGAGCACTGGCAGAGCTAATGGGCAGCCAATCATCTGAGCCAGTACTGCAAGATAACTACAGAAAAGGCCCTAAACCACAGATCATCCCTGCAAATGAGCGCAGACGAGCACCCGTCGCTGTGCGCCTTGCCGTAGAAAGCTCATGGCAGGCGGTCAACAATGCCCATATTTCAGCCAAAGATTTAGCCTGTGTATTTGCCTCTGGGTACGGTGATACCCAGCTGACTGACTACATGTGTCGCGCACTCAACACCGAAAGTAAGCAGTTATCTCCCACTAAATTTCATAATTCGGTACACAATGCGGCAGCGGGTTACTGGACAATCAGCACGGATTGTCATGCACCTGCCAATTCTATTGCTGGGCTTGAGTGGTCAGTACCACTTGCCCTGCTTGATGCTGTAATACAATCGGAACAAGAACATCGACCACTATTAATCACCTGCTTCGATGCTGATGTCGCGCTAATCATGAGGTCAATCATGGACAATGACTTTTTATTTTCGTCGTCCATTGTAGTGACCACAGAGAAAATCAATCATGCACCACAGTTTACGCTAGAACTGGTTCAGCAAGCCTGTGATTGGCCGACGGTTGAATTCAATCGTCCATTACTCTCACTCTATAGGGATAATCCATCCGCTAAAATGTTGGCACTACTTTCTTTAATTTCTTTACCTACTGAACATTCTACACAAACAGGTAGTTCTTCTATTGATTTGCCTATAAATGAACATTCATTCATTCGCATCACCAAAACCTGTGAAAATAATCTATGAAAACTAAGCTAAGCGATGTAGTCATTACCGGTGGTGGGCTCGCAGGCCTTTGCCTAGCCAAACAATTAAAGCAAGTCCACGACGATCTCGATATTGTTGTATTGGAAAAAAACCAATTTCCAAGACCGCAAGCTATTGCCAAGGTGGGTGAATCCACTGTGGAAATTGGCGGCCATTACCTAAGCGAAACAATGGGCCTTAAAGATCACTTACAGGAACGTCACTTAAGAAAATTTGGCTTACGCTGTTATTTTGGCAAGAATGAACAGTTTTCCGAGCTCGATGAAGTAGGCCCAAGCAAAAACTTTAGTATTCCCACCTATCAAATAGACAGGGGCGAATTAGAAAACCATTTATTTAAAGAAGTCACCGACTTAGGCGTACGTATAGAGCAAGGCACCGCCACAGAGAGCATTCATTTAAACGGCAAAACTCATCAATGTGTGGGCAATAGCGCTCACCAACAGCAAACAACCTTTGAAGCACCCTGGATACTTGATGCCTCAGGCAGGCAGGGCTTACTTAAAAAAACCTTAGGCTATCAAAAAACGAATAAGCATAAAGGCAATGCGGTATGGTTTCGTGTTGATAAACGTATCGAAATCGATAGCTGGAGTAAAAACGCGCAGTGGCAACAACAATGCTCACCGCAAAAAAACCGCTGGCTTAGCACCAACCATTTAATGGGCCCGGGCTATTGGGTGTGGGTTATTCCGCTTTATGCCAACATTACTAGTATTGGCATAGTGATGGATGACCAGGTGGAGCAAGAGGCTGGTTTCGATACCATCGAGCAAACTATGGATTGGCTGGCAGTCAATCAACCGTTATGTGCGAATGCCATTGGTAGCGCAAAAATAATGGATTATATTAAGATTCGCGACTATTCCTATGATTGCAAGCAAGTCTTCTCCGCCAACGGCTGGGCAATGACAGGAGAAGCCGGCGTATTTACTGACCCGTTTTATTCACCTGGCAGTGATTTCATTGCCATTAGCAATCAATATATTACCAATCTAGTAAGCCAATCCAGACAGGGAAAGAATATTAGCTTTGATGCGGCTATTTACCAAAAGCTTTATCAGTCAATATATGGCAGCACATTATCACTTTACACCAATCAATACGGTGGCTTTGGCGACCGGCGGATGATGGGCATGAAGCTGCTGTGGGATTTCAGCTATTATTGGGGCGTACTCAGCCTGCTCTATTTTAGAGGCTCACTCACTGACATCGGTGTTATGCGAGAGGTTAGCCTACCTATAATAGAGATACGAGAGGTAAACAACAGGCTCCAAGCACAGTTTAAGGCGATGGCTAAGCAGCGTATTGTTAGGCCAACTAAAGGGGTATTTCTGGACCAGAATAATATCCCCGTGCTTCGTCACTTGAACGATTTGTTAAAAGAGCCGGGAGACGTTAACTGTATTGTGCAACTCAATAAAAACATTGCTTTACTCAAGCGCATGAGCATTGTTATCACCGACGTTCTCAACAATAAACCTGCGACGCTTGAGGAAAGGGAGCTGCTATTAGACTACGGTACTCTAACTCGTTAAGGGGTTCACTAAGCTTATCTTGTGTGCTGCCCAATAATCTCGAGCAATGCTTTTCGAGGTAACTTACCGCTAGTTTCTCTAGGTAGGCTCTCAACAAAATAAAGAGACTTAGGAATAAATACCGGGTCGAGATGCTCCCGCAGAGCGGCTACAATGACACTTTTTTCGGTATCAGCAACCACTACAGCCACTAATCTCTCTATCCCAGCAGAGCGATGATCAACAATTAACACCGCAGCATCTTGAACGTGATCAATCGCCAATAGTAAATTGCTTATCTCTGTAATCGAGCCGCGCTTACCTGCGATATTAATCGCATCGCTATTGCGACCCAATAGTTGAAAACGTGTTGAGTCAATAAACGACAAACGATCCTGTAAGACAATTTCACTAACGGGGAGATGCTTAGCCACGACTTGGGTTTCACCCTGCCCTAATGCGTTACATTCAAGACCATCAAACATCGTCCAATATTCTGTTGTGGCTGTTCTTCGATAGGCCATCGAGCCTACTTCACTGCAGCCGTAAATCTCCATCAGCTCACCGCCACAGGCGGCCTCGAGTTGGCAAGCTAATGTCTGCGCTAGTGGTGAGGTTGCGCACAAAACCCTATCGATTTGAGGGAGCATCAGCTCACTGGACAGCAAATAGCGAAGATGCACCGGCGTAGAGACTAGCAACCTTGGCACGGGCAAACGATGAAGATGGTTAACAATATCTTGAGCAAATAGCGGTTGGGCACTACTCACACAGACACTGGAAAATAACGGTAAGTAAACTGACGTTTCCAAGCCCCACATATGTTGAGCAGGAACCGTTGCCAGCACATACACCAGTGATTTTTTTGATAAAAAATACTGGGCGTTAATCGCAGAGCCGTGAACGATGCTACCCCAAGTTTTGTGATTGGGTTGTGAGCGACCAGTTGACCCGGAGGTAAAGGAAATTGCCGCCAGGTGACCCACTGAAATAGTAGGCACCTTTATAGACTCCAGTGCTGCGTTGTCAAGCTCAGTCAAATTTGCTGACAACAAAAAAGACGCTACATTGATGTGCTCTACATCATCGACCACCAACATATCACCGTTATGCACTACATAAGCAGTAGGATACTGCTCGGCCAATAACGATTGCGTCGCAGCATTTTTATTAGGCGGCAGGAGATTTGTGCTACCGCGCACAATCACCGCACAAAATGCGACTAAGAAAGCATAGCGATCACTGCATAAATTAATTGCGTACGAGTGTTCCGGTAATTGGCTTGATAGCCGCTGCACATCGCTTATAAATTCAGCGCATGAAACTATCTTTGACAAGGATGTATTAGGCGGGGATGCTACAAGGGCATCGGTGTGCGTAAAAACACAAAAGGCCTCTGATAGAGGCCGCAAGAGCAAGGGTATCTGAGAGGACATCTGAGATTAAGCCGCTTTATGCGTCTCTACAAACTCACACAATGAGGCCAGTGTTGAGAATGCCTCGCGCACAGAGTCGTCTTCTGATTGCATTTGCACGCCATATTTTTGAGAGACCGCCAGCGCAATCTCTAATGCATCGATGGAATCCAGACCCAAGCCTTCGCCAAACAAATGTTCATCTACCTGTATCTCAGAGGGCTCAATGTCTTCTAGGTTCAATGATTCAACAATAAGTTCAGCCATTTCTTGCTGTATAGGTGTGAGCGGCATAATGGTTTTTAGTCCTGAATTAATAGTAGTCGTGCTTGGTGGGCTTTTTCATACCTAAAGTATCGCTATTAGCTGACAGGGCGATATTGAATTCAGGACTTTTTCGATATTCCTAGTCAATATACGATATTCAAAATTACCCACAATTTCCTTTAGAGCATTATAATATCGGCCACTGCCAGAGGTCTTGTATTATAATAGACTCCAACACCCATAACAACGATCAATAAACGATTCAAAGCCATGCAAAAACTATTATTACGCTCTATAGGCATATTGCTTGGCGTCACCTACCCCTTCTTGGTCTATTTCGGTATACAGCGATTTAACGCTAGCGCTTTTGCCATTATCCTTCTGCTTGCGCTTGCCATCAGAGGCTATTCCACTATGGCCATATTCAATTTTTGGCAGACAGCTTCACTCATAGTGCTGGTCACTTACAGTCTAGTCACTGCCATATTGAACAGCCAACCCATGTTATTGTTTTACCCCGTGGTAGCGAGTACAAGCATTGCTTGCATATTTTTTGTTTCTCTAAAGGACAAACAACCTTTACTAGAAAAATTTGCAGAGCGTATGGGAGAAACCATTAATAAACACGCCCAACATTACCTATATTGGCTTACCTTCACATGGGGTGTATTATTAGTCATCAATGCTGTGATTGCAGCCTACACTGCTTTTTATCTAACGTTAAAGCAATGGGCGCTATATAATGGTTTTATATCCTACCTATTGTTCGGAAGCTTTTTCATTACTGAGCTTATTTTTCGTCACTTTTATAAAAAATATAAAATAAAGCAAGATGCCCTAAATGAATAAGATAACAGAAAGACTAGATAAATTTTTATCTGCTGCCAATGTTAATGACTGGCCCGATATCACGGTGGTCAATACAGTAAAAAGTACAGACAGTGATAACCCAAATACAATTACTCTGTCACTAATCGTGAACGCGCAGTTATCTTACTTAGAGGGGCATTTTCCGGATAAACCTGTAGTGCCAGGAGTCGTTCAAGTACACTGGGCAAGCTTACTCGCGCGCTGCCTATTTACTATCACAGGCGTGTTCTTAAAAATGGAAAATGTAAAATTTCAGTCGATGATATTACCCGAACAAACAGTGGAGCTAACCCTCACCAAGCATTCTGAAAAAAAACAAATAGCGTTTAATTACCGCCTAGGCTCAAAGACGGTATCTGAAGGTAAGCTTTATTTTCATGGATAAAATAATGCCTGACCTATCGCCTAAACTAGCGAAAAAAAACAGCTATTGTCTGATGCTTCCCCACTACAACCATCATCAACAATTGACCCTGTTTCTGCCTAAAATACTGTCTGCCCAACTACCCTGTATTATTATTGACGATGGTAGCGACCTTCACTCATTGAATGCGCTTAAAAAAATATTAACTGACCTGCCATCTGTTTATCTTTATGAGCATGGACATAATCGAGGTAAAGGCGCGGCAATTAAAACCGGTATTTGTCATGCACGTGCCCGAGGTTTTACACACGCAATACAGATTGATGCCGATGGACAACACAATGTCAATGATATCGCTTCGTTTATTCGCCTAAGCCAACAGCACCCGGATAGTATTATTTGCGGAAAACCTATTTACGATGTTTCTGTTCCCAAAGCGCGGCTTTATGGCCGAAAAGTCACTGACTTTTGGGTCATGCTAGAAACCCTATCATTACGCATTAAAGATTCTCTCTGCGGCTTTCGTGTATACCCGATAAAAAGCACTGAAACGGTGTTTGATCATTATTATATTGGTAACCGAATGGATGTCGATACTGAAGTCCTTGTCAAGGCTTGCTGGCTAAGCATTGACCTTAAGTTTATCGATACACTGGTTATTTATCCCGAGAAAAACATCTCACACTTTCATTATTTACGCGACAACCTATTGCTGATTCGACTACATGGTCGCTTAATGATGGGGATGTTAATACGTCTGCCCAAACTATTACTGGCTGCCGTAAAGCGCATACCTAAGCAGAGCACACATTACTAATGACTTCGCCCACTAAAAAAACGCATTGGTCGGCACTGCGTGAATCCGGTAGTGTCGGTGGTTTACGCTTTTTACTGTGGGTATATCAAATATTTGGTCGCAAGCTATATTCTATGTTTCTCTATCCCACTGCGCTTTACTTTCTTATTATGAAGCCAGTAGCTAGGCGAGCATCATTACAGTTTCTACAGAAGCACTATCAGCAATACCCTCACTACTGGTCTAAAAAGCCTGGGCACTGGCATGTCTTTAAACACATCATTTCTTTTGCTCAATCGATTCTTGATAAAGGCATTGCCTGGAGCAATGCCATTAATGAAGATGAATTCGATATAGCCAGCCCCGAATTGGTCAACACAATACTTAACGACCCTCGAGGCCAGCTAATCATTGGTAGCCATTTGGGTAACCTTGAATATTGTCGCGGCTTTATGCAGTCAAGCAGTAACCACCAAAAAACTATTAATGTACTCCTTTACGATAAACATGCCGCCAATTTTGTTAAAATAATGAAGCAACTAAATCCTCAATCGAGAGTGAATGTTTTTCAAGTAAGCGACATTGACATTCCCACTACTCTACTGTTAAAAAACAAAATTGCTAACGGTGAGTGGGTATTTATTGCGGGAGACCGAGTCCCTATTAACGATAATGACCGTACAGTACCGGTAAACTTTTATGGTGAGTCGGCGCCATTACCCATTGGCCCTTATCTTTTCGCAAAAGCGATGCAATGCCCAGTTAAGCTGATGTTCTCTTTTCGACAACAACAAAAAGTACATTTTGAGATTATCGACTTTGCAGATCAAGTGCTTATACCACGCAACACTCGTCAAGAAAGTATCCAAATA
>JBLHJR010000010.1:0-54487 GCA_047619205.1 Candidatus Endobugula sp. | reverse complement strand
AAAGTTGGTGCTGACTGAAATCGATTGGGTCGGTTTTAAACGGTGCGGACATCGACAATATACTCATTAATCAATAATTTGCGCAATTATACCATTAAGTTCTCTATTCTCGGACAGCCTCCTAGGCAAAGCCTTCTATGAAAAGCTCATAGATAAGTCGGGTACTCGCCTAATTGATTTGGAAAACTTCAGTAACAACACCTTCAATGTTGTCACCGAGCTAACATACAAAAAAGACGATGATGAATTTCGGCCAGATATCATTTTATTGATTAATGGCTTGCCGCTGGCATTTATCGAAGTCAAACGGCCAAATAACCGAGACGGAATTTTAGCCGAGCACAAGCGCATACAAACGCGCTTTCAAAACAAGAAGTTTAGACAGTTTGTTAATCTCACCCAGTTAATGGTGTTCTCCAATAATATGGAGTACGACGATAGTTCGCCTATGCCTATAGAGGGCGCATTTTATGCGACCACTTCATACCAAAAGCCTACCTTTAATTACTTCCGCGAAGAGCAGGAATTTAACCTAGATGCCTTACTTACCACGCTAGATGATGACAACGAAACCGCCGTACTCAAAGACAATAACCTACTCAGCATAAAACAGTCGCCAGAGTTCGCTAAAAACAAAAGCCCCGATACGCCCACAAACCGACTGTGTACCTCGCTATTTCAGCGTGAACGCTTAGCCTTTTTGCTGGAATTTGGCTTGGCCTATGTCAAAGAGCGCAAAGGCTTACAAAAGCACATCATGCGTTACCCGCAACTATTCGCCACTAAAGCCATAGAACAAAAGCTAGAAGAGGGTGTTAAAAAAGGCATTATCTGGCATACCCAAGGCAGCGGTAAAACGGCATTGGCCTACTATAACGTTAACTACCTCTCACATTATTTTCAGCATAAAAATGTCATCGCTAAGTTTTATTTTATTGTCGATAGGCTCGATTTATTGATCCAAGCAGGACGAGAATTTAAAGCCCGTGGATTGGTGGTACACAATATCGACTCGCGCGAAGCCTTTGCCAGAGACATCAAGCAAACCGCCGCCATTCACAATAACAGTGGCAAAGCTGAAATTACGGTGGTGAATATTCAAAAGTTTCAAGATGACCCAGACGTCATTAAAAACGGTGATTACAACCTCAATATTCAACGGGTCTTCTTTTTAGATGAAGTGCATCGTAGCTATAACCCCAAAGGCAGTTTTTTAGCTAATTTGGAGCAAGCCGATAGTCATGCGATTAAGATCGGTCTAACGGGTACGCCGTTATTGGGGGAAGAATACAACTCGAAATTATTGTTTGGCGGTTATATACATAAGTACTACTACAACGCCTCTATCAAAGATGGCTACACCCTGCGTTTAATTCGCGAAGATATTGAAACCAGCTACAAGCTCAACTTACAAAAAACCCTCGAAGCGATCTATGAAGACACCGAAATACTAAAAGGCAGCGGCAATAAAAAACAGGTCTACGCCCACAAGAAATTTGTCGAGCCCATGCTGGATTACATCGTCAAAGACTTTGAGCAAGCCCGCATCGCTATGAATAACAACACCATCGGCGCTATGGTGGTCTGTGATTCATCCGAACAAGCCAAAATGATGTACGACATCTTTCAGGTGCAGTACGCAGAACAAGCCCAAGCAATCCAGTTAGTCACACAAGCGCCGCTAGCCGCACAGGCTCCGTCAACCAAGCAGGATGAACTCGCCGAGCCAGAACTGCCCTATCGCATGGTGGCAGAAACCGCAGCTAGTTATACCGCCAGCTATAGCAGTAAGAAAAAACACGATAGCCAAGTCAACACCGCCGCCGTCATCTTGCACGATATCGGTAGCAAAGAAGAGCGCAAGCAGAAAGTCGAAGACTTCAAAGAAGGCAAAATCGACTTACTGTTTGTCTTTAATATGCTCCTAACGGGCTTCGATGCTCCGCGCCTTAAAAAGCTGTACCTAGGCCGTGTGATTAAAGCCCATAACTTATTGCAAGCGTTAACCCGTGTAAACCGCACCTACCAAGATTTTAGCTACGGTTATGTGGTCGATTTTGCCGATATAGAAAGCGAATTTGAAAAAACCAATAAAGACTACTTTAACGAATTACAGTCTGAACTGGGCGACGAAAGTGAGCACTACAGCAACCTGTTTAAGTCGCAAGAAGAAGTGCTACAAGAAATACAAGCAATCAAAGAAGCCTTATTCCACTTTGATACCGTTAATGCCGAAGTATTTTCTGAGCAGATATCACAAATCAACTCTCGCAGCGATATGCTAACCATCACCCGCGCCTTAAATAACGCCAAGAGCCTGTACAACCTTATTCGCTTGTCGGGTGATTACGAGCTGCTAGAAAAATTAGATTTTAAAACACTCACCGTACTCTCACGAGAAGCTAACAACCGTCTAGCACTTATCAACACCAAAGAAGCGTTAGAAAACAATGTCGATACGTCAAGCCTACTGAATGTTGCCCTAGAAGACGTTATCTTCGCCTTTACTAAAATTAAAGAAGAAGAGATGGTCTTAGCCGACGAGCTAAAAGATATTCTACAAAAAACCCGTGAAGGCCTAGGCGGTAATTTTGATCCACAAGACCCCGAATTCATCTCCTTAAAAGAAGAGCTAGAGCGCCTGTTTAAACAGAAAAACCTCAGCGAAGTCACCAAAGAACAAATGGAAAGTAACATTAAAGCCCTTAACGATATCTACCATCAAGCCAAAGAGCTAGAACGCAAAAACCAGCTATTGCGAGCCAAATACGATAACGACGAAAAATACGCCCGTTTGCACAAACGCCTCATGGAAAAAGACCCATTAACCGACAGTGAAAGCAAACTCTTTGATGCGCTCAAAGGCTTAAAAACCGAAGTGGACAATCAAATACAGCAAAACGCCAAAATGCTAGAAAACGAAAACTTCGTTGAAAAAATGGTCATGCGTATCGTCATCGACCAATTTAAACACAAACAACAACTCCCCCTAACCGCCATCGCGACTAAACGTATCAATGGCTTAATCGTGAAAGAATACATGAACGAGTACTATGGCAGGGCGGCGTAAGAGCCGTGCAAGAGTCAGCAATAGTTTATAATCACATTCTTCATCGCCTATTTAGTCCACACACAATATAGAGCAAAAAATGACCACAGCAGCATTGGATAAAGACTTTACCAGCCAAACCAAAACACTCATCGACGACCTAAAAAGTGTCTGTGCTAACTACGGCTTAGGCAACGACGGCAACGAATTTAAAATCATCACGCAGGTGTTTTTGTATAAATTCCTCAACGACAAATTCGTTTACGAGATAAAGCAACTCGATAAAAATATCGCCAAGGCCGAACACTGGGAAGACGCCCTCAAAGCGCTAAGCGAAGATGACCTAGAAATGTTAATGATGCAGCTAAGCGAAAGCACCGCCCGTATTCGTCCAGACCATTTTATCTCGTCGTTATTCGCCAAACAAAACGAAGCTAATTTTGCCGATATTTTTGATACCACCTTAATCGACATCGCCCGCGATAACAGCGAGATATTCTCGGTGCTCACCGATGGCGGCGAAAAGATCGTCCTATTCGAAAACCTCAGTAAATACGTCACCGATAAACGCGATGATTTTTGTAAAGCTATTGTGAATAAACTCACCGGCTTTAGTTTTGAGCATATCTTTAACGAAAAATTTGATTTCTACGCCACTATTTTTGAATACCTCATTAAAGACTACAACACCAACAGTGGCGGTAAGTATGCCGAGTACTTTACCCCGCACGCGGTGTCTAAAATTATGGCGCGCTGTTTAGTGCCTAAGCAAAAAGAGGGGAAAGGTGGCAGTAAAGTGAGCAATGTGACTTGCTATGACCCGTCCGCAGGTTCTGGCACACTGCTAATGAATTTAGCGCACGAAATAGGCGAAGATAAATGCACCCTCTATTCCCAAGACATCTCACAAAAATCATCGAGTTTATTGCGCTTAAACCTTATTATTAATGGTTTAGTACACTCTATACATAATATTATTAAGGGCAACACCATCCTCGAACCGTACCACAAACAGGCAAGCGGAGAACTAGAAACCTTTGATTACATTACATCCAACCCACCCTTCAAACTCGATTTTTCTGACTACAGTGCAGACCTAGAAAGCAAAGAAAATCACGACCGTTTCTTTGCCGGTGTCCCCAATGTACCCGCCAAGAAAAAAGAATCCATGGCGATATATTTGATGTTCTTACAGCACATTATCTATTCCCTAAAAGACAAGGGTAAAGCCGCCGTGGTGGTGCCTACCGGTTTTATCACCGCCCAAAGCGGAATCGATAAAAAAATCCGCCAAAAACTAATAGACGAAAAAATGCTCGCGGGAGTCGTGAGTATGCCGTCTAATATTTTTGCCAATACCGGCACCAACGTCTCGATCTTATTTATAGATAAAACCAATAAAGAAGACGTAGTGCTGATCGATGCCTCAAACCTAGGGGAAACCGTTAAAGAAGGAAAAAACCAAAAAACCGTATTAACTCACACCGAAGAAGAACAAATTATCAATGTTTTTAATAACAAAGAAGCCGTGGATGATTTTTCGGTGGTGGTGAGTTATGACGATATTGCGGAGAAGAATTACTCTTTAAGTGCGGGGCAGTATTTTGAGGTAAATATCGAACACGTCAATATATCCAACGAACAGTTTACTGACAAAATGGAAGGTTTTACTAACAGCTTAAATAGCCTTTTCGAGCAGTCAAGGAGCTTTGAAACTGAAATAAAAATACAGTTAGAAGGCCTTAAGTATGAATAACTGGAGCACGAGAAAGCTTGGCGATATCGTCAAAGCTGGAGGAGGAAAAATTCATACAGGACCTTTTGGAAGCCAACTTCATGCTTCTGATTACGTGCCTTTTGGCATTCCCTGCATTATGCCTGCAAACATGAAGGATAATCGCGTAGATTTATCAAAAATTTCTTTTATAGCAGAGCATGATGCAAAGCGGCTATCGAAGTATTTAGTTAAATGTGGTGATATTGTTTATAGCCGACGTGGCGACGTTACTCAAAAAGCGCTAATTAAACGTGAAGAAACAGGTTATTTTTGTGGTACAGGATGTTTATTAGTTCGCCCTGGCAGTGAGATAGACCCAGAGTTTTTAACTTATTACTTAAGTACAACCGCAATGAAAAGCTGGATTAAAAAGCAAGCCGTTGGCGCAACAATGCCAAATCTTAATACGGGTATTCTGGCAAACATTCCATTTACAGGGCCTGAAAAACAAAAGCAAAAGCAGATTTCTTCGGTCATTTCTTCTATAGACAAAAAAATCGAAACAAACAACAAAATCAATACCGAGCTAGAAGCCATGGCCAAGCTCATCTACGACTATTGGTTTGTACAATTCGACTTCCCCAACGCCAACGGCAAGCCCTACAAATCCTCGGGCGGAAAAATGGTTTACAACGAAGAGTTAAAGCGTGAGATTCCTGATGGATGGGATGTTGAGCAGCTTCAATCTATTGCTAAAAACATTATGGGACAGTCACCTAAAGGGGAATCGTACAACAATGCAAATATAGGTTTGCCATTACTTAACGGGCCAGCTGATTATAAAAATGGCGCTCTATATGGACGAACTTATACTACAGAACCCACTAGATTATGCGAAAAAGATGATATGGTTTTGTGCATAAGGGCAACCATTGGAAAACTCGTTTATTCAGAAGCTGAGTTTTGTTTAGGTCGGGGAGTTGCGGCTGTACGTCCTAACAATAAAATACATTCTGAATTGATATATTTTATACTTCTTCAAGAAATAAAACGATTTAAAATGCAAGCAACAGGCAGCATCATTAAAGGTATAACAAAAGACGATTTAACTGAATCAAAATGTTTAATGCCAAATAAAAATCTAATTCTAAGCTTTCATAAAATCATCAAACCAATGTTTGATAAACAACGAAAAGCAAAAATTGAAAATATTAAGCTTATAGAGTTAAGAGACTGGCTTCTCCCCATGTTAATGAACGGTCAAGTCACCGTAAAAGACGCGAACGGCTAAGCTATCATCAACAATCAAAAACCATTTTTCATCCAGCAATCATCATCAACATAAGGCAATGAATATGAACGTATGGGGAATACACATGGGCGAAAAGGTGGGCTCTTCACCTTTGGATAACAGCTATGTAGGTATTGGTTGGCATGAGCTGGGCGATTTACAGCCATATGCGAATTCACGCGAACAACTTAAAGATGCCCTGACCAGCGTTTTTCCTGATATAAAAAAAGGCGCGGTTGCAGGTAATGCTGGGGTGTTGTTTCGCTTTGTGAATGATGTCCAGTTAAACGATATTGTCGTGTATCCCTCCAAATATGACCGCATGATTAATATTGGCCGTGTTACCGGTGCCTATGGTTTTGTCGCCAATGATGAGCATGAATACCCGAACCAACGCGGGATTGAATGGTTGGGTAGTTTCCCCCGCAGTGATTTTAGTCAGGCGGCTTTAAATGAAATCGGGGCATTTATCACCTTGTTTTCGGTTAAGCGTTATCGCAATGAATTTTTAAGCAAGGTTAAGCTGAATGATGCAGTGAATGACAATACCGACAATGATTATGATGAAGCCGATGATGACACCGCGACCGAAACCGTCGCACAGCAAGCCATGCAAACCACGGAAGATTTCGTCATCAAACAATTGTATAGCAAGTTAGACGGTTATGAATTCGAGTATTTTGTCGCGCATATTTTAGAGTGCATGGGCTACAAAGCCCGGGTATCGTCTAAGTCTGGCGATGGCGGTGTTGATGTGATTGCTCACAAAGATGAGCTAGGGTTTGAACCACCCATTATTAAAGTGCAATGTAAAAAATCCATTACGTCGAACGGTGAACCAGAAGTGAACCAACTGTTAGGCGCATTAGGTGAAGGGGAATATGGTTTATTTGTGAACTTAGGTTCTTACTCGCGACCGGCAAGATTATTAGAGCGCAACAAAGCCAAATTACGCCTAATCGACGGCGATGAGTTAGTTAATTTAGTGTTAGAACACTATGCCAAATTATCGCCGAGATATAGAACCTTACTGCCCTTAAAACAAATTTATGTGGCCGATTTAGGCTAGAAAAAATGGCTTGCTTATGGTGTAAACGCAGGTTGCCACTGCTTGTGCCACAAAGGCAAAGTTTTCCATTCCACCGGAAAGCCCATGCGCTTTATATCAATGGGGTATTTTTTGATCAATGACTCTAGTTGTTGTGCCCAGTGTGAATCAGGGCAAATAATACTCAGTATATGCTGTATCACGACGAGGGTATTATAGATTTTGTGCTCAGTTTTATTCTCATCGTCAATATAAATGTTCTCTTTTAAGCCTGTTGGTTTGTTTTTAGGTAGGGGCATTTTTTTCGTTAAATGCCTATTCCATAGCCGACTGTGATGCGCGCACACATTACGTACGTAGCTAAGGTGCTCCAAAAAACCTTCTAGAAAACCCTCGTCTAATTGATAGGTCGCCGCGATAGCTCTCCGTACTCTATAAGCCCGTAAGTTACTGTAAAAACGCGACAATAAACCTAATGACATCACCTCACAACTCACCCATACGGGGGGCAGATCATCGTAGTAAGTATGACAAAAGTGTGCGATGAATTTTTCATCGCTGCGATTTATATGCGCTTTTAATTCGTTGGTATCTTTTACGAGTTGTCGTTCATTTTTTCTAAGGCTTTTGTTGTTATCAAGATAACCGTGTGAGCCATAGGCATGGCTAATGTGGTAAGCCCATTGGGTACGGAAGGAAACCTCTATACGTTCTATCGCATCGAGTAGCAGCAAGCGTAATTCGCGGTCAAATAAATAGTGATTTATTACCGTATCTATATGTGTGTTTGCAAAAAACTGGTGCGGCTGGCGAGAGGTTTCAAAGGGTAACCAATAGGCTTCGAGTCGGTAGTAGTTGATATGGGATAGCGAATGTATGGCTTTTTCACGATCGGCAATCTGCATACCACGACTGATGAGCAGGTCTAGCTGTTCGTCAAATGTTTTAGGGGGTTTGTTGTAGTTCACAGGCATCCTTGCTGTTATCTTTATGGGTAAAGACTAGTTTTTATCGTCTACAAAAAAATAACCCGCCAGTTTGAGGGGTTCCGAAGAACATAGCCTTGGCGGGTATTGTTACGCTCAATTATAGGCCCTTGCCCTAAAAAATCAACCCTTTCTGTTTATGCTACTTTACTCTAACGGCTTTTTCTAGGCTAAAGGCCAATGATCGTTTTTTGCAGTTTTGGAAATCCCATACGGAAACAAAATTTTTCTAGCCGCTGACTATCTACAGGCTGTTTATTAATTTCATGAATACTGCTTATTATTGGCAAGTCAGTAACAATGGTAGCCAGTTGTTGGGCAATCCCAATTTGTTCTCGGTAATTCCTTAGGTTTTCAGTCATACGTTTTGCCCCACGAATGGGGAGTTTTTCTATATCGTCTAACTGTTTGAATAAACCCTGAATACTGCCAAAGTGTTGCAATAACTGTTGTGCGGTTTTTTTACCTATGCCAGGCACGCCGGGAATATCATCTACGCTATCGCCTACTAAGGCCAAATAATCAATGAGTTGTTCAGGATGAACGCCAAATTTATTTTTAATATCATCATCATAAGAACGCTGATCTTTCGCATGATCCCATAAGAAATCTTGTGGGCGCTGTAACAATTGCCCTAAATCTTTATCTCTAGTTAAAATGGCAATGGGCGAGGCGCTGCGTTTGCAGCGTTGGTATAAACAGCCTAATAAATCATCCGCTTCATAGCGCGCACTGGCATAGCGGCTAATACCTAATAATTTCGTCACTTGCTTACAGGCCTTTAGTTGAAATGCTAAAGCCTCATCGGGTAAGGCGCGACTGCATTTATAATCCGCATAGATCTCATTGCGAAAACACTGATCGAGACTCTCATCAAAGCAGGCCGCTATGCGTTTAGGTTGCTGTGTTTTTAGTAAGCGAATTAAAAAAGCGGTATAACCGTAGACTGCCGCCGTTGGCCATTGTTCATCCTCACTAAACCAGTGGTCGGGTAGTGCAAAATAATACTGGAAGATATAGATCGAGGCATCGATTAATAATACGGGTGATGATTTTTTAACGCTAGATTCAAGCATTAGAGTTTATCAGCCGCATAATAGTGAACATCAAAAACTGATGAAGTTTTATAATAGTGCGTTAGCGCAGCAATGAAAGACTTCGCGCGATCATTGACCTCGCCCAAGCAATAGTCGTGCACCTGCTGCACAATCGCTGCTTTAAAACCCTCACTAGCCGCCATGCCTGCAGCCAAATTATCGACACTAATTCGAAAGGGTATTCCACAAGCACGAGAAAACAACCACTCTACCGCTTGAGGTTTAACTTCGACTTGTTCAAATGCTATCTGTTGTTTTTCATCTCGCCCATCGGGGGCATACCAGTAACCATAATCATGTTGTAAGCGACGCTGCTCTCCTGCTACACACCAATGTGCCACTTCATGCAACGCACTGGAAAAATAATCGTGGGTAAAAATAATGTGATGTTCTCCGCCTTTTTTTGTCGCAGGAATATACTCTGGTTCACTACCGCCTTTGATTAAGCGGGTGGCATAACCATCAGCAAAAACCTCTCTAAAAATAACCATTAAACTCTCACATTGAAAGTTTTTGAGTGAATCTCTATGGACTTGATCGGTCTTATAATAAGGTGATAAGATCATTTGCTTATATATCGTCTTTTAAGTTGCACTTTAGCCCAAGCCGATATACATTTATGGTGTGAGTATCCGCAACAAGCTATGACTATCTAAGGTATGGCTATCTAAGATATAGTAATGGAGGTGTATTATGACAACCTCAGATGAAACCCACAATGCTGACAATGTGGTAGATCTGTTCAGCGGCAAGTCTCTTTCCAATCTTAAAGATGAACGTTTCATTCGTTTGTCTCCTGAGCTCGACGGGCTCGAAATGTTATATTCCAACGATGCCAGCGATGGTCGCTTATTTAGCTTGCAAGTCCTCTGCTGGGGATTGCGAGCGAATGGTGATGTTGTGGGCTTAGTGCCATGGCTAAACCAACTCATGGCCTGTACCGACATTTGCGATCCTCTGAATGGCCAATGGGAAGGCTATTTTGATCCCGGCATTGACGATATCTTTGAAGAAGCACCTATTCACAAAGTGGTTGAATTAGAAACCGCTGCCGAATATTACGAATATGACTCCGATAACCCGGAAGATATTATTCAAGAAGTCCCTGATACCATTGGCACCCATGCCATTCTATCCGGAGATGGCTTTCAGAGTGTCACGCTAGCAGAAGTCATTAGCTGGAGAGTATTTAATGATGGCCGTATGGAAGGTATGCTGGCAGATCAGAAAAAGGTGGTGTCTACTCCGATTCTACCCGGTGATGATTGCCTCTACCCCGCTACTGAAAATGACAAGTTTAAGTACTTTTTTCAACACCATATTGCCAACAAGATCAAATCTCAGGATCCAGATGCGATCGCAGCTATTTCTCTACTAGTGGACGATGACAACTAAAAGAGCCTTTGCATGAGTGATTTTTTGCCCACAGGACGTATTGGGCAAGGGGAGGAAGCTTTGCCCTCATACGGCGTTAAAAATGGCCTCCTCGGCCATTTTTATGGGTAAACTCCCTGTTTCAGCAAGCTTTTTCCTTGCCTGAGAACAAAACCTTTATTCGTGCAAAGGCCTCAAAGGTTTTATCGGATAATTAGGCTTTGCGAATCAGGTAATAATACGCATTATCTTCCTCTTTCTGCTCTAGCAGCTCGTGCCCTAAGAAGTGGCAAAATTTCGGTATATCTCTCATCGTTGATGGGTCTGTGGCTATAACCTCTATGGTGTCTCCACTGGCAATATTGCGTACCTTTTTGTGTAACAGCATCACGGGTTCAGGACATAATAGTCCAGAAGCATCTAAGGTCATTTTTTGTGTCATATTTCTCTATTCTGCTAAATTTAATTCGTTATTTCAAAATTCTTCACTAAACTCATGGAAGTACCTAGGTAAAAGTGCTTGGGTAAATGTACTTCGATAAAAGCACCTTAAGTAAGAGTCTATTGCATTTATCGAAGAATAATTCATTAATTGAGTGTAATTGTCGTCTCTATGAGTATTTTTAGCAGTATTGATTCTCAATCACTTATACTAACTCGCAAGCTGTTACAACGCCGTGCGCCCGCTTTAACCAACGCCTTACCTCTGCAGTCACAGTCTCGGTACCCTCTCGATGAAGTCACCGTAGAGTTAACTATTGAAACCGTCAATCACATTATCGACGAATTAACGACGATAGGGCAACTATGGCTAGATGATGAAGATAATGCGTGTTTTCATGAACGCAAACAAATAATGGCGTATCTTTTAAGACAATGGGTACAAGTCGGCGAAGATACCACACGCGTCACCAGCGCCGCGCGCAACATGCTGCATTAATAGTTTTCACTACTATTCTTCACTAATTGCAGACTAATCGCTACCCGTATTGGCCATCCATTCTCTATACTGAACGGTAGACATGAGATTGACAGACTCAGTGGCCGCATCAAAAACAATCACCACCTCGGCTTTCACTATCTGCTGATTTACTTGTTGTACCTTGCGAGATAATGCCACCTCTTCTGCCCCATAATCTGTTCCCTCACGGGTAATAAATTCTTCAATTAAGCACCTTAAGGTATCAGGGCTTAGCTGCTCCGCGGGAATAATCATCAGTGTGGACTCTTTTATCAGCAACAATGACTCGCATAATAGAGCAAAATCACTCTACAATGGGTTTTTATCTGGGTGTAGCTTTACGTGTATCCGTTAAACCATTCTACCTACCGAGAACATTATGGCAAACCAACTGATTGTTATTACCCTATTGAGCGATGATCAACCCGGCATAGTTCAACAGTTAGCCGACGTCATCAGTGCCCATGGCGGCAACTGGCTTGAAAGCCGTATGGCCCAATTAGCGGGTAAATTCGCAGGAATATTAAAGGTCAGTATTGAGCAAAATAAGACGGCGGAATTAACCCTAGCCTTAAAACAATTATCTAGTTCTGGCATTCAAATAGTAGTTGAACAAGCACAAGCGGTTGAATCGGCATCCGGTCACACGCTGACATTTGAGGTGATCGGCGCAGACCGTATGGGCATCATCAGCGAAATATCACAGGCTTTTGCAGACAAAGGCATTAATATCGACGCCATGGAAACACAGTGTTCAAGCATGCCCTGGTCAGGAGAACCCTTATTTGAAGCAAAAGGTACATTATTAGCGCCGGCTGGAACCAATACCGAACAGCTATCGGATCAGCTTGCTAGCATTGAGGATAAATTAGGTATCGATATTACGCTGACAGCCACCTTGTAGGTCATCGTGAGCACTTCTGTCTAATACGTCTTAATTAACTAGAGCCAATTGTCTTTCATTTATATACTGCTTAATGGCTGATTGATTTTGTGCATATAGACGCACATAACCAAAGGCTTGCAAGGCATCCTCTACATTATTTAAAGCATCTAGAGAAACCGCTAAACCCAACCATAAGCGTGCGTCCTTATGGTTAACACTCAACAACTGCCGATACCAATAAACTGAGCGCTGAAAATCCCCTACCTTATGGTATAGGCTAGCCAATAAGACATAGTAACTTGTGTTTTCAAGAAACTCTGGTCGATAAGCCACCAACATTTTTAATGCTCCCTGACTGTCCCCTCTAGTCATCATCACTCTAGCGGCTTTTTCGGCAAATTGATAAGTATCTAGCGCCTTGCTTTCATAAATTAGATTTTCTGCTTGCGCTATTTTTTCTTGGCTCAGGTACATTTTGAGCAGTAAATCGTTCGATTCACCCCAAATTCCCGATAACTGAGTGAAGTTTTTAAGTACTTGTTCCGCAGAAGCCAAATCACCACTAAGAAATAATTTATAAGCCGTCTCTGCAATTTTCCTATCGGCAATAAAAATAACTTCATCATGGGCATTTAAGTTCTTCCCCTCTATTCGAGTTTCCGCATTGGAGGTGGGGCTTTTTTCACTATTTACTGGCGTATTATTATTGGCAGATGAAGCATCAAAAAAAATGGAATCATTCGGTAAATAGGCAGAAAATTGCTGCATCAACACTGTCACATCCATGTATTTTTCGCCCACTTGATAAGCCTTTTTAATCAGCCCCGGCACTTTGTACTCTTGGTTTTTTGCAATAACACTTTCAGCCAAATAAACATAACGATCGACAATTTTTTTAATTCCTTGTAACGCCTTTGGATGTCCAGGATGAACGGACAACACTTTTTCATAACGAGCAAAAGCATTATGTTCTGACGGGGACATAAGACGATCACGCTTAAATAATGCGTTTCCAGAAACTAACAGCTTATTAATATTAACTTTACGGTCGGCAATAGGGTTAACTTCTTCTAGAACAATGCCAGTAGTGGCAATGACCTGTTTTTCTGCCGCAATATCAGCATCAATAAAGTTAACAATATCTTCTGGTACACCCAAATCAAGCTCAAGCTGCGAATCACTTACCGAGGCTGCTGTTTCTGGCTGCAACTGCTCAACAAGACCGTCGGACAATACATCACTTAATACAGGCGCGACTTGGCCAAAAGATGGCGCCGAATGAAAGGACTCTAGGTTTAGCTGCGTTTGGGTAAAGTAATCGTTAGACCACAAATAAACCGCCACAGAACATAACAACAGCACAAATAAACTATTCACTCTGTGCGCCTGTCTCTTTTCTTCTAGCTTATTGTCCACTAGCTCTTCTGACAAATAGATATAACCTTCAATGACTTCTGAGGCATCAATTAATTCAGCGTCCAGCTGAAGCTCTCCAAAATCAGTGCGCAGCATATTCATAGGTTATCTCCTAGCGAGATCAAAATATTCATTAATTACTACCTTTACATTAATTAAGTGTAGTAAAAAACGGCTATTTCTCTAGGAAAACCCCAAAAAACTGCTTGTTTGCTGATAGATGTGCATAAAAAACAGGCGCCACTGTCACTTTATTGACAAAAACAATCATTCTCCGAAGGCATAATTTTTTATAGAACGTAATGACTATAAAATGACATAAAGAAAATAAAGAATTTTTATTACTGAGAAGGCATTAATTACAGATAATAATGGCGTTAGGTGCAAATTTATCGATGTGGTCGGCCATAAAAATAAGCCCTTTACGCTGCCATTTCATGGCGATTCTACTCTATACTAGCCCTTATTTTTGGCTCCACATTATCAATGAGTGTATTCCATGCCTATCTGCCATATTGTTCTTTTTGAACCAGAAATCCCCCCCAACACAGGGAATATTATCCGCCTTGCGGCGAACACTAACTGCAGTTTACATATTATTGAGCCAACAGGGTTTGAACTGGACGATAAACGTTTACGCCGGGCGGGCTTAGATTATGGTGAGTGGAAAGATATGCAGGTTCATTCAAACTGGCAAGCTTTTGTGGACACTGAGGATCCACAACGCTTATTTGCCATCACCACAAAAGGTTCATATTTTCATCATGAAATCGCATTCTCTGCCAATGACTATGCCATCTTTGGTCCAGAAACACGCGGTCTTCCCGATGAAATACTGAATTCAGAACGCATGACTGCGAAAGTGCGTATACCCATGAGTGCTAATAGTCGCAGTATGAACCTATCAAATTCGGTATCCGTCATCGTCTATGAAGCGTGGCGCCAACAAGCCTTTATCGGCTCGGTCTAATTTACCGTATAATGTTTTTAGAATACGCTTCCTTTATCAAAAAGAGAATGACAGTAGTAATGAAAACCGCACCTATAGGTCTATTTTATGGCAGCTCAACTTGCTATACCGAAATGGCCGCAGAAAAAATTCAACAACAGTTCGATACCGGCACTGTTGATGTGTTCAATGTGGCTGATACACCCATATCAACCATCAGCAACTATCAACAAATTATATTAGGTATTCCCACATGGGATTATGGTGAACTACAAGAAGACTGGGAAGACGTATGGGACGACATTGATACTCTAGAGCTGTCATCATCTACTGTTGCACTATTTGGTCTAGGCGATCAGCTAGGTTACCCTGATTGGTTCTTAGACGCCATGGGCTACCTGCACAATAAAGTGGTCGTACAAGGGGCTAACGTCATTGGCTATTGGCCTAATACTGGCTATGAATTTACGGAGTCCCAAGCACTGACTAGTGATAAACAATATTTTTTGGGTTTAGCCTTGGATGATGAAAATGAATTTGATAAGACCGATGTGCGTATTCGTCAATGGTGCGACGAGCTTAAGCAACATTTCAATCTCAACCTATAAACACCATGTCTGAACATATTCGCTGGAACGATAAAGGCCAACCGCTATCAACACAGTTTGATGATTTTTACTTTTCTAGTGATAATGGCTTAGAAGAAACCCAGTACGTTTTTCTGCAACAAAACCAGCTGAGCGAACGTTTTTCGACACTGGCTAATCATGCCTCTTTTGTTATTGCTGAAACCGGTTTTGGTACTGGGCTTAATTTTTTAGCCACTTGTGCACTATGGGCCGGTGTTGCTAATGAAGAGGCTCACTTACATTTTATTTCCGTCGAAAAATTCCCTTTAGATAAAGCCAACTTACGTCGCGCACTGAATTTATGGCCCGAATTATCTGATTATAGTCATGCACTACTGGACGCGTACCCGGCTACTGTGAGCGGCTTTCACCGCCTCCACCTTCAACATAATATTACACTGACATTAATTATCGACGATGCTACCATCGGTCTCAAACAACTGCTCGCCAACCCCTCAACACTGCCACTACCGCCTTTGCTATCCAGACATTGGCAAGGCGTTGATGCTTGGTTTTTAGATGGTTTTTCTCCCGCTAAAAACCCCGACATGTGGACCCCTGATTTATTCACAACGATGGCAAAGCTGAGTAAAAAAGAGGCGACCGTAGCGACTTTTACTGCAGCAAGTAAGGTGCGACGAGGACTACGCGAGGCAGGGTTTTTAGTAAGCACAGTGACGGGCTATGGAATCAAGCGACACATGGCGATTGCTAGCTACCAAACCAATGTCAGCATAACCGATGATGGGGTTAAAGCGGCTAAACATACATATACACCAGCCCCATCCAAAAAGGTGAAACAGGCTACTGCTCCTTGGGCCATTATCGATGAGCATACGCCAACACCCAGCAATCAAGCCATCGCCATTATTGGTGGTGGAATTGCTGCTTGCCACACGGCTTATGCCTTAGCTCAAAAAGGTTATCAAATCACACTGTTTGAAAAAGGCGATAGTTTAGCAACGGGGGCATCGGGTAATGCTCAGGGCATAGTCTACGCCAAGCTATCTGCAAGCCAAGAACCTCTAGGGGACTTTAATCTTTATAGCTTATTGTATGCCCAACAACGCTATCAGCATTACTGGGCATCTACCGCAGACGTCAGTAGCAGCGGTGCTCAGTGCGGCGTATTACAATTAAGCTTAAGCTCGACATTGCAACAGTCACATCAAAAGATTGCCCAACGATTTACATCCCGCCCCGATAAAATTGAGTATTTATCAGCAACACAAGCCAGCCATACCGCCAACACACGCATTGATTACCCCGCACTGTTCTTCCCTAGCTCAGGCTGGATCCATCCAAGTCATTTATGTCAATGGTTAACTACTCACCCTAATATTACTGTGACCACCCATACAGAAATCACCAGCGTCAATAGCATCGATCAACAATGGCGACTCAGTAAAACCACCCACGCACTGCATAAGAGCGAAGCGATTTTCCATACGGTGGTGATAGCCAATGCCTACGATGCGGCACGCATTACACAAACCAGCCAACTGCCTATTAAGACTGTGCGTGGGCAAGTAACACACTATCCCGCCAATAAAGCCTCCTTAGCGTTAACTACTGCCGTTTGTGGTAAAGCTTATATAGCGCCGGCAGGGACTACTCACTGTCTTGGCGCCAGCTTTAATTTAGGCATAAAAGATTCCTCGCTAAATCTAGACGATCACCGACACAACCTACAAAATGTTGCCCAACAAGTACCTGACATTATCGATAAACAGGCATTAACTAGCGAGGACAATATCGAAGAAATATCCGGTTTATCTGGACGAGTAGGCTTTCGCTGTGTGACCCCGGACTATTTACCCATTGTCGGTGGTGTGCCTGTGACAGAGGACATTAAACAGCAATATCAAGCGCTGCAAAAAGATGCTAGCACTGCCATTCATCAGGCGGGTAGTTACCACCCTAATTTGTACATCAATATTGGCCATGGTTCCCGCGGTTTAGCTTACACGCCGCTTTGCAGTGAGATGCTAGCTAGCCTGATACATGGCGACCCGCCTCCAATCCCCCAAGCCTTATGCCAAAAGCTCAATCCTGCACGCTTTATCATTAGGGCAATTATTCGCTCATAATCCTAGAATCAATAGTTAGCACGAGTTGGTGCCGCTTGACGGTGAAAAAACTGTGTATCAGCAGTAGGCACTTCGAAGCGAGTTATTAGCCTATAGACTTTGCTCAGGGATGGTAGGTCAAGGACATGAGCAGGAGCGGCCGCTATCTTGATTCAACTGCTGTTTTTAGGATAAGCAAGCAATCTCTGAAAACACAACTACAATTAAGTCATTATTACTTTATTGTAGAAGGTTATTGCCATGCTTATGTCACGTCTACGCGCTACTAGATCTACGAATACAGAAGTAGCTAGCGTACATAATTATTATGAACGCCTAGTCTCTGAAACCATTTACAATACCGATCCTCGGGCGCAGAGTGACCCTGATTTTATGGCTGATGTTTCCTGTGTTGCACTGAACCATTTACCCCCTCGCTATATTCGACACGATGTTGACATGAGCTTCTTTATGTCGCCGGTGGAACGAGAAGAAACCGCCAAAAAAGTACAGGAAGCCGTTAACCTTGCACTTAAGTTTGTGTTGAAGCACGAACAAGAGAAAATGAACGCTAACAAAGAGTCTGATGATAAAGCCGAAGCCAATGAGGACTTAAACGCTATAGCTCCGGATGAAGATAAAGAGGATAGCAATGACTCTGACCCAGCTCATTAATTACGCATATAGCCAAAGCCAACAATATTCTCTACACTGAGTAACAATACACTACCCGTGTACCTAGCATTACCTGCTGTTCGAGGGTTATCGTCTATTACTGCTTACACTATTCTTCTGACTTGTCCTCACTATGCTCTCAATTAAGCAGCGTCTGTTAGACTCGATAAGACCATCACTAGCATTTACCACATGCGTCTTAGTGTCATTAATAAGCCCCTATAACCTAGCAGGCACCATCCCTGAATGGGGCTATTCTATTATCCGTACAGAAAAGCACAACCCCAGTAGCTTTACTCAAGGTTGGGTCATCAACAATGGAATACATTATGAAAGCAGTGGACACTATGGACGCTCATTTATACAACGTGATGATCAAAAATCCACATTAACCGCTAATCTTCCTAGACGTTACTTTGCAGAAGGATTAACACTGTTTAACGATGCGCTCTACTTACTTACATGGAAAGAGAATACTCTGCTTATTATCGATACAGTATCACTAGCAGTGACAGGACGCTTATCTTATACGGGCGAAGGCTGGGGATTAACGCATAATAATAAGGCGTTTATTATGAGCAATGGCACGTCTACAGTATATTTTCGTGATACCAACGACTTTTCTATTCAGCAGACTATCCGTGTAAAACAGCCACTAAGACTCAACGAACTAGAGTATATTGATGAAATTATTTGGGCAAACAATTGGAATGATGATAATATTTACGCCATCAATAGTCACAATGGTTGCCTATTAGGTAAAATAGACCTGTCCCTATTGAGACAACACACCGTTAACCCTAACCCTAGTAATATACTCAACGGCATTGCTTACGACGAAAATAGCGATGGGTTATGGGTGACAGGTAAATATTGGCCAAAACGTTATCTCATCACACGGCCTGCCATCAACGCAACGGAGGCTGCATGTTGAGCCACAAACAGTTCAGCAATAAGCGCTATACTTATCACTATAGCTTTATTCATACGGGTATAAAATTTGCGCTCACTTACAAGGAATTAGCAATATAATCTCATGACAGAACCCCATCGCTTAAAACAATTATTTTTGCTGATTGATCACGCTAACAATCAAGATCCCGCACAGATCTCAGCAACAGATCCACATACAGTCGCTAAAGAAGTGCTTTATTCACAACGCATGCAATTTCGACTCAAGCAATTTTCTCCAACAGCCAATGAAGCGCTGCAAATTGCGGCCTATGGCCAACATATACAACGCTGGGCAAGCCCTCGTAGTGATTACCCCATGGATCGGCCAGGATATAAACGCTGGCGCACCGAACTGGGAAAGTTTCATGCCGATACCACCGCAGAACTGATGAAGCAATCCACTTACCCAGAAGACACTATTGAACGGGTCAAATATTTGTTACAAAAAAAGGGCTTAAAGCGTGATGAAGATACGCAGGCCTTAGAAGATGTTATTTGTCTGGTTTTTCTAGAATATTATTTAGACGCTTTTGCTGCCAAACACGCAGAAGATAAGATTGTCAGTATTATCCAAAAAACATGGAAAAAAATGTCAGACAAAGGCCATACGGCAGCACTTAGTTTACCCCTAGATAGCCATTTATTGGCATTAGTCACCAAGGCACTTAAAGGCTAGAGGGAAATCCAGAGCCGTATTACTAGCCCACCGAATTCACCAGTAAAGCAGACATTTTAGCCCTATTGTCTGTTATTATGGGAACCTGTTTTTAATACACTAACATCCCCCGACCTTATCAACTCAATCTTATCAACTAAACAAGAAACCCTATGTTCTCAAGCAACCAACTTTCTCAGCTTACACAACTCAAACAAAACATTCGTTCAAATAAAGATATGGCACAAGGCACCGTTCGAGCAACGGCCGGACGCTTTGGGTTTGTAACACTAGAGGATGGTAGAGATGCTTTTTTAAATCCTGAGCAAATGGAACGTGTCTTTCCCGGCGATCTAGTTGAAGTAGAAGTCACGAAAAATAAAAAAGAACAATTCGAAGCACGCTTAGAAAAATTACTCTCATCGCCTATTGCGTATTTATCCGGTCGCTATCGCGTTCGCGGCAAAGGGCATTTTATCGCCACTGATGCGCATAACTTTTCACGCTGGATTTTTATACCACCGAAAAATCGCGCTAAGTGTAATGAAGGTGATTATGCTAGCGCTAAGATTGTTCAACACCCCTTTAAAGATGGTAGAGCGCAGGCAAAAATTCTTAGTAAATTTGGCAACGCAGAAACGCCTAACATTGAGCGAATTTTCGCTATAGGAAAGCATCAATTAGATACTGACTTCTCAGCAGAAGTGTTAGATATCGCTGACCAGCTATGTCAAAAAGCGTTAACCCCTGAGGATAAAAAAGATCAGCGACAAGATTTACGCGAACTTAATTTCATCACCATTGATTCTGCTGCCACGCAAGACATGGATGATGCTCTAGCCATAGAAAAAACAGCTACTGGTTGGAAATTATCCGTCGCTATTTCTGCACCTAGTGCCGACATTGACTTTAACAGCCCCATTGATAAAGCCGCTAGAAAACGCGCGCAAACAACCTATTTCGCTGACAAACCGCTAACTATGTTACCGGAAAAATTATCCCTAGAACGTTACTCATTAAAACAGAATGAAGATCGATTAAGCTTAGTCTTTCAATGCGAAATAGAGTCTAACGGTCACCTGAGTGCATTTGCCTTTATTCCGGCCATTATTCAATCTCATGCAAAACTCAGTTATACACATGTCGCCGCATTACTAGAAGAGCGTGAATACAAACGCTCCCCAGCACTGGCCGACCCACTAGTATTCAAGGAGCAATTAACAACATTACAAAACTGTAGTCATGCTCTCAATAGTTATCGTCAAAAGAATAATATCGTCACCGATCACGGGCCTGACTTTGCACTTTATTTAAATGAAAAAGGTAAGATAAAAACTATTGAAAAAATAGAACGCAACTGTGCACACATGATCGTTGAAGAAGCTATGCTATTAACTAACCGCTGTGCTGGCGATTTTTTAGCTCGCCATAATGTGGGGTTATTTGTGCATCATCGCGGCTATCGCGAAGAGCGACGCCAAGATATTGAGGCATTATTAAGCGAAAAAACCAATACTGAAATCTCCTCGACAGATACACTAGAAAACTATATCCATACTATTAATACACTGCAAAATAATGTGGAACACAAACCTCTTATCGCCATTCAACAGCGTTTCCTGGAGGCTAGTAAGGTCTGTCAAGAACCTACTCCGCATTTTGGTTTAGGCTTTGCACATTATGCTACGGTGACTTCGCCCATTAGACGCTATCAAGATTTATATAATCAACGCGTTATTCATCAACTCTTGTCGGGTGAAAAACCGGCACCATTGACTGATCAGCAGCTGGATGGCTTACGTGCCAACATTCGCGATAGCCGAGATGCTGCTCAATTTATGGAGAAGTGGTTAGTTTGCGATCACATGAAAGACAAAGTCGGCGAAACATTTTCAGCCAATGTTTCCTTATTAACCAATCAAGGTATTGGCGTTCGCTTAGAAGATAGCGGTATCGAAGGCTTTGTACTCGCCGCTAAAGCCGATAAGAAAAACCCAGAAAAAGCAGGCGATAAGATTTCGTTTAACAATCAACGTATGGAATTGACGTGGAACGAAGAAGCGATTTCACTTGGACAAGTAGTGTCTGTTACGCTAACCAAAATTGACGAAGAAAAGAAAAAAATTGAATTTAGCCTACATCAGTAAGCTAACTAAGAATAGTGTCAGATCGTTTATTATCTGACACTATTCTTAGTTATTGAGATAGGCAGATAGAACGCTCAGAGGCAATCACATTAGCGATCAAAAACCACTGTTTTATTTCTATTGATCAACACACGATGCTCCGCATGCCATCTGACTGCTCGATTTAGTACGACGGCTTCAATATCCTGACCAATCTCAACCAATTCATCAGGGCTATTCGCATGGCTCACTCGTTCTACTGACTGCTCTATAATCGGCCCTTCGTCTAGATCAGCGGTGACATAATGTGCTGTTGCTCCAATGAGTTTTACGCCTCTAGCATAGGCTTGATGATAAGGTTTAGCGCCTTTAAATCCGGGTAAAAATGAATGATGTATATTAATCGCTCGCCCACTTAGCTGCTGGCATAACTCATTAGAAAGTATTTGCATATAGCGCGCTAGCACCAAAAAATCCGCGTCTACAGCACCCATCAGTTCAACTAGCTGAGATTCTTGTAATGCTTTGTTTTCAGGTGTCACTGGCAAGTACGTAAATGGCACTTCATACCAGTCACATAAGGGCAGCATCACTTCATGGTTAGATATCACCCCCACAATATCAATCGGTAAAGAACCCCGCTTCCATGCATTGAGAAGATGACTAAGGCAATGCCCCCATTGAGAAACCGCAATAATCACCTTAGGCTTGGTTAACTTATCATGAATTTCCCAGTCCATCTCATAGTGTTCAGCCAAGGGCTGGAAAGTCATATGCACATCAGCCAATAACTTAGCCCCTTCACAAGCCTCAAATACCGTACGCATAAAAAATCGCGCAGTTGAGACATCTTCAAACTGTGAAGACTCCCGAATATTAAATCCCTGCTCAGCAAATAAAGTAGCCACTGCAGCAACAATACCCGGCTGATCATTACAGCTTAGCTTTAAGACAATATCCGTCGTTTTTTTCATATAATAATAACTTTAATGCGTGAAATTAAACACTTCTGATGAAGTCTTACTTAGATTTAGAATTGTAACGGCAGGGAGGGAAATATAATAGTTTCTGAGGAGATTAATTATTAGTGTGGATATATTCTCACTGGGGCCTTACACTACTTTAATATGCCAAGGTTCAAAACGCACACCCAGCGTGTTACCTTTGTCGTAACGTATATCCACATACCCTAAATCTTGCATTCGTTTAAATTCATTGGTTGATGAAAAAGCATCGGTGAAATTTTTCATTCCCCAATTCTTTCGACCCACATCAAAATCACCAACACCGTGATAAGAATAACCGGGAGGCGCTAAGGATCGAGAAGCACGAGATAAGTTACCCTTGACTCGTATCACTTTTGCTAAAAATAAATCTAACTGTTTAACATTAGAGCGAATACCAGAGGTCAGCACAATACCCTCACCCACACTTTTACGTATTTTATTATAATACGTAAAAGATTGATCTTTAAATAAATAATGGCCGGTATGAGGCACCTTGAACGTCTCTTGCTTTTTAATCGGTGTCGTCAATACAGAAATAACTTTCTCACCATAAAAACCATATTCAGCCGCATTATTGAAAAATATTTTTTCAATAAAATTAACTTCCGCAAGCGTAAATTCACCCACCTGATTAAAACGTTTAGCAAACTTCAAGGCATCGTCAAAATTAATGATATTGAAGTTTCCATAACCTACTGTGGACTGTAACTTTTTTAAACGTAGACTCACCGAGACTAATAACAATCTATCTTCAGGCGATATCAACAAATCATCATCATAATCCCGATCAAAATCAATGTTTTTATTGATTTTTGGCGACTCTGCCACATGGGTAGCGGTCGTTAATGTAGCGCTAGGCGTTAGCTCTATTGGGGCGATAGGGGGAGCACTGAAATTTCGGTTTTCACGATCGCTAATAGGATCAAAGAATGGAGGGTCAATATCATTGGCATCCAAGTAAGGCGAATTATTATCGGTAATGCGCTGAGCAACACCCAAATCATACCTTGAACGAGAAGCAAAGCCCCCCGCCGCAACTGCCAGCAGACCAGTAATTACTTGCCTACGCTTCATAGTTTTATCTCTACGTTTCACGAATGTACAACACCCACTACTTACATTGTAGCAACAAAATGCCAAAATATAAAAATTATGCCTGTTTAAGTAAAAATAAAGGTATTAGCTGAAGACAATTCGCAGCTCTACATATAGACATTCAACGATATAAATGAACACAAAAAGCAGCTATTTTTCTGTCTGACGTCGTTGCCTACGGGGATGTAGGTAAGGGGCGTGAGCAGGACGCGGAAGCTTTCCTCAATTGGCCAATAGAGTGGCTATTACCTGTATTGAGCTGAGCGCCTTGCCCTCCAGGGATGGAGGGTACATTAAAAATGCAGGAGCAATTTTTTAGCGTCAGACAAAAAAATTTCTCACTTTATTGTTGTTCCTTTATATCGTTGAATGTCCATATCACTTTCCGTTATAATTATTGCCTAACCATGCAAGTAACCCAGCAAACACTTTATTTATCTCATGATAAGCCCGTTTTAATGAACAGCTCTTTAATTGCCACTAATCAACACCGCTTCTCAGTTGCGCCCATGATGAACTGGAGTGATCGTCATTGTCGTTATTTATGGCGCTTAATTTCTCAGCATTCACGCCTATATACAGAGATGGTGACAACAGGTGCATTACTACATCGTGAACCGTCACGCTTTTTAGACTTTAATCCCGAAGAGCACCCCTTGGCGTTACAGTTAGGCGGTAGCAATGCTGATGAGTTGGCTCAATGTGCGCTGTTGGCTGAGCAATGGGGCTATAACGAGGTGAACCTCAACTGTGGTTGTCCAAGTGACCGGGTACAAGACGGCATGATTGGCGCGTGTTTAATGGCTTATCCAGAGAAGGTCGCTGAGGCTTATCAAGCGATGCAAGATGAGGTCAGCATTGAAGTCACCATTAAGCATCGTATCGGTATCGATGATATGAATGATTATCAAGGCATGGTAAATTTTATTCGCCCTATTGCCGCAAAAGGCTGCAAGACCTTTATTGTTCATGCCCGCAAAGCTTGGCTAAAAGGCCTCAGCCCAAAAGAAAACCGCGAAGTACCACCGCTAGAATACCCTTTCGTTTATCGCTTAAAGCAAGAGTTTCCAGAACTTACGATTGTACTCAATGGTGGCGTAAAAACATTGGCAGACACACTCACTCACTTATCCAAAGTCGATGGCGTGATGGTGGGTCGAGAAGCTTATAGCAATCCTTATTTACTCGCCCAGATTGATCAACAGCTGTTTGATGATGAACATCCGATTCCGTCTCGCCTCACTATTGCCGAGCAATATATCGCATACTGCATGATCGAAATAAAAAAAGGCACGCGCTTAAACCATCTTAGCCGCCATGTATTGGGGTTATTTCAAGGGGAAAGTGGCGCGCGGGCATTTAGGCGGCATATTAGTGAAAATGCACACAAAGACGGTGCGAATGCCGATGTATTGGTTGACGCACTACGCTATATTGCTTAATGTCTATTGTAAAGACAGTGGTCTCACCACCATTGAGACAATGCCACTAAATATCAAAGCCCAAAACAGAATGACGAGCAGCACACTATGAATAAAACGAAATTAGAGCAATTAAAAACCATGACAGATGTGGTTGCTGATACGGGCGATATTGAAGCGATTCGCCAGTACCAACCTTTGGATGCAACCACTAATCCCTCGTTATTATTTAAAGCCGCACAAATGCCACAATACGACACGCTGATAAACACGGCTATCGCATGGGGAAAACAACAAAGCGACGATCCAGAGAGACATATTGGCCTTGCTGCAGACAAATTAGCGGTATTAATTGGCTGTGAAATACTCTCAATTATTCCTGGCCGCATTTCAACAGAAGTAGATGCTCGCTTGTCATTTGACACCCAGGCGACTATTGATAAAGCGCGAAAACTTATCGAACTATATCAAGCAGAAGGCATTAATAAAGAGCGTATTTTAATAAAAATTGCCTCAACATGGGAAGGTATAAAAGCGGCGGAGATATTAGAGCAAGAAGGCATTAACTGTAACCTGACGTTATTATTTGGATTTACTCAGGCGGTCGCTTGTGGTGATGCCAAGGTGTTCTTAATCTCCCCCTTTGTTGGACGAATTCTAGATTGGTATAAAGCCAACACAGACAAGCAAGACTATAGCGCCGAGGAAGATCCCGGTGTAGTTTCTGTCACAGAAATATATCGATACTACAAGCAACACAATATAAACACGGTAGTAATGGGCGCTAGCTTCCGTAACACAGGAGAGATTGAAGCATTAGCTGGCTGTGATCGATTAACTATCAGTCCTGCATTATTAGCTCAACTGAAGAATGATTCGTTACCATTGAACAGAAAGCTTTCACCTGACTTATCATCAGATTTAATAGACAAGAGTATAGACCCCATCATTATGACCGAAGCTAAGTTTCGCTATCAGATGAATCAAGATGCGATGGCTACCGAAAAATTAGCCGCTGGTATTCGTCAGTTTATTAAAGATCAAATTAACCTAGAAAACTTACTCAGCGATCGTATAGCCTCATGATTTCTCGCATTAAAGCCCTATTTGACACACTCGCGCAAGACGCTTCTCAGCAAGAACAGTGCTTATCATCATCTGAACTACAGTTAGCCAGTGCCGCATTATTAGTAGAAGTTGCTACTATTGACCAACACTTAGATAATACCGAACTGCACGCGCTGGGAAAATCATTAAGCCAACGTTTTTCACTAGATAGTGAAGAGCTAGAAGAGTTAATAAACACGGCGCAAGCAGCATCAAAAGAAGCCTCTTCGCTCTATCAATTTACTCAATTAATTAATAGGCATTGTAATGATGCGGAAAAATATGAACTGACTTGTGGGCTATGGAGCGTGGCTTATGCCGACGACGTACTGGACAAACATGAGGAACATATTATTCGACGCATTGCTGACTTAATTCATTTGCGCCACAGTGATTTTATCAGAGCTAAGCATCACGTGAGAGATGCTTAGGAATAGAACGAGAGTGGAGAATACAGACCGCTCTTAT
This sequence comes from Candidatus Endobugula sp., assembly GCA_047619205.1. Classification (GTDB taxonomy): domain Bacteria; phylum Pseudomonadota; class Gammaproteobacteria; order Pseudomonadales; family Cellvibrionaceae; genus Endobugula. The sequence goes on along the minus strand of JBLHJR010000010.1, from coordinate 27,507 downwards.
TTATGGGCACCTCTAAAAACAGTAATTTTTTCGTGAGTGTAAGCAGGCACCGCGTAGAGAGCCGCTGTGTATAAGGCATACATGACCCAGCTCCCTTTAACCTAGAAACGGCAGTTGGCGCGAAAAAGCGGTGCACCAAAAGTAGGCCCCTCTAGGGGAGTTATGGGTGTGCATAGGACTTTCCCTAGCAACATAAGCTAGTATCGCGTAGCGACCTTATTGGTCGTGAGCGAATACTACGATTTTCTAGGTGCATCAATAACTTGTGCAGACTTTGCCTACAGGGATGTAGGTAAGGGGCGTGAGCAGGGGCGTGAGCAGGAGCGTGAGCAGGAGCGTGAGCAGGAGCGGAAGCTTTCGTGATTCAACTGCCGTTTCTAGGTTTAACACAGGTAGCACGTAACCGACGCAGCAATCGCGGAAAAAGTGCGTTTTTAGCGATGCCTTTAAGTTAAATTAACTAAGGAATTCTTTAGTCCACTCTACACGTTTATTCAACCACACTTCCTGAGTATTATTTATCGCGAAGTCTCTTCCATGGTTTATCATATCCTTTACAGCCTGTTTATCGTCGTACAAGCTAACAATTTTTTTAGCTAAGGCTTCTACAGATAACCAAGGCACCGTCTGTACTGCACCCGTACTTTCTAAATCTTTATAATAATAAGTATCATAGGCAATAATAGGTAAACCACACGCCATCGCATCAAACACACTACGAGGAGTATCTTCACTCTTAGGTGCAGCCAGTAAAAAATCATAGGTCTTTAATTCATCAAACAATTCATCACCATAACTTAACGGTTCGATAAAATTAACCCTAGAGCCTAACTCCTTTCGCTCCACCAAAGCCTGTAAATCTTCTTTAACATCACCTGCACCTATTATTGATAATGATACCTGGATGTCTTTTTCAAGCAAATGGTCAGCCAACAACCCCGTTGCTTCAATCATGTCTTGAATACCTTTATATTCAACGACACGACCAAAATAAACTAATCTTATTACTTTCTTTCCTTGATCTACTGCCGCTAACTTTGCCTTCAAGTCTGATTCACTCAATACAAACGATAAATCGTGAACCGTATTGTAAAAATTCTTTACATGCTGTTTACCCTTACCATAATCTTCAACTAAGGCACGCCCTTTCAGCATCAAAAGATTACAATATTTCACCGCAAAACGTAGTTGTAAGCTAACAAATGGAGTATAGAGATATCGACTTAAGCAGTAACTCTTAAAGGAAAACCGGCCTGTCTCATATAACATTTTTGCCGAGTGACGGTGATCTATATCCATCACTAATATGCTTTTTTTGCCTTGGATAGCGGCAAATAGTAACGACGTAATAGTAAATGCTTTAAAGAGATCTTTTGAGGCACTGGAATGAACTACGTTGGCTGATTTTACTAATCGCCACATTTTTGGCCATAACGTAAATGGCGCTTGCAGGAAGAAAGCTAAACGGGACATCTCTGCAGGAAATGCCTCAAGGTAATAGATATGCTCTTCTTTACACTGAATATGGCTGAGGTGATGTTTGTTTTTAGTGTATGTTTGTTCACTCATTTGAGGAGAATGAATAACAATTTCACTACCCCACTGAGCAATTCTTGGAAGGAGTTCTTTTAGATGTGCTGCAAAAGCACTTTCACAAGCGATGACGTTATCATCTACCCGATAAAAAGGCACGAGCAATACCATCACATACTTCATTGCTTAGCCTTAAATTAATGACTATCTAGTGTTTTGACGAGATCTTTAAATGTTTCTCTATTAGATTCATTTAAACCCATTAACACACAGTGTGCCTCTAATACTTTTTCTTTCACCACACTCTCTTCATTCTCAGCAACGTCCAAACAAGAAAACTCTGATGTGGCACAATAATCTTGAGGAGGATTTTCAATAATCTGGCAAACGGTATCAATCGCCATGGAGTTTAAGAGTTTAAGAATATCGGGGCTATTACAAATGATGATGGGTTTTATGTTTTTAACCGCTTCACTTTTGACCGCAATTTTTGCAATAAGTCCTAAGGTCGTACTATCTAACCCTTCTGCTTCGGCAAGATCAAAAAGAATGGTACAAAAGTCATTTTTACCGAATAAAATTTCTATATATTGATCAAACGACACACACAACGTTAAGCGCACATCGCCAACCATTTTTATCACATAAACACCTTCGTGATCGGCCACTAGTATTCGGCCTAATGATGTTTTTAGCATGGGTCTACCACCTTCTTAATAACAAGCATAGCGACATCATCGGGAAGTTCTTGAACCTCATCAATTTCAAGATGCTTAACCATGGTATTGAGGTCACCCTGTGTTTGCTCTACTAAATCTAATAATAATTGTTCTTTTTCCATCAACTCTTTACTTTCAATCAGCTCCAAAATGCCATCAGAAAACAATAACAATGAAAAAGATTGATCCGAGAGTTGTGCCGTATGCACAGACCACTCGGCCTGCTGAAATAAGCCAAGCGGCTTACCACTGCCCTCTAAAAATGTCGCTCGTCCTTGATCCAGTAATACTGGCAAAGGTAAATGACCCGCCACCACATAATATAACTGATCGGTTTTTGTATCGAGAATACCTAATATAATCGTTAAATGGTTATTAATGCCCATCTCTATTAATTCGCTATTAATCACCTCAAGCAGCTCAACTAGTGCTTCGCTTTCAGAATCAAACTGAACCAATACTTGCTTTAACCTAACCAGCTGGGCCACTAGGTTCTTCAACCAAATAGTGACAAATGCAGGTGCCGAACCATGCCCAGCAACATCGGCCAAATAAAAGGCATAATACCGCTGTTTAATGAAAGCATAATCAATACAATCACCACTTAAATATAGCGAGGGAATGACTTTATGCTCACAAATATAATCACCGGCATAAAAAGGTGACATAGGTAGCATAGATTGTTGTACAAAATGACCTGCCCGCTGATCTTGTTCTAAGACGGCAATATGTCGCTGAAGTTTTGAGTTCACCTGTTCGAGCTCTAGGCGATAACGCTGATTATCCACTAACAGTTGACTGCGCTCTAGGCTCTTATGAATCGCAAGTACTAATACTTCCATATCGACCATGGGTTTAATTAAATAATCTGTCGCCCCTAAACGCAAGGCTTCGACCACGTCACCCACAACGCCAGCACCCGAGATAACAATAACGGGCATGCTAGGTAAAACATCATGTATTTGTTGCAGGAAGGTGAGACCATCAACATGAGGCATACTCAGGTCGGTAATCACAAGGTCGGGCAATATTTCCTTGAAAAGTGCCAAGCCAGTAGTGGCATCAGGCGCATCAGCTACGATGAAGCCACTATCTTCTAAATAAGTGACTACACTTTGGCGAACACCGACCTCATCATCAATGACTAATAGTTTATATTCGGAATTATCCATCAATAATGAGCTTAACGCACCGTAACTATGAAAGTGTAATATGAATGTATATCATGACTTAATGAGTGCCACACTACTCCTTTATTTTTATTCAAGCAAGACGTTTTTTTTGCATAAAAAGTGTGCTTTTATGCTTTTATCAGCTATGCTTAAGTGGCTAGTATAGGCACTTATTCGGACCTATGCGCTGCACCCATAAAACTCTTCAGATTCACAAGACTTTATAAGGGAAAGAATATGCTAGAACGCGATTATTCGGAAAAACGTGACTTCATTCGCATGAGGATTAACACCCCCGCTCAAGTACATATTGAGCAAGAAGGTGTTATCACTGAAGGTATTTGTAATGACTTAAGTGGCAGCGGCATGCTGCTCACAGTAGCGCAGGAGCTACCTATAGATAGTGAATTAGTCATCACCTTAACGCCCAATGAAAACAAAGGGCCTTCATTACAAGCACGCTGCAGAACGGCACGTGTTCAAAAATCAGGAAATGGAAAGTATTTACTGGGCCTAGAAATCCTAGAAATTCTTGCTGAGAAAAGTGCTCAAGTAGCATAAAAGTGTAATGCCCGACAAGCAAAACTGCCTAGGGCAATATCACTGCCCTAAACTAAAAGTCGCCTTTTATATTATCACCAAAGGTATCTTTGACCTCACCATCTTTAATCAGGTAGTTTCTTCGCTGCATATAGGTATCACGGATAAACACATAGCGATCACCGCTCAATAGTTTTTCCACCGCCAACAATTTAGCCCGAAGGTCTACCACTTCAAGAAAGGTCAGGCCATCTTTAGCAGATGAATTCTCAAGATAATTAGCGGGATCAGCATACATATCAACGGGGATACTTAGGCCATCACGTACATTAGAAGGCCCCAAGAAAGGCAACATGATGAAGGGACCTGATTCAACGCCCCATGCACCTAAAGTTTGCCCAAAGTCTTCGCCATCAAGCTTCTCCATACCCAAATTACTAGCAGGATCAAATAGACCGGCAATACCAACGGTAGAATTGAAAACAAATCGACCCATATGCTCAACTGCTTGCCCCCCCTTACCTTGCAATAATGAATTCAATAAATTACGCACTTCTAACAAATTACTAAAGAAGCTACTCACTCTATTTTCTACAAAATCAGGGGTTACAAAGCGATAGCCTTTGGTGATTGGCTTCAAAAAATAATCATCAACGCCTGAATTAAAACTAAATACCGCCCGATTAAAACCCTCATAAGGATCTACAGACGATGAGGTTTTATCGGCGCCCTGCTTAGTGGTCGCGCAACCTATAGACATCACTGCCACCAGCAGCAAAAGTATTATTCGACTTGTCATAATTCCATTCACGCTATTAAAATTAAAAATATTATTTACAGGTATACCCTAAATACCACCATCACTGCTGACATTAGGATTAATAGCGCAATATTAACACAAGTCCCACTGTTTATTGAGTCGTTTTATCGATACTGGCATGAGGGTTTTAACCGTTTGCGCAAACAATGAAATACGTAACTCCTCCAACATCCAGCGATAATCCAGTAAATAGGGGTTAATTGCACACCCATGCTTATCTAGCTTTTCGTCTAGGCGCTGCTGTAACGGTGCGAATTCCGCCATTAATGCGCGGTCTTTATTCACCTGAGAAGGCACTTTGTCTAAACGGACTTGAATTGCCTTTATATAGCGAGGGTATTGTTGCAGCCACTTAGCCGGAGCGGCATAAACCAAGCCTGGATAATATAGGCCTTGTAACTGCTGCTGTATATCCCCGACAGCATAAGCTATGGCCAATGGATTCTTCGCCTGTTTAATGGATTTTTTAATACTCACCACGCTGTTTAAGGAGTTAACTAGCAGATTTGCCAGCCATTCAGCTCGCTCCACAATAAGCCCCCTACCCGCGTCAACTGCCGCCATAAACGCTTGTTGGTCACGAATTAGCTGTGTAGGCTGATCATCACTGACAAAACACACCTGCTTAATCGCCGCACAAATAATATCGTCGATCACCTGTTCACGCGAACCGATATCGACCACACTAAGCCCTAACTCTCGCCCCTTGAGCAACTGCTTGCGCAAATACTTTACCGTTTCCTTCTGCCCTAGCATCACTAGGCGCACCATACCGCGCAGGCTATCTACAATAGCATCCTCAGGATTGTCATATAACTTTAGGGCAACACTATCACCCCCATCCACTAGGGCAGGATAGGCGTGAATACTCATACTCTGCTGCTGCAGCGTATAACGCTCAGGTAAATCACCAAAATCCCATTCGCTTAGCCCTTCGCACTCAAAATCATTACCGACGGTTTGTAAGTGCTCCTGCACATGGTCACGATAACGTTCGCGTAATACCGACAATTGCCGCCCGCCATCGATAACTTTCTGAGATTCATCGACAACACAAATATTCATCTTATAATAGGCGTCCAAACTGCTTTCAAGATTATTTTCAGCCCATAATTCAGCAGGAATTTGCACGCCCGTTTGTCGAAACAGCTGCGTCGATAAGCCGTCGCTCAACGATTGCTGTTTATCTGATAACTGACTTAAGGCCTTATCAATACAAGCGGGAACTGGCACAAAGTTCTTACGCCATTGTTTAGGCAATGCCTTGACCATCGCGATACATTTTTCACGTAACAGGCCTGGCACCAACCATTCCAAGGGCTCCTCAGTCATTAAGTGCAAAGCGCTAACCGGCACATGCACTGACACGCCATCCTCTTTATGGTTGGGTTCAAAATGGTAACTTAGTGCTAATGTGAGCCCATTAATTTGTAAATTATCGGGGAACTGTGCCTCCGTTATACTACTGGCATCGTGCTGCATTAGCAGGTCACGATCAATGAAAAGCAACTGGGGTTGTTGCTTCTCTTCCTGCTTTCGCCAGTGCTCGAAGCCCTGCAAGTTAACCATATTTTCAGGTAAACGCGCCGCATAAAAAGCAAAGACGATTTCCTCATCCACCACAATATCGCGACGACGAGATTTTGCCTCTAGGTCATGTAAAGAATCTACTACTTTTTTTTGGTGCAGAAAGAAATGCTCTGCCGATGACTGGCGCGCCAACGTTTGCTTCATCTGTCCATGATCGGCATATTGCCCTTCCACCAATGCCGCACGAATAAAAATTTCTCGTGATTTTTTGGGGTCAATAGCGCCATAGCTAACACGCTGTTTTTCCACCAAAGCAATACTGTATAAGCTGACTTTTTCAAAAGCCATTACCTGACCTGATTTAGCCGAATAGTGGGGCTCCGAGTAATGCCTTTTCACTAGATGCAGAGCATTATCTAATATCCATTCCGGCTCTACTTTTGCCACATGATGAGCATATAGCTTAGAAGTTTCCAATAGCTGAGCAGCCACCATCCATTTCGGTTTCTTTTTAAATTGAGATGAACTGGGGAACAACGAGAAACGACGATTGCGGGTGCCTAAGTACTCGCCCACCACTGCTTTCTCTTCCGAGAGGCAGCCAATATATCCCAACAAACCGGATAACAGAGCGGAATGAATCGCATCATAGCTAGCCATTTTTTCGTCCGCCAAAGTAGTAGACTTCAAGCCGATACGCTTCAGTGCCATACATATTTGCGTATGAATATCGCGCCACTCGCGCATGCGCATGGGAGCGAGAAATTGTTGTTTACACCATTTCTGTAACTGATTGCCTGATAGCTGCTGCCGCTGCTCTTCGTAAGCTCGCCAGAGATTCAGGTAGCCTATAAAATCCGAATGATCATCCCACCACTGGCGATGACTTTGATCTGCCGCCTGCTGCTTATTAGCAGGACGATCACGAGGATCTTGTACCGATAAGGCACTGACAATAATCGCCATCTCATGCAAACAGCCCTTTTCATTCGCCGCTAACAACATTCGCCCTAATCGCGGATCAACAGGTAAAGCCGCTAATTTGCGGCCTAAGGGCAACAAATGTCCCTGAAGATCAATCGCCTGTAACTCTTGTAATAACTTTTTACCATCATTAATCAAACGATGATCTGGCGGGTCAACAAAAGGGAAATCGCGCACATCACCCAATTTAAGCTGAGACATTTGTAAAATAACGGCGGCTAAGTTAGTGCGTAAAATTTCTGCATCAGTAAATTCTGGACGTTGATCAAAATCCTCTTCACTATACAAACGAATACACACGCCATCACTCACACGACCACAGCGACCTTTACGCTGGTTCGCACTGGCCTGAGAAATCGGTTCAATCGGTAAGCGCTGTACCTTAGTCCGAAAACTATAACGACTGACTCTTGCCAGTCCAGTATCAATTACATAACGAATACCAGGCACCGTTAATGCTGTTTCCGCTACATTAGTTGATAATACGATGCGCTGTCCGCGATGGGATTGAAATACTTTATTTTGTTCCGCTACCGTTAAGCGAGCATATAAGGGCAACACTTCTATATGGGGAATCTGCGCTCGACGAATCCGTAATGCCGCTTCACGAATTTCACGTTCGCCACTAAAAAATATCAGCATGTCACCGAGAGTATCCGTTTGCCTAATTTCATCAATAGCGGCCAAGATGGAGGCGACCATATCCACGCCCTTATCATCATCACCCTCTTTATCTGTGCGCTTATCCGATAATGGGCCGTCTAATAAAGGACGATATAACACTTCAACGGGATAAGCACGCCCCGAGACTTCAATCACTGGGGCTTGATTAAAATGTGCGGAAAATTTTTCTACATCAATGGTCGCGGAAGTAATAATTAACTTGAGATCCGGGCGCTTGCGTAATAATTGTTTTAAATACCCCAACAAAAAATCAATATTAAGGCTACGCTCATGTGCCTCATCAATAATAATCGTATCGTAACGACTCAGAAAATTATCCTGCTGCATTTCAGCTAACAAGATGCCGTCGGTCATTAGTTTAATATGCGTATTTGCTGATGATTGATCAGTGAAGCGTACCTGATAACCTACGGAATCACCCACTGTGGTGTGCAATTCTTCGGCAATACGCGTGGCAACGGTACGTGCGGCAATACGTCTTGGTTGAGTGTGGCCGATCATGCCGCGTACACCTCGACCAATAGACAAACAAATTTTAGGCAGCTGGGTGGTTTTACCTGACCCGGTTTCTCCCGCTAACACCACCACCTGATGCTTTTTTATCGTCTCTGCAATCAACTCCCGCTTTTCCGCAATGGGTAAATCTTCGGGGAAAGTCACCACCGGTAAGCGCTGCTTGCGCTGCTGAACTTGAGCATACGACGCGTCTATTTGTGCCGCTAATGCTATCCATTCAGCATGCGTTTCAATCAGCGGGTCTTGTTCAAGTTTTTTTCGCAGGCGAGTAAATTTTCTCACTAAACGAAACCGATCCTTAGTGGCTATATCATCCAGTAAAGTTCGGTAATGAAGCAAAGTAGTGGGTAATGATGAGTCAGACAAAAACAGGAACCCGTATCAGTAAAATTGAATAGTGAAAGTAAACAGAAAAATTGAATACAACAATAAAGCCATTATAGTGAAGGCGGCATCTCAACTTCTACCACTTTGCCGCCGTAGGCATGGATAGAATCTTTTCCGCGCAAGGTAATTTTTTTCACCGCTGAGGGAATAGTTATGGTTAAACTTCGAGTAAAAGGTTGCTCGTTTACATGGGGATGATGCAACACACGCACGCCCATCAGCGCACCCTTTTCATCCAGTACTTCCCACGCATTGGAGTAATGATCCCAACCGGTATCATCGTGCTGCACAGTGACGGCAATATGATAACGGTCTGCACCTGTCGACTGCACCTCGACATTGAGAACATCTACTTCACCAGCCAAAGTCACGTTGGCTAATGCGCTAGAAAAAATAACTACAGAAATATAAGCCAAGCACAACTTTAACATTTAAGGGCACCTCTATTAATTCAAATTTGCCTCAGCGCGAGTTCTTACGCTCATTCCGCTAGGTGTTTTTCGTGGCTAATGGCCTTAGCAAGAATAATAACAACGCGGATGAGTGTAAGAGCCGCCCCAGAGGGGCTTTTAGGCATTCTCGATCTCTGCGTTAACTTTTTTCAACAGGCAACCAGCCTGTCTACAAAAAGTTGCCTTGACCTCGAAAATGCCTAAAAGCCTGAGACACCTCCATTAATAGCGGTGCCCTTTACTCTTCTCCCAAAAAACCACCCGATTGGTGCGCCCATAATTGCGCATAAATCCCCCCCAAGGCAATCAGTTGCTGATGGTTACCCTGCTCTACAATATTACCTTTATCCAAAACAATTAAACGATCCATTGCCGCTATTGTCGATAAACGATGGGCAATCGCAATAACGCTTTTTCCCTCCATCAACTGATAAAGACTTTGTTGAATAGCCGCTTCAACTTCGGAGTCCAGCGCAGAAGTTGCCTCATCTAAAATTAATATAGGTGCATCTTTCAATAGCGCACGAGCAATCGCAATACGCTGCCGCTGACCACCGGATAGCTTAACTCCGCGCTCGCCGACTTGCGCATCATAGCCTGTGTGTTCATGGCTATCAACGAGGCCTTGGATAAACTCATGGGCTTGGGCCCGCTGTGCTGCAATGATCACTTCTTGCTCGGTGGCATCTGCCTTACCGTATAAAATATTGTCCCTGATGGAGCGATGTAATAGTGAGGTATCTTGGCTCACCACGCCTACAGCCGCACGTAAACTATTTTGCTGTAGCTGGCTTACATTCTGCCCATCGATAGTAATTTCACCACTTTCCACATCATGGAAACGCAGTAACAAATTCACCAATGTTGACTTTCCCGCACCCGAACGACCGACTAACCCGACTTTCTCTCCGGCCTGAATAGTTAATGAAAGATCACTGATGACACCACTGCTTTTGCCATAATGAAAAGCGATATGATTAAAAACAATTTCACCTTTTTTTACCACTAACGGTAAGGCGCCGTCATCATCCTGCACTTCCTGCTCTATAGACAAGGTATTAATACCATCTTGCACTGTACCAATATTTTCAAACAGGGCCGAGACTTCCCACATGATCCATTGCGACATACCATTAAGACGAAGAATCAAACTCATCGCAATGGTAATCGCACCCGCTGTCGCATCTCCCTGTAACCACAGATGAATAGATAAGGCGGCCACACTAAAAAACAGCACCGCATTCAGACACCATACCGAGAATTGCAACTTCGTCACCAGACGCATTTGCGGATGCACTGTATCCAAAAATAGTTGCATGCTGTCTTTAGCGTACGCTAGCTCTCGCTGATCATGAGAGAAGAGTTTTACGGTACTAATATTCGTGTAGCTATCGACAATTCTCCCCGTCATCGTTGAACGAGCATGCGCCTGAACCGTAGAGATACCCCTTAATCTAGGAATAAAAAATAGCATCACCAATACATAGGCCAACAACCAAACCAACAGCGGTAGTATTAAGCGTACATCTGCATCCGCGATCAAAAATAACATGCCAATAAAATAGACAGAAACGAATAAAAGTACATCGAGTACTTTCATCACTGACTCTCTTACCGCCAACGCCGTTTGCAGTACCTTAGTGGCTAAACGACCCGCAAATTCGTTTTGATAAAAAGACACACTTTGTGAGAGCAGATAACGATGGGCCTGCCAACGAATGATCATTGGGTAATTGCCCAGCAAAGTTTGGTGAATCACTAAAGAATGCAACAATACGGCCACCGGCAAACACACCAGCACGACAAAGCCCATCCGCCATAAAGTATCAGCTTCCTCGGTTAAAAAAGTGTTAGGGTCTTTACTAGATAACCAATCCACTAGATTACCCAAAAAACCAAATAGAGATACCTCAATCAATGCCAATACGCCGGTTAAAAACGCCATGGCGAATAAATACACGGCAACATCACGGGTATAATGCCAACAAAAGTTAAATAAACCTTTGGGTGGCTGGGTGGGTTCTTCCACGGGGAAGGGCTTAATTAGATTTTCAAAAAAACGAAACATAACGGGAAACAATTGACGGCAGGGGATTAACAGATAATGATGAATATTCTAGCACAAATTAAGGCACTAACCGAAGCTAATGGCGTGCCGAGAGATATTAGTGACAATATGACTCTAGCGTTTGAATCGCTAGTCTTTTTTAGGATCTGCTGGATCTTCACCCTCTAGAGCATCGGGAGAAAAATCATCTAGCGAAAAATCAGGTACTTCTTCATTCTCGTCTTGATCAAGATCCAACTCCTCATCTACATTATCATCGACGGGTTTGGGTTCGGGTTCGGGTTCGGGGGTTTCAACGGGCGCAACTTCCTCCTCATCCATGTCCACATCGTCATTTTCCTCAATTTCTTCCACCACCATTTCATCCATTGGAGGCTCCGAAAATCGATCTTCTTCCCCGTCTTCGTCTTCATCACCATCTTTATCAGCGGCTTTCTTCTTAAACAGTTTACGGTAAATAATATAGGCCAAGACAACAATCAATAAATTAACAACAGCAATGATACCGTATAACATTAGCTGTTTTATATCCGCCTCCCCCATGACATCTTCATCGACATCATCTGCTGGTATGTCTTCCTCTGCCACAGCTTCTGCCTCTACGGCTGGCACTGTTTTTTCCTCCGCTTTTTCCTCTGGTTTTTTGGGCGTGTCTGCTACAGCGAAAATGTTATCTTCCTCTCCCTGAGAGAGTACAACCGTTTCCAAACTTATATCCGGTGCTTGACCTTCAGTTACCACCTGAATTGACAAGGAATATTCGCCCTCTTTATCGGTGATCACGGACAATCCCCAAGTGCCATCTTCAGTCAAAGTAAACGGTAGCGGCTCGTTTTTCCCCGATGGATATGTCAACTCACCAACAACTTGAGTGTTAGCGACATCAATACTCGTTGACTGCGGAATCACCTGTATCAAGAATTGATTATTTGCTTCGTTTTTTGATTTTTTAACCTCAACTAGAAAAGGTGTACGCACGGATAACTGATGAGAATATCGTCGTTTAAAACTTTTTCCATCAACAGTGAAATTGATTTTATATTGTCCTTCTTTATCAAACTGCTCCAACAATACCGAGTACAACCCATTGGCGGGGACACTTTTCTTAGATAAACTGCCCTTAGATGCACCACCCTTAGATACATCGCCATCAGATAAACGCTGAGACCACGCCTTACCATTTTTAGAGGTTACTGCCACATCGATAGTTAATAAGCTTAAAAATTCAGCCCGAGTGATGGTTTTATTGTCTTCGCGCAACACCAAAGAGGCATTAATGGTGTCATCAAGAGCAATATTGGTTGGCATTGATCTCACCGCAATACTTAAATCACTCACCACTGTAACACGGCTTTGTGGCTCCAAATCTGCCGACACCTTCCACTCACCCTCAAACGGCTGGGAAATGGTAATCAAATCATACTTATCTGTATGGTACCAATTCACATGGGGATCATTAGCATCTTTGGTGTAGGTTTGCTTATCAGGGGAAATTATTTGCGTATCTTTTGCATTGGGCTTACGAAAAATTAGCGCGGTAAACTCTTCGATACTGGAGTCAACAATAAAGCTCTCACCATCAAAAGGTACGCCTTCAGAAGGTACCGCTTGATCAAATACCTGTAAAAAAACATCCATCAATTCTTCAGCAGTTTTTGCCACTTCAGCTTTGCCATCTGTCGCTAAAGCTAACTTATTGAGTAATTGTTTATCGGCATTATCTGACAGGGCAATAGTATGCAAGGTGATGCCTGCCTGCTCATACATCGGCAGTATTTTATTGATAATACGCTCGCGCTCATTTTTATTAATCGCATTGTTGCGATTAATATCTACCATACCATCGGTTAACAAAATAACATGGCGCTGATATTGACTATTTTTTGTTGTAAAGTCATAAGCCGCTTTTTCTAAAGCCTCGCCAATATTGGTGAATTGTGCAATAGAGTTGATTTCTGCCGATGCCGCCGTCGCCTTTTTACTCCAGCGCTTATCTACTTTTCCATGAGGCACCAACATGTTGACATACTGCCCAAAACTCCAAATACCCGCTTTACTCCCCTCAGGTAATAATTGCACTAACATCTCTAATGCCGGTCGACGTAAATTTTGCGGGTCATTTTTCTTCATACTGCCAGAAATATCAATCACCATCCGTACGTCTGAAGGCTTGGCTATCTCCGGCGCTTGCCCATAAACCTGTCCGGCTACGATACAACAACACAACACACTCGCGCGCACTAAGCCTACAACCGTCAATCGAGAGCGAGTATCACTCTTGATATAATAACCCTTAATAAAAAAAGGAAGAAAAGCGTAAACGCTGTCGGACATAAATCACTACCCTAAAAATAACAAGACGAAGAAACCCCATATAAACTAGCTTATTGAGCATTACTAGAGTTGGAACTATCTCTTTTAGTTATAGCAGAAAATAGGCTTTCCGCAATAGAGAGCGCAATAAATGGAGCAATAAAACAGCGGTTTTATGGGGGATGGGGACAAGAAAAGAAGGCTCGAAAGAATACCTCCCTCGGCCTATGGGGATTTAATGAATAATATGAATGCCTTAAGCCTAGAAACCACTGTTGGATCGGCAATTGGACTTATGACATTTCTTTTTCAGGCACCTCGGTTTCAGGTACCTCAGCTTCAGGTACATTGGCCCCAGAACCCAACATGACGCCGAGCCAGTGAGTATCAGGGGAGTTTTCTAAGGCGATTTTCACCATAATCGTTAAAGGTACCGACAGCAACATGCCCACAGGGCCGAGTATCCACCCCCAAAAAACTAAGGATAGGAAAACTACTAACGACGATAAGTCCAAGCCCTTACCCATAAAGCGAGGCTCTAAAACAGAGCCGACCACAATATTAACGCTGATATATAAAGCCGCTGTCATTAATGCCTCGCCGAAGCCTAATTGCACAATGGCTAGGAGTACCGGCGGCACTGCCGCTAGAATAGAACCAAAGGTAGGAATAAAGTTGAGCATAAAGGCCAACATGCCCCATAACACTGGGTAATCAACGCCTATAATCATTAAGGCAAACATAAGCAATACACCCGTAGCAAAACTCACTAGGGTCTTAATTGCCATATAGGTGTTAATACTTTCAGCAAAGCGACTAAGGGCCTCTAAGGTTTTTTCACTGGAGTTAGAAGCATGACGAAATTTATCAGAAAAATTGACTTCCTCCGCTAAAATAAACATTACCGTTAATAAAATCAAAAACCCATCGGTCATAATATTACCGAATGAACTCAACGTATTCCCGGCCATGGTAAGTGCTGCACTAGGGTTCACTACCTCCTTCCAGAGCTGGCTATCAATAGCCAAGCCCATACCCGCTAGCCACTCTTGTAGGCTCAGCGATAACTGTACTAGTCGCGCCTGATAAAGAGGGATGTCAGCGGTAAAACTATTAATAGAGGAGCCAACAATAGCGCCTATGAAAATACCCACCACCACCATCATCACCACAATCAATAGAATGGAAACCCCAGTGGGAATTCGATAGCGTTGCATCAAACGTAGTAATGGCGTACAAATAATGGCAATGAAGAGTGATAAAAAGAAGGGAATTAACAAAGACTCAGCGGCACGCATACCTGCGACCACAATAATAAACGCCGCAGTAATAATTAAAAAACGCGCGATAGGTGAAGAGCTTGTTTGCATAAGATATCCCTTAGTCTTGATGAATAAACGTGTGAGGCCTTTGCACGAATGATATTAATCTGGCATGGCCCTTACTGTCTCTAGTACCTGCTGTAGTTTATCTAAGCCTTCAGCTGAAAATAAATACGGTGGTCTTTGTTCGCCAATATAACACCCTTCTTCGATATCCACACAGACTAGGCGAAGCGCCTCTAAGGCTGGAGAGTGGCGAAGAGTCATACCAAAGGTTATGTTCCAGTCATTTTCTGTTGCGTTACCTGTTAAGACCATTTCTAAAACATGGGTCATGCGCTCACGATCAACGCGGTAATAAGGTGTTTTTATTCGAGAAAGCAAAAAAAACAGTAAACCAATAATGAATAACGCGAGTATTAACGTTATTACTATATTCATTAGCAATGCATCCAACGTAAGATACCAGACGCTTTTCCCCAAGAAACATCATCGGACTTGAAGCACCTTGCGTTGCCCCTCAGGACGAGGGGGGCAGCGAAAATACAGGAGCAGTTTTCGTGTGGACTACTCACGCCTCGCACCTCATCAATGCTCTCTAGTTGATCTAAACACCACGTCAGGATAACGCTCTTGCGTTAAAGATAAATTCACCCGCGTAGGCGCTAGATACGTTAAGTGTCCACCGCCATCAATAGAGAGGTTGTCCGCACACTTGCGTTTAAATTCTTCTAATTTTTTGCTGTCTTCACAGTCCACCCAACGCGCAGTAGTGACATTCACGGCTTCGTAAATGGCCTCCACTTTGTATTCATCCTTTAGGCGATAAGCGACCACTTCAAATTGCAGTACTCCCACAGCTCCCACCACAATATCAGTATTACTCATAGGAAAAAATACTTGGGTAGATCCCTCTTCTGATAGTTGCTGCAACCCTTTTTGCAGCTGCTTCATTCTAAGCGGATCTTTTAAACGAATACGACGAAATAACTCAGGTGCAAAATGGGGAATACCGGTATATTTTAGCGATTCGCCTTCGGTGAAAGTATCGCCAATCTGAATGGTGCCATGATTATGCAAACCAATAATATCGCCCGATATCGCTTCCTCTACCGTACTACGATCTCCCGCTAGAAAAGTCACTGCATCGGCAATCCTTACATCTTTACCCAAACGCACATGCCTCATCTTCATGCCCTTGGTGTATTTGCCAGAGCACACTCGCATAAACGCAATGCGGTCACGATGTTTGGGGTCCATATTTGCTTGAATTTTAAAGATAAAACCGGAAAAGTTTTCTTCTTCTGCAGCGACTTCACGCTCCTTGGTCATGCGCGCTAAAGGAATCGGGGCCCACTCGACAAAACCTTCGAGCATTTCACGCACACCAAAATTGCCTAAGGCGGTACCAAAAAATACCGGCGTTAAACGACCCGCCAAATATTCCTCTCGATTAAACTCGTGGGTAGCGCCGCGCACCAGTTCAATTTCCTCACGAGTATCATCCGCATAAGCGCCTAATAAGTCTGAGGCTTCCTGGCTATTTAAGCCCTGAATACGAAGATCGTCATTCAACTTATGCCCCATACCCTGCTGATAGACATGGATAGTATCGGTGTAAAGGTTATAAACGCCTTTTAATTCTTTACCCATTCCCAAAGGCCAGTTAATCGGCGCGGCTTTAATTTTTAATACACTTTCAATTTCATCTAAGACTTCAATGGGGTCGCGCACATCGCGATCCATTTTATTAATAAAGGCTAATATTGGTGTATCGCGCAAACGACAAACATCCATTAACTTAATGGTACGGTCTTCTACACCCTTAGCACAATCAATCACCATCAGCACAGAATCGACTGCAGTTAGGGTTCGGTAAGTATCCTCCGAGAAATCTTCGTGTCCTGGGGTATCGAGAAGATTGACTACTCGCCCCTTATAAGGGAATTGCATCACTGAAGAAGTCACCGAAATGCCCCTTTCCTGCTCCATACTCATCCAATCAGACTTCGCATGTGGGCCACGCTTACCTTTCACCGAACCCGCCAACTGAATCGCCTGCCCCAATAACAACAGCTTTTCGGTAATGGTGGTTTTACCCGCATCGGGGTGAGAAATGATCGCAAAGGTACGGCGCACATTCACTTCGTTGATAAAGTTCTGGTCTGACATCTAATACTTATCCTAAAATGCTTGGGCTTGCCTCAACAACTAAGCTAATAGTTGATTGAAAGTACCGAGCGGAGAGTAAATGCGCGCATTATACCTGCTCACCCGACAAACAACACTAAGACCTTACACTGGGAAGTAACCCTAGGAGGCTGTCCGAGAATAGGGGCCGTAGCGAGGGGAAACAATGTTGAGTCCATTTTTTCGAACATTTGGGGCGAATAGTGGTTCTATTCAACGAAAATGATCGGAAAAATGGGCCGAAATAGTTTTTCCGCAGTAGGTTCTCTATTCTCGGACAGCCTCCTAGAGTGAGATGTCCAAGGCGAGTTGCTTGCGCACAAGGTATTTAATCTATAGAACATAAAAGCCATGCACAGGTATAATCCTAAAAAACCCCCTCTGCAGAGCACAACTATGAGTTTCACCCCCGCCAAACCCATCACTTCGCCACAAAAAGGCATTAATGAACGCCTAGAAACGCTAGTGATCAAACACCTCAATAGCCAGAGCCGCAAACCCATTGCAGACTATAATCAAGCGGCGTTCGAGCAAAGCTATGCGTATTGGCACGCGCAAGGAAAACCCAAGCTTATAGTAGATAGTGCCTGCGGAACCGGTGAAAGCAGTCGGCATTTAGCCGCAATTCATCCTGACCACCTCGTCATTGGACTCGATCAATCCGCTAAACGGCTACAGCACAGTAGCAATAAGCAATTACCCACGAACTGTTTATTACTGCGCTGTGAATGTACGGACTTTTGGCGTTTAGCCGAACAAGCCCAATGGCAGTTCGAATACCACAGCCTACTCTACCCCAACCCCTACCCTAAACCTCAGCACCTACAGCGGCGCTGGCATGGTGAAGCCGCCTTTACTAGCCTGCTCGCTATCAGTAAAAAAATAGAGCTTAGGACTAACTGGAAAATATACGCTGAAGAATTCCATCAAGCCTTGTTGATCGCCAAAGCCAATGGCGCACACTTAGCGCACATTGATATCGAGCAATACCAAGCTGAAACCAGCATAACCGCATTTGAGCGTAAATATATAATGAGTGGGCATGCTTTATGGCGTGTATTCACTAGTTAACGCAAAACTAGTTAGCGGAAAGTAACTTAATCAAAGACTCCTTCAGGACAATATCATGGAACAAACTTCAGTACTCACTACCGACAATCTACAGGCGATAGTCCGTGAGCCTATGCCCTTTGGTAAATACCAAGGTCACTTAATTGCCGACTTACCTGAAGAATATTTGTTGTGGTTTAACAAGAAAGGCTTTCCGAGTGGGAAATTAGGGGAACTGTTGCAACTAGCGCTGCTGTTAAATATTGACGGTTCTAAGGCTATATTAGATCCGTTAAGAAGGCCTGTGGCAGCGAACAAAGCTAAGGCAAGAATCAAGGTTAAATTTGATTAAAGGCACCTCTAAAAACGCATTTTTTCCGCGATGGCTGCCTCGCCTTATGACGCCTACTGTTGATAGCATCACGAAAAATTACTGTTTTTAGAGGTGCCCTTAAGCATTAGCTACGCATCGGTTTTTTTAATACTCACAAAACTCAGCTTCTAGAATGGCGCTCACAATTATCTATTGTCTACGCAATTTTATATGACAACGATTTTATTATGATGTGCAGGTTCCACAGTATTTTTTACTCAGTACTGGTTTACTATGCAAGTACTAGCAGGATGCTTGAAAAGAATACACTCCGTTTCAGGCCATCTGAGGCATGGATGCCGATGCTGAGTGTATAGGGACATATTCACAGCGCGCCTGAAATGGAGTGTATTCTTTTCAAGTGACTCGGTAGTAAATCATCAAATTCTATACGACTAAAAATTTGAGTAAAGCTGATACTGTAGATAAATTCTTCTTCGTGAATCTCAGATTTATCATCCACTAATAAGATCAATTTACAGAAACATAGTTTGACACTGACTTTAGCCATTGAAAAGATGCCTTATTTCTTGACCTAAGATACTACGAGAAACTAATGCCAAGCCATCGGCAGACCCTCTATTTTTAAGTAAACCCCACGCGCCTGTCGTGCTACTAGCAATATCAAACGCCATCACCAGATAACCGAGTAAAGCCGTAAAAACAGCTCCCAAGGTTATAGAATCATCAATAATTCATACACTAGGGGGCTGTCCGAGAATAGGGGCCGTAGCGAGGGGAAACAATGTTGAGTCCATTTTTTCGAACATTTGAGGCGAATAGTGGTTCTATTCAACGAAAATGATCGGAAAAATGGGCCGGAATAGTTTTTCCGCAGCAGGTTCTCTATTCTCGGACAGGCTCCTAGCAATAGACATAATACGTAATCAATGTTTTAGCTGACCTATAAATGGGCAACTACACTCAACATACACTGACAGCGACGTTGGCACTATCAACATAGCCCATTTATAGCCATATGAGTCGTTCACAAATCAAAAAAAAGCTATATAATCCCCCTCCGATTTAACCTAACCCACTCATTATTAGACATTTTTATGCCTCAATTAAATTACCTAGAAATAGAAACCCTGCCCAATCCTATCGCTTCTGTCATATGGCTACACGGCCTAGGGGCTAACGGACATGATTTTGAGCCAATAGTACCTGAACTTAGATTGCCAATGGGGGTACGCTTTATTTTCCCTCACGCACCCAATAGAACGGTGACCGTGAACGGTGGCATGGTAATGCCTGCTTGGTACGATATTATTTCTGTGGATATAGAGCGCGTCATTGACACTCAACAAATCATGGAGTCCGCAGAGGCGATTGGCGAGTTAATCGAGCAAGAAATCACACGCGGTATTCCTAGCGAGCAGATCTTTATCGTGGGGTTTTCTCAAGGGGGTGCTGTCGCCTATGAAGCCGCTCTCAGTTACCCCAAACCGCTAGGGGGGTTAATTGCTTTATCAAGTTATTTTGCGACTAAAACTTCTATCATTTTACATAAAATGAACCGCTCACTGCCTATCTTGATTGGCCACGGAACAGTAGATAATGTAGTGGTAGAATTATTAGGTCTACAGGCAGTAAAAGCCTTAGAGGATTTGGACTACAAGCCAGATTATGCTAGTTATCCCATTGCCCATAGTATTTGCATGGAAGAAATCACGGACATTTCTCAATGGCTACAAAAGCAATTAGCAAAGAAAGCATGATTGCTGTTTACGGCTAGCGTTTGCTGATAGTGTTAGCGACTAGTGCTGACGACTAAAAAGCCCCTAAGAACGAAAATATAAACTTAGACCACTAAAAAAATTTGCTAGTAATTCATCCGTGCACTCGACAAAGTGTTTAGTTCCCGGCTTACGAAACAAGGAAGAGATTTCATGAGCCGACAACTCGCAATCAGCTAACATAAAGGCGTTATCTAAATCCCGCGCTTCTAGCTCTAAAGCAATTCTCACTTTTTTAAGAATAAGGTTATTATTCAAGGCAACGGGATTGCGTAAGCCGTCTTTTGAGGGGCCACGACGCTGAATAATTAAGCCATCTAAGAATCTTGTTAACTGCTCATCAGAGCATTCTTTATACACAGTATCCGTATCCACCTTAAAAAATTCAGCTACATTCTCTGGCGATAATTGACAGCCACCCAGGATAAAGTATTCGCTCAAAACACTATCGTCGACCTCTAAAATGAAGCGCAAGCGTTTAATGATTTCGTTGTTATTCATGTTTTTTATTCCTCGGGCTTAGCTACCGCTGCATATTGAATGCGGTTTTATTTTTAATTGTTATACCCATTACAAATAATTTTCAGGTTTCAAACAGACGGTGCGCACGGCACACCCTACGTTGATGAATGCATGTAGGGTGTGCCGTGCGCACCAACATGCATCCTAAAAACTTTCTGTGGTTGGCATTAAATGTAAGATGCGCGACGCTTTACTTCGCTTCGCTATAAAAGAGCGTCTCGCATCTAACTTCTTACGTCTCACGTTTTTTCACAACCACATTAATTAACGCACCCGTTAAAATTAATAACGCCCCTAACAATGTCCATACACTAGGGATTTCGTTAAAGTAAACAAACCCTAATACTATAGCAAACACCACCTGTAAGTAAGAAAAACTGGTGGCTTTAGCTGCTCCCTCTGTTTGCATTGCTTTGGTTAAGCCTATTTGACCTAGCTGTGTGGAAATACCCACCATTAATAAGACTAGCCATGTCCATCCCTGCGGCATCACTATGTCATTACCTAGCATCGCTAAAGACAGCGGTAAGGCAATCATCGGGAAGTAAAAAATAATCACTGACACATCTTCGGTAGCGTTTAATTTTCTCACTAGCACATAAGCGACCGCACTACCGAAAGCGCCCATCACCGCAGCGGCTATTGCCCATAAGGAATACTCGCCACTCAAACCAGAAAATAAAAATTCTGGCCTCACCATAATGAGCAAACCAATAAAACTAAAAACAATGCACAGCACTGTTGGCAACTGCAGCCGTTCACGTAAAAAAATAATGGCTAATACGGCGGTAAACATGGGATGTAAATATTGTAAAACCGTCGCATCCGCAAAGGGCATATTCACTAATGCGGTATACACACAAAGCAAGGCGATCGCACCCGCCATACCTCTAGCAAACAGCAAGCCCTTTCGTTGCCCAAGCAATGGAATACCTTTGCGTCGAACATCGGCATAACTTAATAAGGCAGAGACCAACGCTCGTGCAGCAACAATTTCCAGTACGGGTATACCCTGCGCATAGGCGACCTTAACGAACACCCCCATTAAGGCAAAACCTAAGGCACTCATCACCATATAGCGAGCCGCTAATGGCAGACTAAAAAATAACTGTTTCATCTCACCCGCTCATTTAGCCTATGTATCTACACTCAAAGGTTTGGCCATAATAATCGCATCTTCACGACGCCCCTTTTTACTGGGGTAATAATTAGCTCGAAGACCTACTTCATTAAAATACAGCTTATCGTATAACGCAATCGCCGCTTGGTTCGACGCTCTAACCTCTAAAAATAAGCTATGAATAGTATCGTCAAACGAATCACAAATTTGTTCTAGTAATAATTGCCCTAAGCCTTGGCGCTGAGAATCCAGTGCTACAGTGATATTTAATAGCTCGGCCTCATCTGCCGCCGTTGAGGTAATGGCGTAGGCAACTATCATTTTATTGCTAGTTTTATTGCTAGCTTGATTAACCGTTTGGGTGCTCGTAAGTACACAGCACTGATGGGATGACTGTAAGCTAGATTGAAACTGAGAAAGTGTCCAAGGGTGCGCCTGTGTCGCTTGCTCAATAAGGCATACTGCTTGGAGGTCATCCGCAGTCATCATGCGCAATACATACGGCTGCTGATGGTGTTCTTTAATTTTATGTAAAGAGTTGATGTTCATAAACTTATGCTGTTACCGCTGTTTGTACCAGTAGAGTTTGCAAAGCATTCCACATCACGCGTTTTTGCATGGGGTCTTGCAGCATATCAATCAAGCTCGGTGCGATTAACACTGAGTTTTTCCACTGTGGTTGAAGTAGTGCAGTGCCTTTATGTTGCGCATAAAAACTATCAATGCCGTCCTCTATCGTTAAGGCAAAACGTATGGCGTCTTTACCTAACAATAGAATATTTTTTGTTGTTCCATTCGAGCATTGCGCAGAGATATAGGCTTGAACCATCGCTCGCGCTTCATCTTCATTGCTGCTTAATTTATCATCTTTAAACTTATTATCTTTAAAAAGAGGCCAACGTAATAATTCACTAGGTGGCAACTGTGCTAAGTGGCAATTGATACTGCGTAAGATATTGTGTAATAATCGATCGGTAGGCAAAGCCGCCCCGGGCTGACGTGAATCAATCACCATCAGGTCAGCATTGATTCGCCAGACATTCAGAGCAAAACGGATGGCCTGCTGTTGCGTTGTCAAACTACTCGGTGCCGGACTAGGTACTGGACTAGATACTGGTGTCACTACAGTAGCGTTTACTGGCGACTCAAGAATACTATTAATGCTTGGGCTCTCTTTCTCATCGACAAGTACTGCTTTCTCTACAGACGGTTCTGTCAATATTTCCGCTGGAGATGGATGACGAACTTGCGCCGCTGTTAGATCAGTCGCTGTAAGCTGAGGTTCTGCATTGTTATGCTCGTGCTCTACAGTGGACTCAGTCATCACTTCCCGCGACGGATCAACAGGCATGTCAGCCGATGAAAAAGCCGCAGGCTCCAGCAAAGCGTCATCCAATAATAATTGCGATGGCAGTGCGCAAGGCAGTGCTCGACGAGGCATATAATTTTCAATACCCAGATGGTCTAAATAAGTCAGGCGGTGTTTTTCAAGCATGTTTTAAAGGGCGAGATGTGAGACGCGAGAGGCTAAACACTATTAAAGCGTCTTGCGTCTCACACTTCGCTATACTCCTTCATATTGTAGATGTACTTTATACACATCTAAGAATAATGGGTTTCGGTACCTGCCATACAGGCATTCTATTTGTAGCGCGAGACGTAAGAGGTGAGATGCGAGACGCTAAACATTTTTTAAAGCGTCTTACCTCTCACGTCTAACGTCTCACACTTCCTCACACGCCTTCACGTTGAGGATGTGCTTTATACACATCTGAGGATAATAAATTTAGCGCATGAAGATAGGCTTTTGCAGAGGCGGCGATAACATCAATATCTGCTCCGACACCGTTAACAATGTTACCCTCGTGTTCTAGCCTAACCGTCACATCTGCTTGGGCTTCTGTGCCTGCCGTAATCGCATTGACGGAATAGAGTTTTAAATCTGCACCACTCTTGGCTTGCGACTCAATGGCTTTAAACACTGCGTCCACTGGGCCAGAACCATTAGCACTAACCGTTTGCTCTTCACCGTCTATGACCAACACTAAGCTGGCACTAGGTTGCGCACCTGTTTTGCAATTAATTTCCATACTCTTAAAAATGAATTTATCAATAGTATTGCTATCTACATAGCTGACTAGTACTTGCAAATCCTCATCAAAAATCTCATGTTTTTTATCCGCTAACTCTTTAAAGCGAACAAACACCTGCTGAAATTCCTCTGCCGTGGAAAAACTAATCCCTAAGTCTTCAAAACGTGCTTTTACAGCAGCGCGACCGGAGTGCTTGCCTAAGACGAGTTTATTGGCATTCCAGCCTACATCTTCTGCGCGCATAATTTCATAAGTTTCGCGATGCTTTAATATACCGTCTTGGTGAATACCGGATTCATGAGCAAAGGCATTAATACCCACAATGGCTTTATTGGGCTGAACGGGAAATCCGGTAATACTAGACACCAAACGCGAGGTCGGCACAATATGCTGAGCATTGATGTTTGTTTCGACAGGATAAATATCGTGACGGGTACGCACAGCCATCACCACCTCTTCTAAAGAGGCATTACCTGCACGCTCACCTAAACCATTAATCGTACATTCAATTTGTCGTGCGCCATTAATTACAGCGGCTAATGAATTAGATACCGCTAAACCTAAATCGTTATGACAATGGGTAGAAAAAATGGCTTTATCCGAGTTAGGTACATTGGCAATGACTCGGGCAAACATTTCGCCATATTCCCCTGGCTCACCGTAACCGACGGTATCGGGAATATTAATCGTGCCCGCGCCTGCTGCAATCGTAGCTTCAACAATACGACACATAAAATCAAACTCTGAACGGCTACCGTCTTCAAGCGAAAATTCCACATTATCGGTATATTGCCGCGCCTGTTTTACTGCCTTAATCGCTTGCTCTAACACCGCTTCTGGCTGCATTTGTAGCTTATATTGCATATGAATCGGCGAGGTGGCGATAAAGGTATGAATACGCCCACTCTTGGCGGGTTTAATCGCTTCTGCCGCCCGCTCAATATCGGCTGGCACTGCACGCGCTAAACTACACACCGTAGTATCTTGTACTGCTGCAGCAACGGCCTTGACCGCCTCAAAGTCACCTTGGCTAGCAATGGCAAAACCCGCTTCAATGACATCGACATTCATCTTATCCAGCATCTTCGCGATACGGACTTTTTCATCTTTGGTCATCGACGCGCCGGGGCTTTGCTCTCCATCGCGTAAGGTGGTGTCAAAAATCACCAGTTTATCTTTCTTCATCATGGCTTCTCTTAGCTATATTTCACTAGGTTTTCATGGACGCTATCATACTGCATCTCAGGGTGCGCTGCATGCACGATAGTCGCTAGCAGCGGAATAGCTTTAGCTTCGCTAAGGAGCATAGGAAAACATTGATGAATAGTCGCTAGGGTATGTTTTAACATATCCAATTCTGTCACATTGCTCTTATTATGTAAGGTGTCAGCCTTCCCCAACTCAGACTCTAAAGCCTCGAGTAAATATTTCTCAGCCGACAATTCTACTGCTTTCACTTTTTCCCTAAGCTGCTGCCAATTCTCTTGTTTTACAACTTGTTGTGCAAGCTCATCCGTAGTGCTTTTCATCTGTTCACGAATCTGTCGTAACGGCTGAATACAGTGGGCCGACCACGCGTGGGATAGTGGCTGAGCCTGCTTAAGCTTATCTGTTGAGATGGAGGGATAATAACGTCCTACCCAGCAACAGCATAATAGTAGGGGTATGCCAACCTCACACTCCTCTTGCAGGGCTAAACACGACTGTTTTACACCTAACTGGCTATAAAGATTGCAGGAAAATGCCCACAAAGATATGATTTGTTGCATGACTTCACTCCATATACAAACAAACATCATTCTAATCGGAATGCCCGGCGCTGGCAAAAGCACGCTAGGCGTCCAACTCGCTAAGTGCTTAGGGCTCGACTTTGTTGATACCGACCTGCTGATTCAGTCTCAGCAAGGCGAGCAACTACAAAGTATTCTCGATACCAAAGGCTATCAAGCCTTACGGGATATTGAAGAACAGGTATTATTGAACATTAGACTCAGCAACACCTTAATTGCCACTGGAGGCAGTGCCGTGTATAGCGCAAAGGCCATGCAGCACCTCAAATCCTTAGGCGTGGTCGTCTTCTTAGAGGTCGGGCTTACCGCACTGCAATCTCGGGTCAATGGCGAGGGCAATAACGAAGCATCGCGGGGCATTGCACGCCCAGAAGGCCAGAGCTTTGCCGATGTATTTGCTGAACGCTCACCGCTTTATCAACGCTATGCTGATGTGACCTATAACAATGAACACACGACTAACATTAACGATCTCGTCGAAATGATTACCCCGTTGATACACAAATAATGACAAGGTTCAATAATGGGTGTTCCCTATACGACACTAGCCGCTTCGCTAGCTACAATATTATTGATGTTAACTTTTGGCCAACGCTCTGTAGCAGGCGGCTTTCAATTATCTGACCATAGTATTACTGCTTTAGGACGCTCACAAGCGGGGTACGGAATTGTTGGGGATGATGCTTCAGCCGCGCACTTTAATCCTGCTGGCATGTCATTATTAAAGCGCAAGCAATTCCAATTAGGGGTTGCTTTTATTCAAGCTGAAGGTAAGTTTACTGATACGGGTAGCACTGGTGACAATACCGGCAAAGATGCTGATGGCGCTCAAAACTCTGTGACACCCAATGCTTATTTTATTTTTCCCATTAGCGACAGAGTTCGTTTTGGCTTAGCGATTACCTCACCTTTCGGCTCAAATACTGAATACCCCGATAACTTTGTTGGTCGCTTTAATGGCCTTAAAACCGACATTAAAACAGTCAACCTAAACCCTTCCCTATCTTATAAAATCAATGATAGTGCATCTATTGGATTTGGTATTAGCTATCAAAAATTTGATGTCACTTTAAGTGGAGCAATACTACCAACACCAGGAGCTTCAAGGCTCACCATTGAAGGTGATAGCGCTAAACTTGGATATAATTTTGGGGCCATGTTTAGCTTTTCTGATCAATCACGCCTAGGCATTAGCTACCGCTCTAAAACTGACCACAAGATTAAAGGCAAGGCGACCTTTTCTGATTTAAGCGCTGCGACTAATGGTAGCGTTGCGGCTAGCGCAGATTTCACTACACCTGAGACGATCTACATTGGCTACAACAAGCCTTTAGCAGACAAATGGAAGTTCTCTCTAGGTTACCGCTGGACACGCTGGAGTCGTTTCCAACAGCTCAATATTTTATTTCCTACAGGTGTAGCCTCACAAGCCTCTACTATTGATGCGCAATGGAATGATGTAAAAACCATTGCCTTAGGGACGGATTATCACTTAAACAAGCAATGGACTTTACGAGCAGGACTTGCCTTTGATGATAGCCCCATACCCGACAATACCCGCTCAGTAAGAACCGTTGATGCTGATCGCAC
>JBLHJR010000009.1:0-56669 GCA_047619205.1 Candidatus Endobugula sp. | reverse complement strand
ACATGCGTAAAGGCGGTATCGATTTCGCTAAAGCGTAACTCCGTTACCCCTTGGGGGATATTAGCCCCCTGCAACGCTTTGACCCCCTCCTTCGTCAGCAGTAAAAAAGCGCCAATGCCGATGAGAACCAATAAAGTACAAAGAGAAAATATTTTTTTCATAGTCAATCCAATATTTTTATAGTTAAAGTCACTACTGTCCCGTTAAAACGAGACAAAGAAGGTCTTAACGGAACAGTAGTCATGAAATTACTAAAATAATTTTATCTATATTAAATTTTTTCATGCATATTCCATTTCTAATGATTTATTTTTATAGCTAGCGCCCGATACAGCTGAAAACGGTGTGGAGCTATTTTTTCTTTAATGTTTGAGTGGCAGCGCGTAACACAAAAAAGGCGTAAATACCGGCTGTCAGTCTGGTGCCGCTTGTTAGTGTTAGTGTGATTGTGGTTCACGAACCATAAAGTAATGTATTTCATTTTCATCTATAATTTTAAAGCTGTTGCGCTTATACAATGAGCCAACAGGGTTCCATTTAAGATATTCAAGAACTACAGTCTTATAATTTTTGTCACATTCTATGAGGAATTCTTTCAAAACACCCGTACCAATCCCTTGATTCCGAAATTTATTCAGCAAATAAAACTCCCCAAACCTAAGCTTACCCTCTACATTCTGAATAGAAACTGTTCCGATTTCCTCATTATTCATAACGAGAATAAACCATGGCTTCTCACTCCACCGTTGTTTGTGAATTGTGATCTGAAAACCTTCATCCCAGCCCCATTTTGAAATTATATGAGGGCCCATAGCCTGCTTCTTTGCTTCAAAAGCAAAGTCAACGTCTTCTGTTGTAGCGTCTCGAAGGCTGACATTCATAAATCACACTAACAGCATATCAGACATCAACGTGACACAATTGAAATACGTATCGGTGACATATATCCACAGGGGATTTCGGTAGGACTTGGATTTTCTCTTTATTATTCATCGCTTTATTTCTACTGAACGTTATTTGAATTTAAGACAACACTCTTATAGGTTCAGGCCTTATTTTACCCACTAAATTTCCTAGAGCCTGTATAAAAAACACAACTCAATTAGATATCCTCAATGTCTGCCCAATTTGTATAGCCGAAGAAGATAATTTATTGCGCTGTCGAAGCACTGCTGACGAGGTTTTATAACGCATGGCGATTTCCGATAAAGTTTCGCCACTTTTTACTTTATGAAACACTAGTGGCTCGACTTCCACTTTTCTTTTTTCGGTGATCGTTAGCACTTGACCAATATTAATGGCATTACTCTTAAGTTTATTGAGTTTTTTAATTTTAGCGACACTGACTCGATAGCGCTGACCAATCACTGATAAGCTTTCACCGTTAGCCACTTTATGGGTAATGGTTGTATTTGATATTACTCCTGGGGAACCACTTGTTGTTGGCGATTTATTGGCTAATCGTATTTCTTTTTCGGCCTCTTTACCACCATTTTTTTCCCATGCTACATAACTGCCTGCTGGCGGTTTACGATAAAAATAACGATCGATGCCGTTAAATATAGCCGTTGCCATTTTTTGTCGATACGCGGGTGAAGACAATAGCTTTTCTTCCTTAGGATTTGAAATAAATCCCGTCTCAATAAGAATCGAGGGCACATCGGGTGATTTCAACACTAGAAAGCCCGCCTGCTCCACTTGTTTTTTATGTAGATGCGCAAGCTTACCCATATCCCCTAGAACGGTCTTCCCCAATTCTAAACTCGCACCCACTGTTGCCGTTATCGACAAATCAACTAGCACACCGCGCAGCACTTCATCTTTATCATCTAGACTGACATCGCCTACACCACCAATAAGGTCGGCTTCATTTTCTTGTTTCGCTAAGAAACGAGCGGTTTCACTGGTCGCTCCGCGACGAGACAAAGCATAAACAGAAGCACCATTGGCTTGTGCCTGCTTAAAAGCATCCGCATGAATAGACACAAATAAATCGGCACGCAGCAGTCGTGCTTTATCTCGGCGCTTACGCAAAGGAATAAAATAATCGCCATCGCGCGTTAATATCGCCTTATAGCCGCTTTTATTATTAATCAGCTTGGCTAACTTTTTAGCAATGTCTAACACCACTACTTTTTCTTTTACACGCCGGGGCCCTATTGCGCCAGGATCTTCACCGCCATGACCTGGATCGACAACAACAATGATGTCACGGGGAGTCGGCTTTTGTTGTGCCGTGGGTTGTGGCGACAGGCTCGGCTTACGCTTATTATTAAAGCCAATATTACTCACGGTTTTCTTAGTGACCACGCCTTTATCATACAGATCAATCACTAAACGATGAGGCTTGCCTTTATTTGGTTTTAATAAAAAACTGCGGGGTTTAATGGCTGTGCGCAGATCAAATACTAAACGCAAATCATGTTGATTACGCGCCGCTGTACGTACGCGCTTAAGTGGTGTGTTGTTAACATCTAAACGTGCAAAGTTCGCCTTGGTGTTCGCGCCATCAATATCTACCACCAAACGATCAGGGTTTTGCAGTGAAAATAATTTATACTTGACGGTAGCGCTCATATCTAGCACGACACGCGTATGATCAGGCGCTCGCCACAAACGTACACTGTCAATTGTTGCTGCATTAATGGCAGCGGAATAAGTGACGTTGGCGATTAGCAGAAGACAAAAAAAACTCCATCGCAAACTAGCACTTGCGCTGGTGACTGATTTTTTTATTAGCAAGCCGCTCTCTCCCGACCTAACTGTTTCACTCTACCTACTGCACTCAAGCTGCTTCATCCTAGCTGTTTCATTTAAACACTTTATCCGAAGTGATAAACTGCACGTTTAATTGTCGGCCCATCACATCTGTTTGTTCACAGTGCCGGGGTGTCAGTGCCACAATGACATTGGGCTGAGGTAGCACTCCTCTTCCCCGTTCTGCCCATTCGACCAAACAAAGCGATTGAGCAGAAAAATAATCCCTAATGCCCATGTATTCTAATTCTTCTGCATCACCTAAACGGTAAAGGTCAAAATGATACACCATTGGGGATAGGTGTTCATAAGGCTCCACTAGTGTATAGGTTGGACTCTTAACTGCACCTGAATGACCAAAGGCTTGTAAAATGCCCCGAGTGATGGTGGTTTTACCTGCACCCAGCGTCCCCTCTAAAAAAACGCTCATGCCTGCACGCAATTGCCTGCCTAGATCATGGCCGGCGGTTACGGTTGCCTGCTCATCAGGTAAAAAATAACTTTTTCGTTCAGACATCAATCAACCCTAGCCCAATAATTTTTGTACATACGGAATAAGATCAGTGGCTAATAAGCCCCGTTGTCCGGTCTTTGCTACGGCTAAATCTGCTGCGCTAGAATGTAATACTGCTGCTAATATCGCGGCGCTATCGATACTCATCCCTTGCACAATTAATGAACCCGCTAAACCACTTAAGACATCACCCATGCCGCCACTGGCCATTCCCGCATTACCCGCATCACATATGTATTGCGCGCCCGTTGAAGTCACGACGATAGTGCCTGCGCCTTTAAGGATAACTGCACCACCATAGCGTTGCTGAATGTCTTGTGCTGCTTGCATTCGGTCTGCCTGTACTTGCTCTACTGTCAGCCCTAGTAAGCTCGCGGCTTCACCTGGATGCGGCGTTAATATCCATTGGCGCTGATCTTTAACGCTAACAACCGATTCTGTAAAACGCTGTTGCGATAATAAGTGTAAGGCATCGGCATCAATCACTAAGGGCTTATCTAGGCTTTGTAATACATGATATAACAGTTGCTCTGACCACGATGACTGACCTAGACCGGGGCCGACTACCACGCCGGTAGCGCGAGTTAACAAGGGTAATAATGCCTCTCCGCTATCAATCCCCGTCACCATCATTTCTGGCTGTCGCGCTAAGGCCGCTGCAGCGAAGATAGGTCGGGTGGCCACGCTGACCAAACCTGCTCCGGTGCGCAAGGCCATTTCAGCCGCCATAATCGGTGCGCCGCCATAACCAAAAGACACGCCTACATCACCGCCTATGACCAGCACATGACCACAATCGCCTTTGTGTGCATCCACACTGCGACTAGGTAATTGCTGTAAACATTGCTGCAGGTCGATAATTTGGCTAGTGGCGTTGACTAAATGCAGCCATTCATCATCCGCACCTAAATCATCATAATAACGCTCACCACTGTGTACTCTCCCAGCACCCGTAAACAAGCCCTGTTTTTGCCCAATAAAACTTATTGTGGCATCCGCTTGAATGGCTACTGTCGCCACTGCTCCGGTATTGGGGTTAACTCCCGTAGGAATATCCATAGCCACTAACGGCCAGCCGTGTGCGACATTCGCCTGATTAATCACATTTACCGCTTGCTCATAATCATCACGCAATGCGCCTTTTATACCCGTACCTAGTAAGGCATCAACCAATATGGTGGCGTCTGCTTGCATTAATTGCGCATCCAAAAATACATTCGCATCAAATGCCTGACATTCAACCCCTTCTTGGAGTGCATATTGATACGCCGATAAGGCAGCGCCGGTTAAGGCTGTGGGCGCAGACAAGAACCATACACTCACCTGAAGATTTCTTTGCTTAGCTAAGGCTGCCATCACATAGCCGTCACCGGCATTATTACCTGCACCGCAAAAGAGATGTAGCGCCTGAGAATGAGGCCATTGTTCTAACACGACTTCAAAAGCCGCTCGGCCTGCACGTTTCATCAGTTTGGCTGCTGTAATACCTTGGTGCTGAATAACTAAGCTATCTAGCTCTGCCACTTGCTCTGCAAGATAAAGGGATGACGATTTAGACAGCGGCATAATAAGAAACCCCAGTACTATAAAATCTAGCGCAATAAAACATAGTAAAAGCCCACATTAAAAGAGAGTGTAAAAAGAGTGCATTCAAAATACAATGGGGCATTATAAAGCAGAACCACTATAAAATGGCATAAAGTAGATAGCGCAACACATGACCATCATACCAAAAAAAATATCCACCACCGCTGTAAGCGATGATCACCCTGCGGAGGGGCACCCCGCTTTATTAGCACTCGTCGATGAGATTCAAGTCTGGGCACGTGAACTAGGCTTTCAAGCGGTGGGCATCAGCGATGTGGAGTTAGGCGAGCATCGTGATCATTTACAGCACTGGCTAGATCAACGCTATCATGGCGAAATGCAGTGGATGCAAACCCATCAAGAAAAACGTAATTTCCCCGCGCAATTAGTCCCTAACACTATTCGCGTAATTTCGGCGCGCATGAACTATCTGCCAGAAAACACCCAATACATTCAAGTGCTCAAACAAACCCATAAAGCCTATATTTCCCGCTATGCTTTAGGCCGTGATTATCATAAGCTCATCCGTAAACGTTTGAGCGTCATCGCTAAAAAAGTGGAAGCACGCTACACCGAGCTAGCGCAACAATACCACTGGCCTATCGATACGATCTCACAGCGCCCCTTTGTCGATAGTGCACCCGTATTAGAAAAGGCGCTGGCTGAAAAAGCCGGCCTCGGCTGGATAGGTAAAAACACGTTGGTGCTTAATAAAGAAGCCGGTAGCTGGTTTTTTCTAGGCGAGGTACTGACTAATATTCCATTACCGATTAATCAAGCAGTGGCCGAGAATAAATGTGGCGACTGTAGTGCGTGCTTAAAAGTATGCCCGACTGATGCCTTTGTTGGCCCGTACAAGCTAGATGCTACTCGTTGCATTTCTTATTTAACCATTGAGCTAAAGGGCTCCATTCCAGAAGAGTTTCGCGAACCTATCGGCAATCGAGTCTTTGGCTGCGACGATTGCCAAGCAATTTGCCCCTGGAACAAATACGCCAAACATAGCAACGAGACCGACTTCTCTCCTCGCCATGCATTAGAAGACAGTGAACTTGCAACATTATTTTTATGGACAGAGGCCGAATACTTACAACGTACCGAGGGCTCGGCTATTCGTCGTATTGGCTATGAACGCTGGTTGCGTAATCTTGCTATCGGGTTGGGTAATGCACCCAAGTCGCCAGCCATTGTAGCGGCTCTAGAAGAGCGCCAACAGCACCCATCAGTAATGGTACAAGAACATATTCAGTGGGCATTAAAACGACAACTATCTGACAAAAAGAGTCGCCGAAAAATCAAAAAACCCGCAAGAGAAAGCCATAATGAATGAAGTAGAGCTCGGTAAAAAAATACATAACTGGCAAGCACCCCCCCTCCCCGCTAAAGAAAAAATACTCGGCTGCTATTGTTATTTAGAACCGCTCTCTGGTGCGCACACGCAAGACCTATGGGATGCTTACGCTAGCGATACCGAAAATAAAATTTGGCGCTATTTACCCAACGGCCCCTTCGACAACATTGAACAATTTGCCGATTTCATCACCTCCAAGAAAAAAGCATCTGAAGAAGAAAATGCCGAATCTGTTTTTTATGCCATCGTTAATATCAGCACCAATAAAGCGATGGGATATATAGCTTATGCTCGAATCCAAGCGGCGGCAGGATCAATAGAAGTCGCGCACGTTTGCTTTTCACCACTATTACAAAAAACGACTATTGCTACTGAAGCTATCTATTTAATGATTGATAATAGCTTCCATCTTGGTTATCGCCGCTGCGAATGGAAATGTAATTCACTCAACGCAAATTCGATTAAAGCCGCTAAACGTTTAGGCTTTGTATACGAAGGTTGTTTTAGACAAGCCACCGTCGTTAAAGGTCGCAATCGCAATACGAGTTGGTTTTCTATTATTGATAGCGAATGGGCAGAACTAAGAACCGCTTATCTATCATGGTTAGCTACGGATAATTTTGATGTCGAGCAAAGACAGAAGCAATGTTTGAGCGTGTATATCAATCAACAAACAAGCCATAAAATATAACAAGAGGAGATGTAATAATGGGTGAAATTAGCGCAGGCTTATTTAGTTTAGCGGGTGTTTTTATCGGCGGCGTCATTGCCTGGTGGCTACAAAAAGATCGGGCAGATGCTGATTTACGTATTGCACTTGAATCAGTGAAAACCGAACATATGGCGGAAAAAACTGCACAGTTCTTTCTTAGTCATAAAGGCTATACCGACCGTTCATTTGAATTGCTTAGCAAACGCTTAGGCGGTTTTGAAGATGATGAGTTAAGAAGAATCCTCGTACGCTCAGGGGCAGTACGCTACATTAGAGAAGATGGTTCGGAATGGTGGCGCCTGCTTTCACGTACGGGTGAAGTGATTGCGGAATATAAAAAAGAATCTTTAGGCAAAGGCAATGAAGATTTGTAAGGCCAATCTACTACCCACATAAACTAGACGGTAAACTTAGACACCATATCCGAAAGTTCGTTTGACAAACCGGCTAACACCTCACTACTATGCGCAGTATCTTGACTCGCCTCAGATGCATATTCTGTGGCTTCTTGTATGCTAGCAATATTACTTTCCACTTCGGTAGCCGCAGCGGTTTGCTGTTGAGTTGCGCCACTAATTGCCGTATTCATTTGTGCAATGGACGTTACCGCAGCAGTAATGGTATCCAGTGCCTCGCTGGCTTTTGATGCTTGCTCCACACTAGTTTGAACATCTTTACGACTCTTGGCAATAGCCATAGAAACATCACTGGTACGCGTTTGCACCGTTTCAATAATGGTTTTTATTTCTGCCGCAGACTCTTGCGTGCGTATAGCCAGCGTCCTAACTTCATCTGCCACCACTGCAAAACCTCGCCCTTGGTCACCCGCTCTAGCAGCTTCGATGGCTGCGTTCAATGCAAGTAAGTTAGTCTGATCTGCCACACCACTAATCACACCCAGTACAGAACCAACAGCTTCACTATCGCCATTTAATTCATTAATGACACCCGCTGCATAATCGATTTCAGTGGCAAGCCGAGTAATAGACTCCATGGTTTCTTTCACTTCATGCTTGCCTTTTCCTGCCGATTTTTCGGCCATTTCTGCACCGGCGTTAGCCGCACGAGAATTATCATTCACATTTTCCACAGACTCTGACATCTTATCCATCGCTCGGCTGAGTAATTGTATCTCTTTCTGCTGACGCTCAATATCACTATTATTTTGATGCGCAATCTGCGACAACTGTCGCGCTGACACGTCTACCTTAGAGGAATGCGCTTGAATGTCAGCCACAAGGTTTCTCGTAGTATTTGCAAATTCATTAAAGTCATGGGCTAACACAGAAAATTCATCGTGCTGACCAAAGTCGGACATACGATGCGTTAAATCTCCATTCGCGGCAGCGCGTATAGCGGCACGTGTCTGGTCGAGAGGTTTGGTAATGCGCCGAAAGACGATAACACCTAAAATAACTGTTAGCACAGACACGAGGCTACCCATCAGTACAATGGTATACCCGCTTTTAGCTAAAACGCTCTTCGCTTGTTTTTTTGTGTTGTCTGCAATCGCTTGTACGACGCCCGACAAGGTATTTAAACTATTCGCCATCTCGGCTTCAGCTACATGCATATTTTCCCTTGATAGCTGTAATTTTTTGTTGGTGGCAATAAAATTACGTCGCAATTCCAGTATGGTTTGATCACCATTAGCAATAAGCTTAAGTACAATTGCAAACTCTACGTTTAACACCCCCAACATCTTTGTCGCTTCAATTCCTGATATAGTAGTTGCCAAACCTTCGAGAGAGGACTGAATCGATACCGTTAACTGCTTGATCAGATTATTTTCTATATTTGTCAGCGTGTCGGCATTATTTTCTAGCATGACCTGTCGAGCAAGAGTTGCCAACCTTGGCACTCCTGCTCGAATATCAGCGCTGTGTTTTTGCGCGTTCGCCTGCGTACCAAAAATGCCTTTCTCGACCGCTTGACGAAAATCTAGAACTGGCTGTAAATCTTCGAAGAGGATTAGTTCTTGAGGAATTTTTTTAGCCAGACGTTTAATTTTTCTACTAGCACGCTTAGAGGCGAAATTAATTTTACCGCTAATACCATCTGCAGCATTCTGTATTTTATCCACAGCGATATCTATTTTGGATGCGTGCTTAGCCAAAGCCGCTTTTAATTGTAATTTTTTTTCTGTGATGGTGTATAGCTGACTATCAACCACTAAAAATTCGTTGTATGAACGCGCTAATCTATCATAAGCCACTATGCCATCAGCATGCTGATCATTAAGCAACAATAGCTGTGCTTGCTGTTCTTGAAAGTTTGCCTCTAGCTCTTCCCGGGGTATAACACTACTTAAGGCTTCACTTGTTTCTGCCATTAACACTTCTGTCTGACGGCGTATAAAATAAGTAATCGTTGTGCCTAGGGCACGAGTTACGCGCTCCAAAGGCAGCGCAATTTCAGTCACTTTTTCTTGATTTTTTGCTAGTTCTTGATTAGATGTCAGTCCTGTCGCCGCAAGCAAAATAGCTGATAGTGCACCCAGACCTACCCATGCAATTAAGGTCGCACGGATAGTCACTTTAAGTTTCATCCCATATTTTTCCTAAGACGATTAGCGCTTGAAATCAGACCATTCGAAAGCAACATATTCACCGCTTTTTATTCGTGTCGGCCATATTTTATGGCTGGCCTGATGATTTTTTTTACTATAACTAAGGCTAAATCCCATACCGATATCTAGGTTTTTCAGACTCTCTAGCCCATCGATAATAGACTCTCGATTAATATTACCCGCGCCTTTTAACCCTTCAACAAATACTTTGGCGACAATATAACCCTCTAACGATACAAAGCTTGGTTTAGCACTATTATCAAACTGAGCAAGTGCTTTTTTATATTCATCAACCAACGCTAAGTTATCATTAAAGTGAGGCACCACCTGAGTCACGATAACACCTTCACCTGAGTCACCTAGTTCGAGCGCTAATGCATTACTTCCCACAAAAGAAACATTGAGATAGTGGGTGTCGGGAAACTCCTCTTTCGCTAGTTTGATAAATTTTGCACAGGGGCCGTAGGCGCCCACCATAATGATTGCCCTGGGCTCAATATCACTATCCAAAATAGTGGCTAAACCATCCTCTATGTTTAGCGTGTTACGTGTATATCGCCCGTGAACCAGTGTCTGTACATTGCTAAAACCTGCAACCTTAAGAGCGCTGATCGCCCCCTGATAGCCGGCATCACCATAGCCATCATTTTGGGTAAAAAAAGCAATTTCTTCTGGTTTGATACCGGCAGATAAAAGACCCGTGATCATATCTGCGGTTTCTTCTGCATAGCTAGCACGATAGTTAATGACATAACGCTCGGCTGGATCTTTGCGTAATACGCCAGCGCCAGTAAAAGCACCAAACAACAAGACTTTCTTTTCATTAGCGATAGGCACCGTCACTATTGCTGTGGGTGTGCCGACATTGCCCATCACCGCCACTACTTTTTCTGCGTCAATCAGTTTGCGCATATTGGGCGCCGCACGATTGGGTTCATAGCCATCATCCAATACTATTAGTCTTAGCGTCTTACCGCCAACACCTCCTGCACCATTAACGCTTTTAAAATAGGACTCCACCCCTATTTTCATACCCGTACCCAAGGCTTTCGCTGGGCCACTCAGTGCGGTACTCATGCCGATATTAATATCTTCCGCAATGCTATAGTTAGACAATCCCATAAGGGAGAAAATAGCGATAGTTTTTCTAACGCCTGCTAGAATCATCATGGTATCTATGACCGAGTATTAAATTAACTGGAATAGCTGCTTTATTAAAGCAATAGAGTAGGTATGGCTCAGAAATGCCATTTTTGCAAATTATCAGTAGGGTTTTACTGAATTATCGCCATTTCTAAGCTTATCATTACCCTCACGCGTTTTGTTCGTTAATCGATGAATAGGGTAGGAATTAACTGGCGTATTGTGACCCTATGCATGACACTGTAAGTGATAAAAACTGCCCCTTTTGTAAGCAGTCTACTCACTGCAGAGTCGCAAAAGTTAGCGGATGCTGGTGTGCCGAAATCGAGGTACCAACGAGTCTAATTGATTTAATTCCAGCAAGATTAAAAAGTCAGTCCTGCATATGCCAAACTTGTATCAATGCCTACCATGAAGATCACAATAAGTTCCTCCTAAGCCAGCCTTTGCCAGACCTTTCTTGCATCTATTCCCCCACCTAAAATACACACAAAAACCCCATGTCAAGCACGTGCACATTGCGATTCCTGTACTACACTCAAAGAAGATTACACATTTTTTGGACGAGGCTTGTTTCAATGACGATCAAAACTAAAATCTTAGCGCTCTCTATTGTTACCGTATTATTCAGCGCAATTGGGCTCACCAGCTTAAATATCTTTAAAATAAATAGCTTATCGAAAGATAATATTCAGGCTACCCGAGAACGGTTAATCGAAGCGAAAAAAATGGAGCTCAGGCAGTACACCGATCTTGCGCAAACAGCGATCAAAGACTTATTAAACAAGCCTGATGCTACTGAAGAGTTGGTCGCGCGCCTAACGACCTTACGCTTTGGTAAGGATGGCTATTTCTTTGCCTATTCTGGAGATGGAGTGGTCACCGCTCACGCAAAAACCTCTTTAATCGGTAAGAATCTATGGAATCTGAAATCAAAAAATGGCGTCGCTATCATCCAAGAGTTGATGCGAGCGGCAAAAAAAGGCGGGGATTATGTCATCTATGATTGGCCTAAATTAAACCAAGAAGGGCAATTCAATAAACTCGGTTACGCTATTTGGCTACCCGAGCTGCAATGGATGCTAGGCACTGGTTTTTATATTGATGATATCGATGCAACCATCGCCGAGATGGAAGCGGCTCAGTCGTCCCAAATAGCCTCGACTATTGCTTCTACCTTTTTTGTTTCTGGCGTTATTGCCGCGATATTAATTGCGCTTAGTCTTGGCTTAATCAATACTATTGTTAAACCACTGCAGTATATTACTCAACGTTTAAATGATATTGCCCGTAAAGATGGTGATTTAACTCAACGCTTAGACGTGACTAGTAATGACGAGTTAGGCTCACTGTCTACCGCGTTTAATTTGTTTGTAGAAAAAGTACACACTTTAGTCAAAAAAACCTCTGAAACGTCGCAAGCGGTGACGGAATCCGCTAGTAGAAGCAATCATCTATCCATGCAAATTTCAGAGTCAGTTAACAACCAACGACAGCAAACTGACATGGTAGCCACTGCCATGAATGAGATGTCTCACTCGGCACAAGGTGTTTCTGCCAACGCCTCAGAGGCTGCAGAATCGGCTAATGCGGCGAACATTAATTGCTCCAGCGCTAAAGCCGTGGTCTCTAAAGGTGTAGAGTCGGTCCAGTCATTGGTCGATGAAGTGGGTAAAGCCTCGGAAGTTATTAACGACCTCAAAGGCAATGTCGGCGATATTGTGACGGTACTCGATGTCATCCGTGGTATTGCGGAACAAACCAATCTACTCGCATTAAATGCAGCCATTGAAGCCGCCCGCGCAGGGGAGCAAGGTCGCGGCTTCGCCGTAGTCGCTGACGAAGTGCGCACACTCGCCAGTCGTACTCAGGACAGTACCGCAGAAATTCAAAATATGATCGAGCGCTTAGAAAAAGGCTCTGATGAAGCCGTTGAAGTAATGCTGTCCAGCAAAACGGTAGGCGAGCAAACAGTCGAACATTCCACCAGTGCAGGTAATTCTTTGGATGAAATTGCCGCTTCCGTGAGCGCCATTAATAGCATGAACGCACAGATTGCCAACTCAGCTAAAGAACAAAGTGCAGTGGGCGAAAGTATTAATGAAAACCTAGTGAAAATCTTGGCGGAGTCGGATAAAACCGCCACTGCAGCGATGGACAGCCAAGATACGATTGCGGTGTTAGCAGCCAATGCAGCAGAGCTAAATGCGCTGATTGGTCAGTTTAAAATATAAGCTGAGACCTTTGCAAGGATAGAGTTTTTGCTCTAAGGCAAGGCAAAAACGCACGAAAAGAGAGAGTGTATACGCATAAATTACCGATTGAGTACGTTGTTAACGCATTCTGAGAACAAAAAATTATTCGTGCAAAGGTCTCAAACTGAAGCCGCAGTCCATTGCGGCTATAGCATTTGCAGTTATGCAACAAAGAATGTCTTTCGATAATGCTTCAATTCATTAATCGAGTCACGCACATCATCTAGCGCTAAATGCGCACCTGACTTAGAAAAACCCTCTAGCGCTTCTGGCTTCCAACGACGCGCTAACTCTTTTACGCTGCTGACATCAAGATTACGATAGTGAAAATAATTTTCCAATTCAGGCATGTAGTTGGCCAAAAAACGTCGGTCTTGGCAAATGGAGTTACCCGACATAGGCGATTGACCTGCTGGCACCCACTGGGTTAAAAACTCAATAGTTTGTCGCTCGGCATCCGCAGCGCTTACCTGACTATTGCGCACACGCTCGGTTAAGCCCGATTTCCCGTGCTGATTAGTATTCCATGCATCCATTGCCTCTAAACGCTCATTAGACTGATGAATCGCTAACATCGGTCCTTCTGCGAGAACATTGAGTTCACTATCTGTGACAATGGTGGCTATTTCGATAATGACATCGTCATTAGGAAAGAGGCCAGTCATTTCTAAATCAATCCAAATCAAGTTATCTTCGTGTAACATTTGCGTCTTTATCCTGTTTTGCCCTGCGTTTATGGTCAACTTGACGTATAGTGTTGCCGATAAACGCAAGTAAATCCAGTGCCATCCTAGAAACAGTAGCAGGATCACTCCAATAAAAGGCACTATCGCATTATGGGCATCTCTATTTTATGAGTAAGCGGAAACTTACCCGAAAGCAAGCTTGGCGCATCGATAAAATTCAACAAGAACGCGCCGCTAGAGCCGAAAAAAAAGACGCCAAAATAAGCTCCGATGAACATGAGGGCAACTTAGGTGCAGAACAAGAAGGCTTAATCATTGCGCATTATGGTACACAGGTAGAGATACAGAGTGCCGAACAAGACGAGTCCTCGATAGATTCAAACATACCCCCGAACAGAGTAAAACGCTGTCACATGCGCGCGAATTTAGGCTCCCTAGTGACCGGTGATCGCGTTATTTGGCGAGATGCTGAACCCATGGGTGTGGTGGTTGCTGTATTACCTAGGGTGTCTGCCCTTTCCCGACCCGACCCCCATGGGGAAATGAAAACCGTCGCCGCCAACATTGACAATATTTTAGTGGTTATCGCGCCCTTACCCAGACCGCATAGCTTTTTGATTGATCGTTACCTAGTCGCTGCCGAAGCGATTGATATTAAACCCGTTATTGTGATCAACAAAATCGATTTAGTGGATGATAATAACCGTCATATCATCGAAGAACTTGCCGATCTCTATCGTTCCCTGAGTTATGATGTGATTGAATCCTCCACCACGATGGGCAATGGCCTTGATGCCTTAACTACCTTTTTGAAAGACAAGACTACCATATTTGTCGGGCAGTCTGGGGTTGGTAAATCTTCACTTATCAATGAATTGCTCCCCGGTAAGAACTTACGAGTTGGCCCACTGTCGGAATCCACCCAAAGAGGCACGCACACCACTACCACTGCTCAGCTATTTCATTTCCCACGCGTCAATGGCGAAAGTGGGGGGCGCTTGATTGACTCTCCAGGGATTCGTGAATTTGGTTTATGGCATATGGACGAGATGAGTATATTACAGGGCTTTATCGAGTTAGAGCCTTATATTGGCTTATGTAAGTTCCGCAACTGCCAACATAAGCAAGAACCAAAATGTGCTATTTTACGTGCCTACGCAGAGGGATATATCTGTGAACGCAGAATGAATAGTTACCTCGCGTTAAGGGAAACTATTGAAGAGTAATGTCGGGTAATCACTATTGGTTATTTGCGGCTTCTGGGTGCTTTGAGGCCACAAGTAATTAATAGCCACTCCTCAAGGTAAAAGTGAACATTGTGGACTATATTCATTGTATGCCGATTATTCTAGCTGCACACACAACTGATGCTTAACGATAAGCCCTCGCCCGCAACGACAGCAGCCTCTAAGCGTTCAGCGAGCGATTCGCGTATCGCTATATGGCAAAAAAAATTACCGCAAAACCCCCTGCCGATCAATAACACTATCGCAAACAAAATTCTGCACTTACTTAAAGACGATAGCTGCAGTTCGACGAAGCTGGCAAACATCATCAAACAAGACCCCATTTTGTGTCTTAAATTATTTCATTGCACGGAAAAAAGGTTAAAGGAAAAACAGGGGGAAATCCAGCATATCATTCATCTTATCGGCCTTATTGGCTTAAATAAAATAGAAGAGGTGGTAAGCAACGCCAAGAAAAGAACACAACACCAAGCAGGCTTCCAAGAGATATTATCCGCCAGTTTATTTGCCGCGCATTTAGCCTCTAGCCTGCTGAACAAAAAACATAATGCTACTAGTGATCGATTCTTTTTGCCTACATTATTTTTTAACTCTCCACTGTGGCTGATGTGGATCGCCGCGCCCAAAATAATGTCTCAAGGACAGGAGTTAGCCAGTCGCAAGCAACAGTCCTATGTTGCTCTAAGTGCAAAAAAACTAGGTTTTCGCTTGCCCGACTTATTAGCTAAGGCCAATTGCTTTATTCATTTACCCGAGTTAACGCTGCAAGCACTCGCCATCAACCCGACAAAGAACATCCATTTTTGGGCGAAAGCTCGCCGCTTAAACGAAAAAAAATTTACCCTCTGGCTTGAACAAGACAAGCCTTCACGTCTACTATTTTATAGCCCTGAGATGGGTGTTTATTTGCTTAATCAATATGTGATTGCGATCTACCTAGACTGGAATGGCAAACATATTCAGCGCTACTCACAACTGCTCTGCCGCCATCTGGGAATTGATGATGTCGCGCTCAACGCCCAAGTCATTGAGCTCGCATTGAGTATTAATTTACCGACTAGTTTTCAAGGCTTGCTCGCGCCGATTAACCGAGTGCGTAGTTTGCACCGAGAAAAAAATCCAGTTGAAGAAGCTAATAGCAGCCCAAAAAATACAGTGACTCCCTCTAGCTCTAGCGATGCTCTTAAGCAATGGCTAGCCAAAATTAAAGGCAGCGACAATATAGAAACTGCTCTAGAACTCACTTTAGAAACTCTGGCTCACAGTGTGGGCGTAGACCATTGCGTCATTTTACATGTCGACGATAACGATATTCACACTCAAAGCTGTTATGGCTTTACTAGCGGCTCGGCTATTAATTCATTTAATCATGGCAGAGGCCAGAAAAAAGATTTATTCAATATCTTGCTACAAAAACCTGCCTGCTTATCACTTTCATCAAAAGATCTTGTTAAGGCTGCCAAAACCATACCTCAAGACTTTACCGATCACTGCAGCCTAAAACCCTGCGGCTTATTATCGGTATTTTATCAAGATAAACCAAAAGCCATTATCTACTGCGACCACAATCAATGGGACCAACAGAAACATCGAGACTTTAAGATGGTGGGAAAATACCTGGCGCATACTTTGCGGCAACTATAGTCAGCTATAGACGATGATAAACAGCTTTAGTGATTCATTCTCATATCACCTCCAACGCTAATACTGCGTATCATGCTCGCAGGGCTTACGTTATAATTGTGCCTTACTAGCCTCTAGCGCTATTCTCGTTTGACTAAGCACCTTTAACCAACCAGTAATGATCACTTATGAAAAGCTTTTTCTTTATCGCCCTACAATATCTACTTCCCCAACACACCCTATCTAGAATCGCAGGTTGGAT
This sequence comes from Candidatus Endobugula sp., assembly GCA_047619205.1. Lineage (GTDB taxonomy): Bacteria > Pseudomonadota > Gammaproteobacteria > Pseudomonadales > Cellvibrionaceae > Endobugula. The sequence continues at coordinate 39,963 of JBLHJR010000009.1, read as the reverse complement.
TGCCGAAACAGAAATTTTTTGGATAAAATCTACCTTCATTTCATGGTTTATTGAACGCTATCAAGTCGACATGAGTATCGCTGAACGGCCTGATCCAGAGTCTTACAAAAATTTTAATCAATTTTTTACTCGTTCCCTTGCGGAAGGTCAACGACCTATCACCATGGAAAAGAGCGCTATTGCCTGTCCTGCTGATGGATGTATCAGTCAACTAGGTAATATTATGAATGGACATATTTTTCAAGCTAAGGGGCATGAATATAGTCTGTTAGAATTAGTCGGCGGAGATACTGATATTGCCAAACAATTTGTCGACGGTACTTTTTCGACTATTTATTTGTCACCTAAAGATTATCACCGCGTGCATATGCCGCTAGCTGGCACCCTGCAAACCATGGTACATATCCCGGGGGATTTGTTTTCGGTCAATGAGACCACTGCCGCAAACGTGCCCCGACTATTTGCCCGCAATGAACGTGTTGTGGCTTTATTTAACACCGATAGTGGCCCTATGGCTGTCATTTTAGTCGGCGCCATGATTGTTGCTAGCATCGAAACGGTATGGGCAGGCTTGATTACTCCGATTAAAAAGCAAGTCCATACCACCCATTACCATCGCCAATCAATTATTAAATTGGATAAGGGTGAAGAGATGGGTCGCTTTAAATTAGGCTCGACCGCGATTGTGTTATTAGGTAAAGAGGTTGCGCAATGGAGCGAAACTCTTGAGGCTAATAGCGCGGTAACAATGGGTGAAAGTATGGGAGAGTTACTCTAACGTTGGAGAATTATGTGATGTCTAGCTTTTACTTCTTTAGCCGTTGACTTCTTCCTTATCACGCCTGACATTAGTCGACGTAAACATCGAAAAGAATGATTTTTTAGTGTTATTTCCGATGTGTATATTGCGCACCTCATCGAGATCTATAGGGTAGTCATCCAATTCTACATTTTGAGTAATATCAATCCTGTCTCCCACTTTCGCTGCTTTCTTCCCAGCCTCAAGCAGCGCTTGTTTACGTTGATCGTCTTCGAACAAGTCGATGATTTGTCGTTTTTTAAGCACTTGTTGCTGCGCATTTAGAACCAGCATAACTTTTGGCTTTAAGCGACGCTGATCATTTTGTTCTATTACAATGCCAATTTCATCGGTAGTTAATTTCACTAACGACCCTGTTGGGTATAGGCCTACAGCCTTAACAAACTCAACCACCAACTCATTTTGAAACTGAATACCACGTACTTTATAAAAATAAGAGATAGCTTGAGCAACAGAAATAACACGCTTTGTTGATTGAAAATAACTCACATCATCATAGAAACTGGCAATACTCGCTACCTTCGACAAAAAGAGGATTTGATCACCCCGCAACTTGTCGGGAAAACCACTGCCGTTAAGCCATTCGCGTGACATTTTAATGGTTTTAATTACCTTGGGGGGAAGGTCAGCTAAAGTCTGCAACATTTCAACTGTATTAACGATGATGATCTGCCCTATTTCTGGGTCAACTGATGGCGCGCTATCCTTGGGTTGTTGCTTCAATAAAAGCACCTTAGGTAATTGTAACTTACCGATATCTTTTAGTAATAAACTCAATGCCAAGATACGTAAATCAGTTTTCGCTAAACCTAAATGGCGCCCAAATAAGATCGCCCACAATGCCGACCTGAGCATATAATAATAACTTTTATTATCGACTTTACGCGCACGCACTAGCCATAAAAGAGCATCAGGATTACGCAACAGACTGTCAACCACATCATGACTTACATCAACCAAATTTTTTACCGATTTCAAACAATGATTAGTCGCTTGAGTCATGACGATGTTCAATTCATTTAATAAATTATCGTGTAGCTTATACGCTATCGGCATTTCTTTTTTTAAGGTTTCTACTACAGGATAGGTATTCGTCTTTGCGACTATAGGCTCTAATTTTCCACAAAACACGTCTCCTAATGACTCTTCCGTACGCGCAGCTTGATTATCTTTTTCTACAGGAATGATACCTTTTTTAGTATCAATGAAGACGTAATTACAATGAACGGTTAATCTTTTAATTTCATCGCGGTCACGAATATAAAACCCACGAATAGGAAACGGCGTTGTTTTCCACGGCCGATCTAGCTCACTGATATACATACCTATGGCGAGCTCGCTCGCACTGAGCTTGCGAATGTGAGTTTTTCGAGACTTGTCATTCTTAGGGTTAGTAGCCAAACAAACCTGCCTTTTCACTCATGGTTGATAAACTATTCATCGATTTAGCGATAGCCACTCACGTGTTTGCATCTCCCTAAAAAAACATATCTCTCATGGTTCAGCTGACCTGTTTCTAGGGTTAATGGTAATCAACAGACAGCTCGTGCACCGCTTCAAAAAAGGCACCTACGTTTTCAGGCTTAGCCTGAGGCGTGACTCCGTGACCTAGATTAAACACATGACCAGAACCTTGGCCGTAGGACGCCAAAATAGCAGCCACTTCGGTACGAATGCGTTTGGGGTCGGTATATAATATAGCTGGATCCATATTGCCCTGTAAAGCGACTTTATCGCCCACTCGATGTCTAGCTTGGGCAATATCCGTCATCCAATCTAAACCTAAGGCATCTGCACCCGTAGCGGCTAAAGATTCTAGCCATTGGCCGCCGCCTTTAGTAAACAAAATAACCGGAACGTGACGTCCTTCACGCTCTTTAATTAGGCCGTCTACTATTCGCTGCATAGGGTTTAGTGAATACTGGTGATATGCACTATGAGACAAGGCCCCGCCCCATGAATCAAAAATTTGTACTGCTTGTGCGCCCGCTTCAATTTGCGCATTGAGGTAGGCGATTATCGATTCAACTAGCTTATCAATGAGCAACTGGAACACTTCTGGCTGTTGATACATGAGCGTCTTAGTTCGGGCATAATCTTTACTTGAACCCCCTTCCACCATATATGTCGCCAATGTCCAAGGGCTACCTGAAAAACCTATCAAAGGTACACGACCATTAAGTTCACGACGAATCACACTGACCGCATCGGTGACATAAGTGAGGTCTTTCTGCATATCAATAACGGGCAGTGCTTCTATCACTTTTGCCGTCGAGGCTGTTTTTTTAAATTTTGGCCCTTCTCCTGTTTCAAAGTAAAGACCTAGACCCATGGCATCGGGTATGGTTAGAATATCTGAAAATAAGATGGCTGCATCAATATGAGGATATCGATCTAGTGGCTGTAACGTAACCTCACAGGCCATTTCAGGATTAGCGCATAACCCCATAAAATCTCCCGCCTTTGCCCGTGATGCACGATATTCAGGCAGATACCGCCCAGCTTGGCGCATCATCCAGACAGGGGTTCTATCGACAGTTTGACGCATTAAGGCACGGAGAAAACGATCGTTTTTTAGTTCAGACATGAAAATAGCTACAGTTAATATACCTGTAACGGTTAAGATTTAGGTATTCAGAGTGCATCGGTTTTTGTTCATAGCCAGGCGCGACAACGCAACTGTGGGCAAAAAGTATGGACACCTAAATCTCAATCGCTACGGGTATAGGAGTTAAGAGAGCAGCTATTGTAGCCTAGAAGGCGAAGCGAGTCATTCTTAGGTAGGATACTGTAATTAAGTAAAAATGGAGTGATGAAGAAAATAAATAATATTCAATACTGACAAACCGATAATAGAAAACAAGGTTATTTTCATGCCAAGTACCCGGCCTTTTAGTTTTTCTAACAAAATACCGCGACAATGAATCAACCGGCCAACAACAACAGCAAGACCAAAACAATGGATCACTAGTGTATGGCCACCACTATATTCCAAGGCAAATAATAACAACACGCTAATAGGAATATATTCCGTTGCATTTGAGTGCGCCGAGCGTGCAATTTGCAGTTCCGTCACTCCACCATCAGCATAAAGAATTTTATTTTTACGCCGAACAGCAATGACTTTTAATGCTAAACAACAGATCAACAAGCCTAGTATTGCCGCATAAAGTGATGATGCCATGTTACTCTCCAATAATGATTATTATCCAACAGCCACTGCGAAGAGCCTGGAGGACTTTACAGTAGCGATGCAGTGAGGAATCGAGGGTATTTTTTCTACCCTTTGAGGTGAACAGTAGGCGCCTTTAAGCGACGAACATGATCGAAAAAACACAACAATTTCCCGCTGTCATAGAAGATTATGCCTATGTCCGACAGGCTCCTAGAGTCAACTAGCCCGCCTTGCCTTTAGCTCATCGGCCGAATTAATACACACATCTAGGTCCTTTAACATACCGTTTTTAATACTATAAATCCAACCATGCAACGAAAGCTCTGCTCCATTCTGCCACGCCTTCTGAACTACCGTTGAGCTGCCAACATTTTTAACTTGCTCGATGACATTGAGCTCACATAAACGATTAAAACGCTGCTCCTCATCCAATGAGTCAAGCTCACTTTTATGCAAGCGAGCTACATCTTTGATGTGTCGTAACCAATTATCCATTAAACCGTGTCGCTGGTCATCCATAGACGCCTTAACACCTCCGCAACCATAATGCCCACAAACAATAATATGTTTGACCTTAAGCACCTCAACAGCAAACTGTACTACTGACAAACAGTTTAAATCGTCATGTACCACCACATTAGCAACATTACGGTGAACAAAGACTTCGCCTGGCGGCAGGTCAACTATTTGGTTTGCGGGTACACGGCTATCGGAACAGCCAATCCACAAATACTCAGGTGATTGCTGGGTCGATAACTGAGTAAAGAAATTAGGGTCTTGTTTTTTTATCGCATCAGCCCAGTCTTTATTTTGATCGAACAACTTTTGTAAATTTTTCAAATTTTCACCACCACCATGTCCATTAATCTAAAAACGGCAGTTGGCGCGAAAAGCTGTGCTAGTTATTGGTGTGCATAGGAAACGTTAGTATCGCGTAGCGACCTTATTGGTCATGAGCGAACACTAACGTTTTTTAGGTGCATCAAAAACTTGTGCAGACTTTCGTGATTCAACTGCCGTTTCTAGGCTTATATACTGCTTAGCTTTTTGATGGCATGGTAAAACATTCATTGCCTAATTGACAGGCAATAAAAAAGGCCTAAAAAAGGCCTTTTTACATTTTCCCTTGAACACACAGGAATCTTACTAATGCAGGCTAGACATCCAGATAATCAAGAATACCTTCCGCCGCCTGTCGGCCTTCCCAAATAGCAGTGACGACAAGATCGGAACCGCGCACCATATCTCCGCCAGCAAAGATTTTTTCGTTGCTGGTCTGGAACTTATACTGCTGCTCTTCTGGAGCGACCACACCGCCCCAACTATTAATCGTTACCTGGGTTTCATCAAACCATTCAGCGGGACTAGGGTTGAAACCAAAAGCCACTAATACAATATCTGCAGGTAACACCTCTTCACTGCCTTCGATTATTTGCGGGCGACGGCGGCCGTTGTCATCCGCTTCGCCTAGCTGGGTTTTAACCACTTTCACGCCTTCTACTTTTCCATCGTCATCACCAACAATAGCCACCGGTTGACGATTAAAGAAAAATTCAACACCTTCCTCCTTAGCATTAACAACTTCACGTTTTGAACCGGGCATATTTTCTTCGTCGCGACGATAAGCACAAGTAACACTACTTGCGGCTTGACGAATGGCCGTACGATTACAGTCCATGGCGGTATCTCCACCACCCAGTACCACGACGCGTTTACCCTCTACACTAATAAAATCAGCGGTATCTTTCTCAAAGCCGAGATTTCGATTGACATTGGCCACTAAGAAAGGCAACGCATCATAAACGCCATCGAGGTCTTCACCTTCAAATCCGCCTTTCATATAGGTATAGGCACCCATACCCATAAATACCGCATCGTATTCAGAGAGTAATTCATCGATACTGATATCTTTACCGACTTCTGTATTGAGACGAAACTCAACACCCATCTCCGTAAATATTTCACGGCGACGACTTAATACGGATTTTTCTAATTTGAATTCTGGGATACCAAAGGTCATCAAGCCTCCTATCTCAGGATACTTATCAAACACTACGGGCTTAATACCATTGCGTACCAATACATCAGCACAACCAATACCTGCAGGGCCAGCACCAATAACAGCCACTCTTTTATCTGTCCAAACGACATTGGACATATCCGGCTTCCAACCCATCGCAAAGGCAGTATCGGTAATATACTTTTCCGCATTACCAATAGTCACTGCGCCAAAACCATCATTTAAGGTACAAGCACCTTCACATAAGCGATCTTGTGGACATACACGTCCACACACTTCAGGCAAAGAATTGGTTTGATGACTCAGCTCTGCCGCTTCAAAAATTTTACCTTCAGTAATTAACTCTAGCCAATTGGGAATAAAATTGTGTACCGGGCATTTCCATTCACAATAAGGATTACCACAATCTAAACAACGGTGTGATTGCTCTGCAACTTCCACCTTAGTGTAGGGCTGATAAATTTCAGCAAATTCTGTGGTACGCGCTTCCATTGGTTTTTTCTGTGGGTCTTGGCGACCCACATCAAGAAACTGAAAATTGTTATTTACATGCTGTGTCATAAAACGTAACCTCTGACGAACTTAACCCTATTTTGCTTCAACCGAAACGGCGATTAAGCTACTTTTTCCTGAACTGTTTTCCCTGAAGACGGGAATTCGAGTAATTGATCAATGTCCGCTGCTTTTGGTTTTGCCAATACAAAATGTTTTACACAACCAGAAAAATTATCCAGCAAATATTGCCCCCACTGACTCTGAGTCTCGTTAACAAACTCAGTGATGGTATTACGCAAATTTTCTTCATGAGCAGATAATCCGCCTACACTGTGCAGGTCTATCAACTCCGGGTTGTGATGGCTAGCCAGTTTGTCATTAGCGTCATAAATATACGCGAAACCACCGGTCATACCCGCACCAAAGTTCACACCTGTATCACCTAAAATAGTGACTTGACCACCGGTCATATATTCACAACAGTGGTCTCCAGCACCTTCAACCACTACTGTAGCGCCAGAGTTACGCACGGCACAACGTTCACCTGCACGACCTGCCGCAAATAATTTTCCACCCGTAGCACCATACAAACAGGTATTACCAATAATACTAGTTTCTTGGGATTTAAATTCCGAACCATTAGGTGGACGAATAACAAGCTTACCTCCAGCCATACCTTTACCGACATAATCGTTGGCATCGCCCTCTAAATACATATGTAAGCCGCCGGCATTCCACACCCCGAAACTTTGCCCCGCTATACCCGTCATTTTAAGTATCACTGGGTTGGCTTCCATACCCAAATTACCGTAGCGTTTGGCTATTTCACCCGATAAACGCGCACCCGTTGAACGATCGCAATTGGTTAACACATAACTAAAATTACCACCCGTCTTAGCTTTAATAGCCGGCAGGATATCAGCGACCATACGCTCAGCTAACTCGCCTTTATCGAAAGGCTCATTACGTGTGGTCTGACAATACTGTGGCTTGCTTTTCAGTAAGTCATCACTATAAATAATAGGGCTGAGATCTAATTTCTTTTGCTTGTTAGTGCTGCCCTCAACTGTTTCTAATAGGTCAACACGGCCCACCAACTCAGCCATTGAGCGCACGCCAAGACTGGCCATCCATTCTCGAGTTTCTTGTGCAATAAAACGGAAGAAATTCATCGCCATTTCAACTGTGCCCGAGTAATGTTCACTACGCAAATCAGCTCGCTGAGTAGCAACGCCCGTAGCGCAGTTATTCAAATGACATATACGTAAATATTTACAACCCAACACAACCATTGGCCCGGTACCGAAACCAAAGCTTTCTGCGCCTAACATGGCAGCCTTGACTACATCTAAACCGGTTTTCAAGCCGCCATCCGTTTGCACGCGCACTTTTCCACGCAGGTCATTCACGCATAACATTTGATGGGTCTCACTTAAGCCCAACTCCCAAGGCGAACCTGCATGCAAGATAGAAGTTAACGGACTAGCAGCGGTGCCACCGTCGTAACCTGAGATAGTAATTAAATCAGCATAGGCTTTAGCCACACCCGCAGCAATGGTACCGACACCTGGACGCGACACTAATTTAACCGACACTAAGGCTTCTGGATTGACCTGTTTTAAATCGAAAATCAGTTGTGATAAATCTTCAATTGAATAAATATCGTGATGCGGCGGAGGCGATATTAACGTCACTCCGGGAACTGAAAAACGTAAGCGAGCAATTAAATCATTCACCTTGGCACCCGGTAATTGTCCACCCTCTCCTGGCTTGGCACCCTGCGCCACTTTAATTTGTAGTACTTCGGCATTCACCAAGTAATGAGGAGTCACACCAAAGCGACCTGAAGCAACCTGCTTAATTTTTGATGTCCGGTTGGTACCATAACGCTCAGGGTCTTCACCGCCTTCACCGCTGTTTGAGCGACCACCTAGACGGTTCATCGCTTCCGCTAGGGCCTCATGAGCCTCTGGCGAGAGGGCGCCTAATGACATCCCCGCCGAATCAAAGCGCTTCACAATCGTTTCTATCGATTCAACTTCTTCAATCGGGACTGGTGTGACATCTTTACGTAAAGCCAGTAAATCTCTCAATGTCGCCACTGGACGATTATTAATAAGTTCTGCCACTTTTAACCAATCACTAAACTCACCCGAACGAACGGCTTTATGCATTCCCTGAATAACATCGGGGTTATACGCGTGATATTCCTGCCCATGGACATATTTTAATACACCGCCGGGAGAAATAGGCTTGCGTGCTTTCCACGCCATATCGGTAAGTATTTTTTGATCTTCTTCTAATTCAGTAAAGCCTGCGCCTTGAATACGACTAGGCGTGCCCGTAAAACATAAACCTACCACTACATCATCAAGACCTACGGCCTCAAATAACTGCGCGCCACGATAGGAGGCGATAGTAGAAATACCCATTTTAGATAAGATTTTTAACAAACCCTTATCAATGGCTTTAGCGTAGTTTTTATACGCTTGCAGGGGATCGGTAATCGCTGAACCGTCCGCTATCAAATCATTGATAATGCTATAACTTAGGTAAGGATAAATGGCAGTTGCACCATAAGCCATTAAGGTAGCCATATGATGCGAATCTCGCGCAGTGGCGGTTCTAACCACAATATTAGTATCGCAACGTAGACCTTCATTCACCAAACGGTGATGCACTGCTCCTGTGGCCAATAATGCATGTATCGGCAGCTCACCTTGTGGAATACCTTCATCTGACAAGATCATCAACACAGTACCCGCTTGGGCCGCCGCTGCAACACTGTCGGTTAAATCAATGACCGCTTGGTGTAAACTTTTTTCTTCTGGCCTGTAACTCAGCGAGAAGGTATGTTTTGGGTAGCCATCGCCATTGAGATCTATCATCGCCTGATAAACCCCAGGCGATAATATGGGAGTTTGTAAAATCAACCGCCTTGCATGCGCTTCTGTTTCCGTATAAACCGATAGTTCGCGGCCTAGGCAAGTCTCTAATGACATGACAATGGCTTCACGCAAAGGATCAATAGGCGGATTGGTAACCTGCGCAAATTGCTGTCGAAAATAGTCGTAAAGCGGGCGCTGCTTTTTCGACAACACGGCCATTGGCGTATCATCACCCATAGAGCCAGTGGCTTCTTGAGCCTGCTCTATTAAGGGGCGCATCACCTGCACACGCTCTTCACTTGAGACACTAAACATCTTCATGTAAATGTTTAGCTCATTGCCCTTAATGCCTTCAATGGGTTTTTCTTGCGGATACAAAATAATCGCTTGGCTATCGAGCCATGCTTTATAAGGCTTGGATGATTTTAATAATTGGTCGATATCATCAGTGTGAAATAATTCGCCCGTTTCGGTATCCACAGAAAGTATCTGCCCTGGTCCTAAACGACCCTTGGCAACAACATCTTCTGGCTTATAGCCATGAACACCGATTTCTGATGCCACGGTAATATGATCATCTTTAGTAATTACCCAGCGCGAGGGACGTAAACCATTGCGATCCAGCGTACAGACTGCATGGCGACCATCGGTAATCACTAAGCCCGCTGGCCCGTCCCAAGGTTCGATGTGCATCGAGTTATATTCATAAAATGCACGTAATTCTGCGTCCATGGTCGGCATATTTTGCCACGCAGGCGGCACTAACATTCGTACTGCACGGTGTAAGTCCATACCACCAACCACCAATAATTCCAGCATATTATCTAGGCTAGATGAATCTGAGCCGGATCGATTCACCATAGGCGATAAATCATCAGGGTTTGGCAGCAAATCGCAAACAAATTTCGGTGTACGTGCTGTTGCCCAGTTACGATTACCGGTAACGGTATTAATTTCGCCATTATGCGCTAGCATTCTGAATGGCTGAGCCAACGGCCAGCGAGGCATCGTGTTGGTAGAAAAACGTTGATGAAAAACACAGATGCCCGTTTCTAATTCAGGGTTCGCCAAGTCAGGAAAGAAACGCGGCAAATCTACCGGCATCATCAAACCTTTGTAAGAAATAGTTTTTTCACTAAGGCTGGCAACATAAAACCAGTCATCATTACGCAATTGCTTATTGGCTTTACGACGAGCGATTAATAGCTTTGCTGCCAGTTCTTGGCTAGACAAACCATCAGAGTTAATAAAAACTTGCTCAAAATTAGGCTGTGACGCTAGGGCAATAGGGCCAAGGCATTCACTATTGGTAGGCACGGTACGCCAAGCAACGACCTCTAAACCCTCCCCTGACATTTCAGCAGTAAAAATCGCTTTTGCTTTTTCTGCATGCTTCGCTTCTTTGCTTAGCATTATAGAGCCAACGCCGTATCTCTCGCTTAACTCAACAGCATAATCTTTACGCACAGCCGCACGAAAAAAAGCATCTGGCTTTTGCAATAAAAGCCCACAACCATCACCGGTTTTACCATCAGCCGCAATACCGCCACGGTGGGTCATACAGGTTAATGATTCAATCGCCATTTCCAATAAGCGATGACTAGCCTTACCCTTTAAATGGGCAATAAGGCCGAAGCCACAGTTATCCTTAAACTCATCTATACGATAGAGGCCTGTTGTCATGCTCAGTCTCTCTTTAGTTGTTAATTTGCTTAATATGTTACTAATGCCGGCACTGACTATCATCACCACCACAAAAATAACGCGCACTAATCATCGCCAATAGAATGATCGCTAACGATTCGACTCTACCAGCCCTCTAACTTCTTCTATGTGCCCTAGGCTATCTTGCCTTTATTTAAATAAAAAGATTAAATGAAAGGTTAAATGAACGTTCGATAAACGACTAAGTTTCAATTACCAAACTTATTTTGGCTGTACGAGACTTCTATCTCGAACAATACGCAACGATCAAAAGCACATCATCAATCTTACGCAGGTGACCTACACTCTACTGCCTACGCAAACTAGACACTCTAAGTGTAGATAAAAAAGCCCCTTGTGTGAGGGGCTTTCAAAGATGGGACAGGAATATTACCGTTTTAAGGGGATGTTAGCAATGAATAGCTATAAAAAAAGTTATAAACGCCTATAAAAAAACCTTATAGAAAAGAGGTGTAGTGATTATTTTCGTCGAAAAATGGTAATGCTGCGCTGAACGTCGGATATCTTTCTCGGCCAAGGCTTAGCATTAAACTGAGGCTTCGGAAGTGATCTAATGGCCAAACGTGCCTTATCTGTACTATCGTAGACACCCACAAGCACCACATACCAAGGTGCATTATTACGCCTATAGGCTACAATCCGCAGTAAATTGCGATTAGCTTGTCCGGCAACAAACTGTTCCAGGCCAGGCAATTGTCCCGCAGCCATTACCTGTAAAGTATAAGCTTCTTCAGGCCAAAACATTACCGCCTGTTCGTCGTTGGTTAATGGTGTAGTGCTAACGACTGCAGTTGGAGCTGCCGCAATCACAACGGGAAGAGAGTTTGACGGCGAAGCTACCACCACTTGAAGCGCAGGTGTTTTAGGTTTTAGCTTAACCGCCTGCAATGCAATTGGCTCAGTCTTTTCTAGCGCTAACTTCGGTTTTTTTTCTATCTTTATTGCTGGAATGAAACTTTTATTTGGCTCTGCATCCAATGCAGACTCTGGCGCAGAAACTAAACTAGGGCGCTGTGGTTTCTCGTTGGTCACTGCTATAACTTCAGCCTTGGCCTCCGCTTTCACAGGGACTTTTTCCTCGACCAACAGATCAACCGCGGAAGGTTTAGCCGCAACACTCTCCGCTACAACCAGCGAAACTACATTACCGCCGACCAATGCATCGGCGACATCATCCGCAGGCGACGGGACTTCATCGCCTACATAAAATACTGCCATGATCAACGCGGCAAGTAATACAACCACTATTGCCATATACCCAAGAGGCAATCCCAATCGACTGTCATCACCATCGCTCATGCTTTGACTAATCAATAAATTACGCGCCAATTGGTTTACAGAAGCCGGAATTCCATGGGTATCCCGCCACATACGTTGCACTGTGTCATAACTAAACAGCTCTGCACCTTGATAGCCTACTGCAGATAACTTAAACGACAAATAATGCTCAAGCTCATCAACAGAAAAGGGGCATAAAGGAATATCGTAAGCTAGTATTTCGCCTTTATCGAGCGCATCTAGACGCAATAACAAAGAACTATCACCGACTAACAATACATGTAAATAACTAGACGACTGCCTCTGTAGTAACTGCACAAAAGCCGCCAATACATCCGCGCTTAAATGGTGCGCATCGTCCACCACCACCACGACACGCTGATGAGCACCAGAAGGTTGGTATTGATCAATCCCAGCCATCATTTCATCAGTACTGGTTTCCTCGGAAACAAAAACACCCAATTGCTGTGAGAGCTGGTGCAAAATATCATCCACACTCACCATTATTGATGAACGTAGAATACAGCACTGCGCGCTATCACTTAGCTCAATAATCGCTTGGTACACCAAAGCAGTTTTACCTACACCTGCTTCTCCCAATACCGCCACTAAATTATGACTAAACTGACACAGATGCATCAATTCATCTAAAACTGCTCGGCGGTCCCCTCCCATAAAAAAAGGAATGGGCTCTGCACGGTCAATCATAGACGGGTTAATTGTGGATACATCGATTTGCTTAAACGTGTCATCAAAAGGGTTTACGCGTAAGCCATAATTCGACAAAGAGTCATCAGAGGACTCCGATAGCTTAGTATCATTGGACGATACTTGCTCTACTGCCAGCGCAGACATACCATAACCCCTCAAATTCCACTCTAGCCAATTGACCCTAGATAAGGGTAACCCACCCTGCTTTAGGCTACTTCTGCACAGTCTTCTATCGCCTTAATCACTTGATTTAAGGGTACTTGATCCGTCACCAAGGCTCTACCTATAGATTCCAGCAACACCAATCTCAACTTACCATCAAGCACTTTTTTGTCTAGTGACATCAACCCTAAAAACTGATCTGCAGACATATCGGCAGGCAACTCCAAAGGTAAGTTAGCATCACTTAACAAACGACGCAATTGATTAACCTCATTCATAGTAATGTGGCCCAATAACGCCGACAACTTTAGGGCAACCAACATGCCCACCGCCACTGCCTCGCCATGGAGCCAGACACCATAACCTTGCGCAGTTTCTATTGCATGACCGAAAGTATGACCTAGATTAAGAATGGCTCGAATACCTCCTTCTCGCTCATCCATTGTCACTATATCGGCTTTATTCTGGCAAGATCTTGCTATGGCCTCAATAATTACGCCTTCATTGAGCGACATCAACTCAGCAATATTAGCCTCAATCCACAAATAAAATTGATGATCACCAATAAGACCATATTTAATGACTTCCGCCATACCAGAAGATAACTCACGCTGAGGTAAGGTATGCAGTGCATCGGTATCAATAATAACGCATTGAGGCTGATGAAATGCGCCAATCATATTTTTACCTAAAGGATGATTGACCCCCGTTTTACCACCAACGGATGAATCAACCTGAGACAATAAGGTGGTGGGGATTTGAATGAAATTCACCCCTCGCTGATACGTTGCTGCGGCATAACCCGTCATATCTCCGACCACACCACCCCCCAAGGCAATAAGTGTAGTGGTTCGGTTATGCCGATTATTTAACAAACAAGCGTAAATAGCATTAACCGTATCTAGGGTTTTATACACTTCACCATCAGGTAGTACAACAATATTTAACTGGTATTCATGCAATAAGCGTTTAACTTTCTGTAGATAAAGTGGCGCGACGGTTTCATTAGTCACGATACACACTTGCTTGCCAGTAATATGTGATAATAAACAAGCAGAATCGGACAACAAACCCTGGCCAATATAAATAGGGTAGCTACGCTGATCGCTAAGCTCAACGATTAATGTTTGGCTGATCGGCATGTGTTCGTCACTTTTTTTTCATAGAAAAATTAGAATTAATTTATTTCAAGGCTGGAAACGATCTGTTGAGCAACTACTTTAGCGCTTCTAGTGTCGGTAGGTACAACATGAGTGGCCACTTCGCAGTAAAACGGCTCACGCTCTTTTAATAAATCTAGAATTTTTTGGTACGGATCTTCAACCTGTAACAAAGGACGCTTTTTATCCTTAGATGTCCGTTGCGCTAGATATTCAGGATCGGCTTTTAAATAGATAACCGCATCAGCAGCTTGCTGTAACAGCCTGCGATTTTCTTCTCGGACAACCATACCGCCACCCGTCGCCAACACTAGTTGCTTGTGGCCTACTAACTCTTTTAACGCCGCCGTCTCGCGATCACGAAATCCCTCTTCACCTTCAACATCAAAGATCCACGGAATATCTGCACCGCTCTTTTCTTCAATGACAGTATCACTATCCTTAAAGGGTAAAGATAAATAAGCTGCCAACAAACGACCGATAGTAGACTTTCCAGCCCCCATAGGGCCAACAAGGATAATTTTTTGAGCTACGCGCATTAGTACCTGAGAATCAATTATCAATAAGTGTATCGGTGATGATACGGGGCGTGATAAAAATTAACAATTCCGTCTTATCATTCACTTCTGTATTGCTACGAAAGAGTCGACCCAATACGGGAATATCACCTAACAGCGGCACTTTACTTTCCGAGCTGGATATCGTTTGTTCAAAAATACCACCCAACACTATTGTATCACCATCCGCAACCAACACTGTCGTTGTCAATTCAGTGACATTAATAGGAGAGCCACTTAATGTTATCGTTCCCGTATCCAAGGAATCCCGATTAACCTTAAGCTTCATAATAATACGGTTGTCGGGTGTAATTTGCGGCGTCACCTCTAAACTAAGGACTGCATCCTGAAAAATAGTCGTTACCGTATCGCCATCACTAGAGGTAAATGGGATTTGCTGCCCACTTTCTATCTTAGCGGTCTGCTTATCGCCCGTAAGAATCCGTGGCTGAGAGACAACCTCACCGTATCCAGCATTTTCCAGCGCTTTTATTTCCAGACCAACATCAATATTACCTGACAAGTAGTTAAGTGCAAAATCACTACCATCACCTGCATTAGTAAATAGCCCAGAACCAGTCTCGAAGTCTCCGTCTGTATTTACTCCACCCCCTAGCGCAGCATCACTAGCATCAAGAGCCAGCCCCAGCTCTTTTCGGAAAGTATCTGTTGCCGTAACAATTCGAGCCTCAATCATGACTTGACGAACAGGCACATCCACCTTTTCAATTAATGCTTTTATACCAACGACATTTTCTGCTATATCCGTAAGAATAATAGAGTTAGTACGCTCATCTACAACAGCGGATCCCCTTGATGACAAGACGCTTTTCACTGCCGCTTGCCCATCAGCAGAACCACCACTGCCGCTAATCAAAGCATAAACATCGGCCGCTTTTGCATAACGAACACGGATAAACTCCGTACTCAGTGGCTCAAGTTCTTGTAATTGTTTCTTAGACTCCAGCTCTTGTCGCTCCCGTTCTGCTATTTCGGCAGCAGGTGCCACTAATAAAACATTACCTGATTGACGCTTATCCAAACCCTTAGATTTAAGCACTAACTCTAGTGCCTGATCCCAAGGTACATTTTCCAAACGCAGGGTAATATTACCGCTAACCGTATCACTCGCCACTAAATTTAATTCAGTGAAGTCCGCAATAATCTCCAACACTTTTCGAACTTCAATATCCTGAAAATTAAGGGATAATTTCTCTCCGACAAACTTAAAACGCTTTTTTTGCTCTTCTATTTCGGCCCCTGTTAACGGAGAAATACTAACCACATAAACACCGTCCGCCTGATAAGCCAAATAATCATACTGTCCTTCTGACTCAACGGAAATATTCACTTTACCACCCTGCAGTCTCGTTTCAATAAACTTTACTGGGGTCGCAAAATCAATCACATCTAAACGTCGCTGAAGAACTTCAGAAATAGTGGTGTCAGCAAACATTATATTTATATTGTTTGCATTTTTTTCTACATCCACAGAAATTTTTGGATTAGACAGTGTTAACAATATTTTTCCTGAGCCATCCTCATGACGTCTAAAATCAATAGCTGTAATTGCATTCACCGATGAAGATAACGCACCAGATGATAACGGTACACCTTTTGTTTTTTCCTGAGCACCCGTAAAAGTTTTATTAGCAACTACAGCACTGTCAATAGTTGTTATCAGTGTATTCCCCTGCACCACATTGTCATAACTCGCAGAGGAAGAAAGGTTAAGAATTATTCGCGTTCGCCCTTTTGCCGTCAACACCACTGAACTTTTTAAGTTTCCAAGCCCCAAGGAGTATTTTTTTTGCTTAAGCACACTACTCACGTTGGGAAAATCCAATACAATGCGAGCAGGCTTTTCTATTGCATAGCCTGTGGGTATATTAGGCGGAGAGGAAAATGTTGTTTTTACTTCAACACGATTACCAGGCAATTCTGAGAACTGTATCTCCTGTAAATCAATAGCTGCGCTTGCATAACATGCCACAAACATAAAAGTATAAAAAACAATTGATTGCCGAGTCACCATAACTAACCTTTTCATAAAATTTTATTTTTTTTCTTTAAGCGTTATTAAATTAGGCCTTTCTAGCCACCCATCAAGACCATTGGGAACAATTTCAACAACATCAATACTTTGTGCATTTAACTCTGTTATTCGTCCGTGATTTTTTCCTAAATAGTAACCTGTTTTTACACGCTCTATGGAACCTTCTGGGTCTCGAATCAAACCCCAAAGTACACCATTCTTCTTAACTGTCCCCACCATTAGCAAGGACGAAAAACCAAAACCTTCCAACCGTTGCTTTTGCCTATCTAAATCAGGTTTAACATTACTGCTGGCTGCCAATACCTTCTGCTCGATCAATGCAGGTGGTTCAAACGGACTGCGAATTTGAGCCGCGTTATACACATACGGCTTATAAGGCGCATAGATAGGCAGTCCCGGCACCTTCCCCGGCGGCTTACGTTTAGTTTCAGTGATGAAATCTTTAATGTCTTGATGAGAAGATTTTTCACAGGCCACCAACAGCAAGGAAGTAACACATAAACATACAATTTTATAAGCAAGCGCATACCGACTTAGCATAGCTTATGCGCCCCCTTCATCTAGAGCGCGATAGGTTTTTGCCTTAATAAGCATTTTCAAGCTTGAGGGATCATTACCTACACGGATATTAACATCATGCAAAGTCACAATCCTCGACATACCTGCTATGCCACTAACAAATGAGCCCATACTATGATAAGAGCCAACAACAATTACCTCTATTGGCAATGTAATATAAAACGCGCCACGCTCTTCAGGCAGCAACTTAATACTGACAATCTCAAGGCCGCTTCCCCTGCCTTTTTCATCGATATCATCCAACAAGCCTGGCACTTGTGTTTTTTTCGGTAACTGGGCAACCAAAAACTCAAAGTCTTTTTCAATTTGTACCATCAGTTTACGCTGCTGATCCAAGGTGGCCGCCTGAAATGCTTTGCCTTGAAATGAGCTACGCAATGTTTGCTCCTCACTGACTTTACCCGCCAGCAAGCCCTGCAAGTCTTTGACAAAAAAGAAATACACCAACACAAATACAGCCACGATCGCTACCAACCAGACGCACATACGCCCAATTAAGGGCCAGACACCAACCCTCGACCAATCAATATCATTGATATCAAAATTATTTATTTGTTCAAACGTATCTTGCAATGACATAAATTACAACCTAGCTGCCGACTGTTTTATTTCTGTTTTAACGCTGTATGCCCGAGGGCTCGTCAAGCTCAACAGTTAACTCAAAGGCATCTTTGACTACATTTTTTAAATTGGGCGAAGAAAAATAATTCGATCGATCAAGATTACGCATTAATGTCGACACCCTATTATTAGACTCAGATATACCCTTAATACTGTACCCTTCTTTATTTCGGATTAAACTTTTAAAATAAATTCCATCAGGAACCGATTTTGCCATTTCATCGAAATAATGAACAATCAGAGGCCTTTTGTTTTGCAGCCCCTGAATAACATCAATCTTTGACGCTAACTGCTTGCGCTGCAGCTTTAACTTATTAATCTCTTTTACCTGCTGTTCAAGTTGCGTAATCTCGTTTTGAAACAATGCATTTCTTGACCTCTGGTCAGAGAGCTGAGTCTCCACAAACGCTACCCAGACATAAGCCAGTAATCCAGCCAACACCGCCAACAGCACCAACACAGAAAAGAACTCACGCTGCTGTTCTTGCCTGTACTCGTCACGCCAAGGCAGTAAATTAATCGTTGCCATTAGACAAAGCTCCTCATAGCAAGCCCAGTGGCGATAATTAGGCCTGGAGCAGCCTCCATTAAGGCCGACTCGTTCACTTTAGAGCTCAATGTCATATCAAGAAAGGGGTTGGCAGTACTCACCAATATATCTAAGTGCTCCTGGACCATTGGGGATAATCCTTCAATACAAGCAATGCCGCCCGCTAACACGATATGATCAACTTGTCGGTAACTGCCCGAAGAATAAAAAAACTGTAACGATCGAGCAACTTGCTGCAATACGGTTTCTTTAAATGGCTCCAATACTTCACCGACATAATCATCAGGCAAGCCTCCTTGGACCTTGGCTAACTCTGCCTCCATCTGAGAAAGACCATAACGCCGCTGAATTTCCTCAGTAAGGTTATTACCTCCAAAAAGCTGCTCACGAGTATAAATGGTTTGATCTCCATTCAACACACTCAAGGTAGTGACTGTCGCACCGATATCGACGATAGCCACCAACTGCTCGCCCTCCACATCCCAATCACTAACCATTAAGGGGGCCACCCTCTCAATGGCATAAGCCTCAACGTCAACCACCTTTGGATGTAGACCAGCCTGCTCCAAAACAGCCGTACGTAACTCGATATTCTCTCGCCGACACGCTGCCAGCAGGACCTGCATCTGATCCGAGCTTTCATCCTCTTGCCCCAACACCTCAAAATCAATAGCCACTTCATCCAGAGGAAAGGGAATATATTGGTCAGCATCAATGGTAATCTGCGCCTCTAAGGCTTCATCAGTTAAGCCTACCGGCATATCGATAACCTTAGTAATGACAGCTGAACCCGCTACCGCCACTGCCGCGTCTTTGGATTTTGATCGAGACAAACTCACTACCTGGCGTATAGTATCCGCCACAGCATCAAGATCATTAATATTCTTTTCAACAACCGCACCTTTTGGCAATGCTTTTATAGCAAAACTCTCTACTTGATAGCCGTCACCATCAGCCGACAGCTCCACCAATTTTACACTGGTAGAACTAATATCTATACCAACAACCTGCTTAGATTTTCGCTTGAATAGACCCATAATCGTTTTGCATTCTTTATTAATATAATCAAAACCGAGTTTTTTTATCTATATCGGTAACTTACAGAAGGTTCATGTTATAGCACTTTAACTTAATTGTGCAACAACAGAGTTCACGTATTACTCATCAAATACGCCATTTTACCTATGAAAAATAACGTATAATAGCTTCATTACCACCCAAACCCAGCTAAGCAACTAATTTAAAAGGGAAAAATGTTTTGAAAAAGGCACTATTCATCTTTGTAGGATGGTCACTACTAGCCAGTTTTTGTGGCGTGCTCGCAGTTCTTTCAGGCACTTACCTCTATTTAAACCCCTCACTTCCCGATGTTGAAACCTTAAAAGAGATTGAGTTTCAAATACCTTTACGGGTTTTCTCTGCAGACGATAAACTAATTGGTGAATTTGGCGAGAAACGTCGCGACCCCGTCACTTTTGAAGAAATCCCGCAATTGCTTATTGATGCCATCCTCTCAGCAGAAGATGACGGTTTCTATTCCCATCAGGGAGTTGATATCACAGGACTACTAAGAGCCGTTTCTGAGCTGGCGCTATCCGGATCCATACAGTCAGGAGGCAGCACTATTACTATGCAGGTTGCACGCAACTTCTTTCTTTCTCGCAACCAAACCTTTTCACGTAAATTCAATGAAATCCTGCTCGCCATTAAAATCGAACAAGAACTTAACAAGCAAGACATTCTTACCCTCTACCTAAATAAAATCTATCTGGGCAACAGGGCCTATGGCATAAAAGCTGCCGCCAAAGTGTATTATGGCAAACCTCTAATGGAATTATCTTTAGCCCAGCTTGCAATGATTGCCGGACTCCCCAAGGCCCCCTCTACCTTCAACCCTATTATCAACCCATCCCGCGCACTAGTTCGCCGCGACTATATTTTAAGGCGCATGCTGTCCCTAGAAAAAATCACTAAAGAAGAACACAGAAATGCTATTTCAGAGCCCGTTTCCGCTATTTATCACGGGCAACAACTAGACCTTTACGCACCTTATGCCGCAGAAATGGCAAGAGAGAAAGCCGTCGGCCTATTGGGCGAAAAAGCCTACACTGGCGGCTACATTATTAATACGACCGTCGATAGCCGCCTACAAGCCGCAGGACAACGAGCCATTGTTAACGGCTTGCTCGCCTACACTGAACGACACGGTTATAGAGGCCCTGAACAGCAGCTTGACCTTAACTTACTGACACCGCTGGCCTCCAACGAAGATGCAAAGCCTAGCGCAAACGACAGCATTGCACTGAAAAGCTCCCAGTTAGGCGAAGTTAATCTTATGCCTTGGGTCAAAGCATTAGAAAAAATACCTAGCTTTGGAGGCTTAAGGCCTGCCGCTGTTATAAAAATTGAAGACCGAGCCTTCACTGCTATTCTCGACTCAGGCCAGCCAATTACTATTGAATGGGAGAATGGGCTCAATAAAGCTGGCGCGTACGTCAATGAAAACTTTTCAAGCCCCACCCCCAAAACCGCCAATAAAATTGTTAAACTAGGCGACGTGGTTCGGGTATACCAAAAACAATTACCAACAGAAAACTCAGAAAGCGACACCAGCGCTCAAACCAACCCCTGGCACTTTTCTCAAATACCTAGAATTCAAGGTGCATTAACCGCCCTCAACCCTAAAAACGGTGCCATAAAAACCATTATTGGCGGCTTTGATTTTAATCACACTGCGTTTAATCGCGCTTATCAAGCAAAACGACTTCCCGGCTCCAACTTTAAGCCCTTCATATACAGCGTAGGCTTGGAAAATGGCTTAAGCGCAGCCACTATTTTTAATGATGCCCCCATCGTGATAGAAGACTCCCAACTAGAAAGCACATGGCGGCCGGAAAATTCAAGCGGCAAGTTCTACGGCCCCACCCGCCTGCGTAAAGCATTGTATTTATCCCGCAACTTAGTCTCCATACGACTATTACGCACCATTGGAATTGATGCCGCTATTAAGGGCGTTACACGCTTTAGCATTGATAGCAATACCTTACCCAGAGACCTTTCACTGGCATTAGGAACTTACGTTATGACACCCCTTGAAATAGCTACCGGTTACAGTGTTTTTGCCAACAACGGCTACAAAGTAAAGCCCTTCTTAGTAGCGAGAATTACCGATAATCAAGGAGATACTGTTTTTGAAGAAAATCCCTGGACAGTAATGGAGGAGGAGCAACAAGCACCCCAACAATACCTAAGCCAAACCACTTCCAATACTGCGCCAACTATTAAGCCACTTTTGCCCATATCCCCCTCTATCATTGCCGGCACTGGGGCCAGCATTGAGGATAGCAGCGCTTTACGTAGAGCACCACGGGTTATGGATGAACGTATTGCCTTCATCATGAACTCAATCCTGCGCGATGTCGTGGCGCGAGGAACAGCAAAAAAAGCACAGCAACTAAAACGCAGCGATATAGGCGGCAAAACTGGCACCACCAACGGCCCTACAGACGCTTGGTTTTCTGGCTTTAATCAGCATTTAGTTGCCACCGCATGGGTAGGCTTTGACAATAACAACAATATTGGCAAACGAGAGTACGGTGGTACAGCCGCGCTGCCCATTTGGATGGATTTTATGAAGGTCGCTTTAAAAGGTATTCCTGACACTATCCCGCCTCAACCTAACGGTATCGTCACGGTGCGCATCAACCCCGAAACCGGTGAACTCACCAACCCCAACAACCCCGATGGCATTGATGAAATGTTTCTAGAAGAGAACGTGCCGACAGAAATAATTGAAAACGCTGATCTAGGAACCGAAACCAACACCAGACCTGAAGATATTTTTTAAACTAACTAACCACAAACTGATGGCTTCGGGCTGTAAACAAACGAGCAAACAGTAGACACAAAAAAGCCAGCATAAAGCTGGCTTTTTTGTGTCTAACAATCACTAAGCTACTTAGCAGTGCGACCTGCAAAACGTTTATTAAAGCGATCAATACGACCACCGGTATCTGACGACTTTTGCTTACCCGTATAAAAAGGGTGGCAAGCTGAACAGACATCGATATGAATATCTTTGGCTAATGTGGAAGATGTGGTAATGACATTGCCACAACTACAGGTTGCTGTCATCTCACTGTACTTAGGATGGATATCTGCTTTCATAATATTACTCTTTTACTATCGTGTTATCGTTGCACCGCCACTCAATCTACCTTACCCTTACTACAATCTAAAAGAATATTGGTATTTGCCAAGCACGGTCGCTATAAACTAACCCAATCCAATGACCCTGAATTAGGGGCATATATACTACCAGAATTTATTGGTGCTTAATAGCCCCACCCCTAAGCCAAATAGGGGGATTACAAACACCATAAGCTTAACGGCCTCACCTGACATAAACCAGTTTACTTAATGCCCATTCATACACACTCATTAACTACCCTTAGCGTTGCCATACCTTCGCCTTTACGGCGCGTATTTGATTACTTGCCCAACCCCGCCACCAATGTAGACGCACTAATTCCAGGCATGCGCCTGTCGCTACCTTTTGGCCATCAAAAAGCGATCGTCGGTATTTTGATGAGTATTAACAAGAATGCAAGCAATAGCACAATCAAATTGCGCCCTATACACAGTGTCTTAGACGAGCTGAGCCCTGCGTTAGATAACGACGTATTGGAATTATGTAAGTGGTGTTCTCATTACTACCATTACCCCCTAGGAGAAGTCTGCCACCTAGCACTGCCATCATTGCTACGCAAAGCCGTACCCGCACCCAAACCCGCAGAAGCCATCGCTTGGCAATTGACGAAAAAGGGTCAGCAGTGTGACGAGGCTTTTTTTGGTCGCGCAAAAAAACAATTTGCCGCATGGGAAGCCACCCAACAGCAACAGGTACTTTTACCCGCAACCGCTAAGACAAAAGGCATTAGCCGCACGACGATTAAGACTCTACTCGATAAAGGCATACTGGAACAAACTACGGTAAAAAAATCTAAGGGCGAAAATGAGGGCTTAGAAAAAGACAAGCTCACGCCAAACTTAACGCTAATAGCAACGCCAGAATTACCTTTAAATACAGAACAAGCTGACGCACTCAACGCCATTGATCTAAACAGTTTCAACGCTTATTTATTGGATGGCATTACCGGTAGTGGTAAAACTGAAGTCTACTTACAAGCCATTGCAAAAGTCATAAAAGCAGGTAAACAAGCCCTAGTACTGGTGCCCGAAATTGGCCTAACACCGCAAACCGTGCAGCGTTTTCAACAGCGTTTTAATGTGGCTATAGCCACACTGCACTCAGGCATCAGCGATAAACAACGCTTTATCGCATGGCAAGACGCCAAAGAAAATAACACCGCGATCATCATCGGTACTCGCTCTGCCGTATTCACACCACTCTCGAATCTAGGCCTAATCATTGTCGATGAAGAACACGACCTATCTTACAAACAGCAGGATGGCGTCCGCTACTCGGCTAGAGATACTGCCATTATTCGCGCACAGAAAAAAAATATTCCTATTATTTTAGGCAGCGCCACGCCCGCGCTAGAAACACTGCACAATGCCCTCAGCGGACGCTTTAGTCACTTACGCTTAACCGAAAGAGCAACATCCGCCAAACTACCGATTATTAGCTGCATTGATTCGGCAGATAGCCAACTATCCCCGACCATCATCAATGCCATCAAGGAAACCCTTGAAAAGCAACAGCAAGCGCTGGTTTTTATTAACCGCCGCGGTTATGCGCCCACACTTATTTGTCAGGACTGCGGCTGGATAAGCCAATGCGACCACTGCGATAGCCGCATGACGCTACACAAACTGTCTCAACATCATCAACAACTCCATTGCCACCACTGCGATACGAAAACACCTATTCCAAAGCAATGCCCTCAATGCCATAGCGTCCGCTTACAAGCACTAGGGCAAGGCACACAACGCAGTGAAGAAGAGCTGGCTCAGGTTTTTAACGATGTGCCCATTTTACGTATTGACCGCGATAGCATTAGCCGTAAAGGCGAGTTAGAAGCTGCATTAGCGATTATCACCAGCAATACACCCTGCATCTTGGTCGGCACCCAAATGCTCGCAAAGGGACATCATTTCCCTAATGTATCTTTAGCCGTTATTCTCGGGCTAGACAATAGTTTTTTTAGTAGTGATTTTCGTGGCTCAGAACGCATGGGACAACTATTAACCCAAGTCGCTGGGCGCTCAGGCAGAGAAAAACATCAAGGCACAGTATTACTACAAACCCAATTTAGTGACCACCCACTACTCAGAAAATTGATCGATGAAGGCTATCCTGCTTTAGCGCAGCAGTTATTGGCTGAGCGCCGCTTAAGCGATATGCCGCCTTATCAATACCTTGCCTTACTACGCTGCCATGCACAGCAACCCGCGATGGCGATGAACTTTCTGCAACAAGCACGACGCCTCGCCGAACGCATACAAGCTCCAAGCACGCATTTGCAATACATAGGGCCATTGGCGGGGATTATAGAAAAACGCAATAATCGCTATTACTACCAACTGCAAATCAAAGCCAAAACCCGCTCTGAACTACACACATTACTAGCGCAACTCTGCCCGCAACTAGAACAGCAGCGTGCGCCCAAAGGATTACATTGGTTAATTGATGTTGATCCGCAAGATGGCTAGCGGTTAGCTAACCGCTAGCAAAACTTTGACATAACCAGAAAAGATCTTGTCGAGTGTTTAATTGCTTCTCCTGTAAACTGCTAACGGTCTACTGTAAGCTAACACTTGAGGTATAATCCCGTTTTGCTTCATCCATACCGATCATCTATATAGAACCCAAATGGCTCAAGACTTCGCTAACAAAAAACCTTCGCCGACGAGATCTTCATCGACTAAACCAAGGCCGCGTAAAAAAACGGTAGCGCCCAAAGCCGCCAGGCGAAAAGTTAATTCACGCAACACCTCTGCACCACGGAAGAAAGCGCCCTTTTGGGCATGGTTGCTCATCGGTATCGTCTTAATCTGTTTCGCCATATTTCTAAACCAACTATCAAATAAAACCTCCAAGCAAAAAAACACTGCGCCTGCAAAGGTAAACGACGAGGCTCAACATCCAGAAGAAAAAAACTCTCAGGTGCGCTTTGATTTTTATGAAATCCTCAAAGGCCACGAGGTCGAAGTTGACGCTAAAGTCATCGACAATACACCCCAAAAAAGCGATGTTATTTATTGGCTACAAGCTGCCTCATTTAAACACGCCGCCGATGCCGATCGGCTAAGGGTAAACCTCTTACTACTCAACTTAGCCGCCTCAACCGAAAAAAACACCAACAAACAACAAGTAGAATGGCACCGAGTCATGGTAGGGCCGTTTAAATCACGCTCCAAACTAGCGAAAGCCCGTAGCATTCTCGCCTCTAATGAAATCAACAGCATATTGATTAAACGCAAAGCTGCCCCTTAGCTAGCGCCCATCAATAATGGAACGTAAACAACCGGTTTTTGTATTCGATTCATTAGGGGAATGACTATAAAATGGCTACCAGTAGTTGCATTCAACGATTTAACCCCCAAATCATTAAAAATTCATTTATATGCCGCCCTAATAATAAGCCGACAAGCTTAAGAGCGCATGTATCAAGACATATAGACCCTTAACGATACAAGTGAACACAAAAAGCGGCTATTTTTCTGCCTGACGTCGTTGCCTATAGGGATGTAGGTAAGGGGCGTGAGCAGGACGCGGAAGCTTTCCTCAATTGGTCAATAGAACAACTATTACCTGCATTGAGCGCCTAGTCAGCCAAAAAAATATCTCGCTTTAATTGTTGTTCATTTGTATCGTTAAGTGTCTATATCAAAAAAAGGGTAATACTGTGGAACAATATCGAGGCACCACTATCGTCTCTGTTCGTCGCAATGGTCGTGTAGTGATCGGCGGTGACGGTCAAGTATCAATGGGTAATACCGTTATGAAAGGCAACGCACGCAAAGTGCGCCGCCTACACAACGATCAAGTGATCGCGGGCTTTGCCGGTGGCACTGCCGATGCCTTTACCTTGTTTGAACGCTTTGAAGAAAAACTCCAAGCCTTTAACGGACAACTCACTCGCGCAGCAGTAGAGCTAGCCAAAGAATGGCGCAGCGACCGCGCCCTGCGTAAATTAGAAGCTTTACTTGCGGTTGCCAACCACGAAGCCTCATTAATTATCACCGGTAACGGCGATGTTATTCAGCCAGAAGATGACCTTATTGCTATCGGCTCAGGTGGCCCTTATGCACAAT
Source organism: Candidatus Endobugula sp. (assembly GCA_047619205.1). Taxonomy (GTDB): domain Bacteria; phylum Pseudomonadota; class Gammaproteobacteria; order Pseudomonadales; family Cellvibrionaceae; genus Endobugula. The sequence goes on along the minus strand of JBLHJR010000009.1, from coordinate 12,886 downwards.
CAGCCGCGCGCGCGCTGTTAGATAATACCGAACTAGATGCCGAAGCCATTGTGAAAAAATCACTCAACATTGCCGGTGATATCTGCGTCTACACTAACCATAACCATACTATTGAATCGCTGGAATTTTAAGCATGTCGGATATGACCCCAAAAGAAATTGTTCACGAACTCGACAAACATATTGTCGGCCAAAAAAATGCTAAGCGCGCCGTGGCTATTGCCTTGCGTAACCGCTGGCGGCGCATGCAAGTTAAAGAGGCGTTGCGTCCAGAAATCACGCCGAAGAACATTTTAATGATTGGCCCAACGGGTGTCGGGAAAACAGAAATAGCACGTCGCTTGGCTAAACTTGCTAATGCACCGTTTATTAAAGTCGAGGCAACTAAGTTTACTGAAGTGGGCTATGTCGGCCGCGAAGTAGACTCTATCATCCGCGATCTCGTCGATATGTCGATCAAAATGTATCGTGAACAAGAAATGAAAAAAGTGCGCCATCGCGCCAAAGACATTGCTGAAGAACGCGTACTCGACGCCCTGCTCCGCCCCGCTAGAGATGCAGAAGCTAACGACAGTGGTGACAAGCCCGACAACTCTTCTAACAACAACAAAGGCTCCAGCACAAGGCAGTTATTTCGCAAAAAATTACGCGAAGGTGAGCTAGACGATAAAGAAATTGATATCGAAGTCTCCGCCACTAAAGTAGGCATAGAAATTATGGCGCCTCCCGGCATGGAAGACATGACCAATCAGTTACAAAACATGTTTTCATCGATGTCTTCTGATAAAACCAAAACCGTTAAATTGCCCATCAAGCAAGCATTCAAACAACTAGCGGATGAAGAAGCGGCCAAACTAGTTAATGACGAAGAACTCAAAACCGCCGCCATTGAAGCAGCAGAGCAAAACGGCATCGTTTTTATTGATGAAATCGACAAGGTCGCCAAGCGCGGCGAAAGTAGTGGCGGCGATGTTTCCAGAGAAGGCGTGCAACGTGACTTACTACCTTTAATCGAAGGTTGTACCGTTAGCACTAAACACGGCACTATCAACACCGATCATATTTTATTTATCGCTTCCGGTGCTTTTCATGTCGCCAAGCCGTCTGACTTAATCCCCGAACTACAAGGCCGCCTGCCCATCCGAGTTGAACTGGAAGCACTATCCCCCGAAGACTTTGAGCGCATCCTTACCGAACCAGACGCCTCCTTAACTGAACAACAACAAGCCTTAATGAGCACCGAAGGCGTCGAACTGAACTTTACTGCTGAGGGTATACGCCGCATCGCTGAAATCGCATGGGAAGTGAACGAGCGTACCGAAAACATTGGTGCACGCCGCTTACATACGGTGATCGAACGCTTGCTAGAAGAAGTGTCTTACGAAAGCGGTTCCAATGGCGAAGAAACCATTACCGTGGATGCGGCTTATGTTGACCAATCATTAGGCGAATTGGCTAAAGATGAAGATTTAAGTCGATTTATATTATAAAAACAAGGTGAGATGGTAACCGTGAGAAGCGAAACGCTTAAACCCCAAAAGATACACTTACACAAGCAATCGAAAACACTAGAAATAGTGTTCAACGAGACGACTTATTGGCTACCTGCGGAGTTTTTGCGTACCCACTCACCCTCGGCTGAAGTACGCGGTCACGGGGCGGGTCAAGAAGTATTAGTGTTTGGCAAAATTGATGTGGGCATCAGTAGTATAAAGCCCGTAGGTAATTATGGCTTACAGATCAACTTTGATGACGGCCATGATTCAGGCATTTTTTCGTGGGGTTATTTAAGTGAACTAGGCGAAAACCAAGTCCCATTATGGCAGCAGTACGAAGAGAAACTACAAGCTGAACAGAAGAATCGTGACCCACATACTGTAGTGGTTCAATTCACGCCCAGCTGAAGCTATAAAGAGGCTTCACCGCACACAGCCTTCAAGTGCTAAGCACTGCTAGAGTATTCAACAGCTAGGCCCCACCCAGACTGACAAGCACACAACTAAATAAGGTATCATAGGCACTTATAGAAAACGCCTAAGAGACAAGCCTACTATGTCAGCTCACCAGAAAAAGCCCAGCCATGTTGTCCGCTTATATAAAGCCTGTGGTTACTCATTAGCGGGCTTACGTGCGGCCTTTAGCCATGAACAAGCGTTTCGCTTAGAAATCTACTTATCGCTTATCGTAATCCCCCTAGCAATTTACCTAGCCAACACCGCAACGGAATTAGTGTTGCTCATCGGCAGCTGGTTACTAGTGATGATTGTTGAGCTGATTAATAGCGCGATAGAGGCAACTGTCGATCGCATTGGAGCAGAACAGCATGAACTCTCTGGCCGCGCCAAAGACATTGGCTCTGCCGCCGTAATGATTAGCGTCTTCTTTTCTCTGTTCACTTGGCTTACACTTCTTTTATATTGATCACCGCATGGCTATTATGATGATGCGCTGATCTATAGCGCACCTAAGCATAACGAACTGAACCCTAGTGAACTGAACACTAGCGAACTGAACGAAAATAACGATATAACAATGGCTACAAAAACATGAGCAAACAAAGCGAAAAAACAAACACTACCCACTTTGGCTTTGAAGAAGTCGCCGTTGAAGAAAAAGCCCACCGTGTAGCCGATGTTTTCCACTCGGTTGCCAGCAAATACGATGTAATGAATGACCTCATGTCTGGTGGCGTTCATCGCTTATGGAAACGCTTTACTATCGAGCTATCCGCTGTTCGCCCCGGACATAAAGTATTAGATATTGCTGGTGGCACGGGTGACCTAGCCTATAAATTTTCTAAACTGGTAGGCGACGAAGGACAGGTCATTTTATCCGATATTAATTCGTCGATGTTAAATGTTGGCCGTGATCGTTTAATTGACCTTGGGGTCAACCAGAATGTGCACTATGTACAACTAGATGCTCAGTCCATCCCCTTCGATGATAATAGCTTTGATTGCGTCACCATTGCCTTTGGTTTACGTAATGTCACCGATAAAGATTTAGCCCTACGTTCTATTTTACGGGTATTAAAACCCGGTGGTCGCTTATTAGTTTTGGAGTTTTCTAAGCCTAAAAATAAACTGTTAGGAAAAATTTACGACGAATATTCTTTTCGCTTACTGCCGATGATGGGCAAGCTCATCACCAATGATGCCGAAAGCTATCGTTATCTGGCCGAGTCCATTCGCATGCACCCCGACCAGCAAACCTTAAAAGAAATGATGGATACCGCTGGTTTTATCGACACGGAATATCACAATATGACCGGTGGCGTAGTCGCACTACACAAGGGAATCAAAGCGTAGATGTTTGCCACTAACGCCTCGAACGCCCTTGATCAAACGCTAATTCAAGCCATTAGCGCTGGAATCGAAGCCAGCATTAATACCGCCCTAGCCTATGACCCCTCCAGCCGTCAAAAAATTGCAGCACTAAGCGATATATTAGCGATCGAACTCACTAGTCCTAGCCTGTGTTTTTATCTAAGGGGAAAAACGGATGGCGTTGCCGTACTTAGCTATAACGAAGCGCCAGTAGTGACGCACTTAAGCGGTTCGCCTTGCGCATTACTCAATTTACTTAAACAGCCGACTAACCTAGCCAATAGCGGCGTCAGTCTCGTCGGTAGCACAGCGTTACTACAACAGTGGCAAGGCATACTACAAACGCTCGACATTGATTGGGAAGAAGCCATTAGCCGTGTTTTAGGCGATATAGCAGGTCCATTAACCGCCTCCAGTATTAAAAGCTCCGCGCAATGGATACAAGATCAATGTAGTGAACAAGGGCGACTCATTAGCGAGTATCTACCCGAAGAAGTGAAGCTTACGCCGAGTAAGCCCGAGGCAGAAAAATTCTTCGATAACATCGGTAAACTAAGTACAGACGTTGATCGTCTTGGCGCTCGACTCAATGCGCTTTCCAATAAACTATCCAACACAACACAAGAAGATAAGCCTAGCAGCGAAAGCCAACAAAAAAATAATGAGCACGCAAAATGATGATTATTTTACGTTCTCTCAACATTTTACGTATATGCTGCCGCTACCGCCTAGACCAACTCGTTGATCAACCACTGCCTCTAGTATTACGTTTACTGTTTGGCTGTTTTTCCGCTAAGGGACTTAACCGTGGTGAACGCCTACGCCTTGCCTGCGAAGAACTTGGCCCTATTTTTATTAAATTCGGGCAGCTGTTATCCACACGCCCCGACCTTGTACCCGCCGATATTGTCAACGAACTCGATCAGCTACAAGATAATGTGCCCCCCTTTTCGGCGCCACTCTTCAAGCAAATAGTCGAAGCGTCTTTAGGACAAGCCACTGAGGCAGTCTTTCAACAATTTGATGAACAAGCATTGGCTTCTGCCTCCGTCGCGCAAGTCCATGCCGCCGTATTGAAGGATGGGCAAGCAGTCGTCATTAAAGTGATTCGCCCCAATATCGAAAAAATCATCACTAAAGATATTGCCCTATTGCTATGGGTCGCTAAGGGCTTAGAAAAATGGCTTAAGGATGGCAAACGACTGCGCCCCGTTGAAATTGTTGATGACTATCGCAACACCATTTTTGATGAATTAGATTTACAAAGAGAAGCCGCTAACGCCTCCCAATTACGCCGTAACTTCAATGGCTCTGCTTTACTCTATGTCCCCGACATTATCTGGGAACATAGCAATAAGAGCATGCTAGTCATGGAACGTATCTATGGTATTCCTGTTGCCAATATAGACGACCTTCATGCGCAAAACACCAACATGAAACTACTCGCTGAACGGGGAGTAGAAATATTTTTTACCCAAGTATTTGAGCATAATTTTTTTCATGCCGACATGCATCCGGGGAATATTTTCGTTTCAGAAAAAACGCCACAGCAGCCCCAATACATTGCCGTCGATATGGCCATCGTTGGCTCTCTTAGCCGAGAAGACCAATATTACTTAGCGCGTAATTTACTCGCGATGTTTCGTCGTGATTACCGCCAAGTAGCGGAACTGCATATACAAAGTGGCTGGGTGCCTAAAGACACTAAGGTGAATGAATTTGAAGCCGCGGTACGTACAGTGTGCGAACCTATCTTTCAAAAGCCCTTAGCTGAAATTTCTTTTGGCAAAGTCTTAATTACACTATTCCAAACTGCACAACGCTTCAATATGGAAGTCCAGCCGCAGCTCGTGTTATTACAAAAAACCTTACTTAACATCGAGGGCCTAGGCAGACAGCTTTACCCTGAACTAGATTTATGGGAAACAGCTCACCCTTATTTAGAGCGCTGGTTAAAAAATCGCTTTCATCCGAAAACACTAATACAAGAATTTAAACGCTACGCGCCCGAATGGATGGAAAAATTACCCGAAGTGCCCGCCGCCATTTTTAATAATTTACAAACCCTGCAAAATATAGCGGAGCTCGCGCCACAAATACAACAAGCAGCCAATGATTACCACAAAGCTAAAATCACACAAAAACGACGCTATAAACGACTGCTTATCGCCATCACCCTTGCTACTGCCGCCGTACTGAGTAGCTCACCACTGCTATTCTCATACGTCACTTCACTGCCAGTATTGTCCATCGGTTTAGGTGTTGGAGCGATTGGTTTTTGGCTACTAAAATAAGCATCTCTTATAGAAAACTGGCACAGAAAACTTGCATAGGCGAACATTGTGGAAACTAAATTTATTATCACCCTATTATTGTCTTTTGGTTTTTTATGGCTCTACTGGCTAACCAAAAAAAGACTGCATGCTTTAGAGCAAGCAGAAACGATAGAAGGCGAGATCATTGAAATTTTTATCTTAAATCGAGAAAAGCCTAGATTTGGCTTTGCTATCGATAGAGGGGAGGCATTTGGTAATTTCACTAAAATAAAATATAAGCACGAAGGCACAGAAAAGATATTTGACTCCACCCTAATCAACAATAGTTACCATATAGGTCAAAAAGTACTATTGAAAAGAGTCGATGATCAGCAAATATTAATATGCAACGAAATTAATGGCGATAAAAAGATGACACTTTCTTTCTTAGTGGTTTTTGTTGTCCTTTTATCCGTGAGTGCTATTGGCATCATTCGAAAGCTTATTTAATCATAGCCCATTAATTAATCTATAAAATATTCTAGAATTAACCCATGGGTGTGCCGCTTAGTGAGCAGCCGGACGGAGTTTTTGTAAGCGCTGACCAAAAAAAACACCACATTCAAACAACATCCACATAGGCAGCGCTAATAGAATTTGCGAGATAACATCTGGCGGGGTGATTAGCATGCCAATAACAAAACAGCCAACGACGATATAGGGGCGTTACCTCGTCAGTGTCTCTGCACTAACAACGCCCGAGCTAAGCAACAGTATGGTCACAATGGGTATTTCAAATACGATGTCGAAAGCTAAGAACAATTTCAGTACAACATCTAAATAACTACTGATATCGGTCATCACTGTCACGTCTTCGGGTGCCATGGAAGTGAAAAAAACACACACTAAAGGAAAAACCACAGTATAGGCAAAGGCAATACTGGTATAAAATTACAACACACTAGATTGGATTAACGGGACGACTAAGCTTTTTTCATTCTCGTACAGGCCGGGCGCCCATACTGGATAAAAAAGGAAGGGAATAGCTAAAACAAAGGCAACAAAAAAAGTCAGCTTAAAGGGAGTTAAAAAAGGTGCCGCTACCTCGGTAGCAATCATCGAACTATGTTCAGGTAAAAATACTGGTAAGGGTGTGGCTACAAAGGTGTAAATTTCATTAGCAAACGAAAATAGCGCTAAGAAAACCACCACAATGATCAGCACACAATATAACCATCGATTACGCAACTCGACTAAATGCGCAATTAACGAAGGAGTTCCTGAGGACAAACCAATATCAGACATAGATAATCTATTTTAGATGAAGCTTAACTTATGACGGTGAATGATGGCTCTCAGCTTTGACAGTGTCATCTTTTACAACATCAGCTATTACAGTATCATCAAGGATGCTATTACTTTCCATCGCAAGGGTTTCCGCATTGACTTCCCCTACTTCAAGGCTGTTATCACTCTCAGCGCTAGCTTCCTGCTTGGCCAATTGATCCATGACGGCCTCATTATGTAGTTGCTGACGAATCTCATCTGCACCTACTTGCTTTTCGATTTCTTCCCGGGCGCTACTCAAAAAACGTTTAACCCGACCAATAGTCAAGGCAACTGAACGCACCGCTTCTGGCATCCGCTCAGGCCCTACTACCAATAAGGCAACAACGGCAATTAAGAGTATTTCAAATAGTCCCATAGAAGGTATTATTTCTCTTCTTTGTTTTCTTTGAGGCTATCTGTGGTTTCTACCACTGCATTTTTAGCCGCGTCTTCATCTGCTGGCTCGTCATTATTGACGGCTTTTTTAAAGCCTTTCACTGCATTGCCCAAATCACTACCTAAGCTTTTTAGTTTTTTAGTGCCGAACAGTAAAATAACAATCGCTAAAATAAGCAATAACGGACCTACACCTATACCACCAATACCCATAATCTTTCTCCCAATATTCACTTCATTATTTTGTGCGTGATGCTTTCTCATCAATACCTGACAAACCAAAGCGACGCGCCAATTCATCGAGCACCGCTTGGGCATCTGTATCCAAATGCGACAGCATCACCATTGAGTGAAACCACAAATCGGCAGTCTCAGCAATTATCTCGGTTTTATCGCCGCTCAGTGCGGCATCTTTAGCGGCTAGAATAGTTTCCGTCGCCTCTTCACCCACTTTTTCAAGAATCTTATTTAAGCCCTTTGCATGTAACTGTGCCACATAAGAACTTTCTGCAACCGCAGCCGTTTTGCGCTCTTCTAAGATTTGGCTAAGCGCTGCCAGTATGTCACTCATATTGTTTTCCAAAGCACGCGGTTATTTCTAGGGTCATCAATCATTAGTGATGCCATGTACCATACTAGCATTAAATAACGCCTCTTGGTTTGCTAACTGCCTTGCTCGCTATGCTCAACAATAAAATCCCGAAATGCGCGATTCGCTACCGACAAATAACCCTGCTTGCGCCAAGCAATATGGATATTCAAACTAAAAGGCTCAGCAAACGGAACCCCAACTAAGTCTGTTTCATCCTCCAAGACAATATCTAAAAAAGAAGTAATGCCAAACCCACGGCTAACAAATGACTTCATCAGATGGATCAAATTAGTTTCAATACTAATATTGGGGGCTATACCCGACTCACTGGCCATTTGATCGATGATACGTCGATGAAAATATCCCGGCTTAAAAATAACTAACTCCTGCTGAAGAAACTGCTCGATATCGACACAATCCAGCTGGGCAAAAGCATGCTCTTTAGCCACTACCGCCACCATAGGTAAACGAAGTATCGCCTCCGCACCCAGACTATCCGGCACATCCTCGGAGACTATGAACGCTAGATCTAACTCACCCTGCTCTAGCATCGCCTGTAGCTGGTCAGCACCTGCATCAATAATGGATAACTTAATACCAGGATATTGGTGACGAAACGCCATTAATAATGGCGGGAAATAGTAAGAACCCAGCATCCCCGGCATACCGATTCGAACCAAACCATCATCCAAGCCCCGCAGCTCTGCCATTGCCTGCTGCGCATCATTGAGACTTTGCACAATAGGCCGCGCATATTCATAAAGTTTCTGCCCCTCATCGGTTAGAGAGATTTGACGATCAAAGCGGTTAAACAGTCGCAGCCCCAACTCTTCCTCCAGACGCTTAATCGACATACTCATCGCGGGCTGGGCGATAGACAGCGAATCTGCCGCTGCAGTAAAACTGCCGTGACCAGCGACTGCGCAAAAATAGCGCAGGGATTTACTTTCTAAAGACATTTTTTTATCTCGCTTGCCACAACCACACAGCATCACAATTTATGATGGATAACATAATAAACATATATTTTTATTATGCAACGGGTCGCACTATACTTAACCTATAAAATCAAGCCCATGACTTAACCCCATACCCCAACTACTTTTTTTAGAATAGAGAACTACACCATTGAATAGCGATCAATTAGGCAGAGCAACCCTAGCATTATGCTTAGGCTCATTAATCGTCTTTGCCAACCTCTATACGACGCAGCCACTGCTACCACTCTTTGTTAGTGAGTTTGCGTTAACGGAATTAGAAGCTGCACGCAGCTTAACCGTTACCACGCTTATGCTCGGTCTATCGCTGTTATTTTATGGCGCATGGTCGGATGCTATTGGCCGCAAAATTATCATGGTGATAAGCCTATGCGGCATTAGCCTAACCACATTAGCCCTTAGCTACGTGGAAACATTCGAACAACTGTTATGGCTACGTGGACTGCATGGATTTTTACTGGGCGGCATACCTGCGACGGCCATTGCTTATATTGGCGAGGAGTTTCCTCGCACTAAGGTAGCGGCCGCTATCGGTTTCTACATTAGCGCCAATTCCTTAGGGGGTATCCTTGGGCGCACATTGAGTGGCATTGTCAGTGACATATGGAATTGGCAGATGGTGTTTAGCCTGATGACCTTAGCGAATATCGCCGTGGCGATTTTTTTCATCGCTACACTGCCAGCATCCACCGCCTTTAGATCACAAAAGTTAAATCCACGCAGCATCATTAACGGCTTAACTACGCATCTTTGCAATCGTAATTTACTCCTGGCCTATTTAATTGGCGGATGTAACTTTATGATTGTATTAACCTTATACAGCTACGTCATTTTTTTACTGGCGGATGAACCATTTTCGCTATCGACTAGTTGGCTAGGCTTATTATTTTTAACCTACCTAAGCGGTAGCATTGGCTCAGCCTATATTGGGAAAATTGATAAAAAAATATCCTGTGCAGAGCGTATTGTTATGGGTACCGCATTGATTATTGTGGGAACGCTGGTCACTCTCTACGGCAGCTTAAGCGCAATCATCATCGGCTTACTAATCAATGGCTTTGGTTTTTTTGTTGCTCACTCCAGCCTCTCTACATGGGTCAACCAGTATGCGATAGGTTCCAAAGCCAGCGCCTCTTCATTATATTTAGTGTTTTATTACTTCGGTGCCAGCATAGGTAATATTTATCTCGACCCATTTTGGCGTTGGGGGCAATATCAAGGCGTAGTGGCTGCTGCGACACTGACGTTGTTTTTCAGCTTATTAGCCACTTTATGGCTGCGCAAACAAGAGGCGTCACAAAATACAGGGGGGGAAATCAGTACTGGATAACGATAACTATGTAAAATGTTGACTGGCGGGAAAACTGACCTGAGCCCACAACTTGTTAGCCAATTGATCAATCGTAACGAAATCATTTTTTTGAACCCATGCCGCTATAGCATCGGCAACATTAGGGTAGATGACTTGCTTAGACTCAAAATAATCCAGCCACTCACGCAATTTATCCGCGTCTAAACTATCCATTTGCATGCCTAAACCCAGCATACCCAAGGCTAATGCATTGGATGCCTGCTCCATTTGCCCCTTTAATGGCTTGACTAGTATTTTTTTACCTAAATGAATCGCCTCACTCGCCAATTCAAAACCTGCATGACTAATCACACCATTACAATCGGCCAAGTCTTTTTGAAAACCCTCACGACTTAAAGGGCGAAGGTGTATGTGACCACGCTCTGCTGTCTCAGCAAACGCGCCATAAATATAAAACTGATGATCATCAACAGGGGTCAACCATTCGATGACCTGATCCTGCTGCTCAAAGCCTAAATACACTACGATTTTTTTATTCTGCGTCTTCACATCAAGAGGATAAATATCCGCAATTGGTGGCAAAATAGGCTGACCAAAATGATGCCAATGCAAACCTAAACGCACTTGTGCGGGTGCAAAATTCCGCATCAATAATGCCACTATAGGATTATTACCTTTTTTAGGTATTGCATAATCAAACGCATTTTGATGCCCCAAAGCAATAGACGGCTTTTTCTGTCGTTTTGCCGCCCAAGCAGAAATAGGCTCAAAATCAGTAATCACTAAGTCATAGGAAGATACATCTAGATTTTTAATATCTCGGTATAACTGACGTATACTGTTGGCTCGATAAGTAGCTATGGGTTTTACTGCACCAGCTTCAGTAACAAAGGTTAGACCTTGAAAGCAACGATAGTCACCAAACATTTCCATATCAAATAAATCTTCTCGAGCTCGTCCACTAAAAATAGTATCAACTTCTATGCAAGCATGTTTTGCAAAAGCTTTACTCATCGCTCTTGCACGAGTGATGTGCCCATTACCTGTTGCCTGTACACCCATCAATATTTTCAAAGCCTTTACCTTTTGTAGCTCAACAAAAAATCGTTAATAGATAAGCGACATCACCCATACACTCACACTGTATCCCAACACGGCACCTGCAAGAATATCGCTTGGGAAGTGAACACCGAGCATGACACGGGAAAGGCCTACAGCAATTGCCCACACCATCAAAGGAAGCAATAAAGCAGTGAAAGAGGTGGCAACAACAGACATCATAAAAAAAGCAGCAGACGTATGCCCTGAAGGAAAACTAAACTGATCGGAGGGCTGTACAATACTGGTAAAACTAGGGATTGCTTGCTGTGGACGACGGCGCTTTAGCTGGTTTTTCAAGACAAAATAAATCAGTCGTTCCACACAAAAGCCTATCGCTAGTACCTTGACCAAAGGCCATTCTTCAAGAGCGATAAACACCAGCCCTACGAGACCATAAAGGTAGCCATCTGCACTGCGCGAAACCCAGCGACTTAAGGCTATAATGAGGTCTCGGTGCTTACGCTGCAAACACCAGTCAAACATATAATGATCAAATAATGAAATGGCACTTAATAGCTTCATAATAACTATTACCTTTAATTTTTATGCTCAAGATACGCTATCTCTATTGCATTTTTATGACGCTTAAATTCATCAATGATAAAATGCGCCGAAAACTATACGCTTTCATCTGTTTGTCACATTACTGTAGTAAAAGAGTAACTGCAGCACAGGAATCAAAAAAACTTAGCTAGAGGCAGAAACAACGATGACAATCAAGATAGGCATTAATGGCTTTGGCCGCATAGGTCGATTAGCGCTAAGAGCGGCGTGGGACTGGGACAATATTGAGTTTGTACACATTAATGATCCCGCTGGTAACGCCGCCACATTAGCCCACCTACTCAACTTTGATTCAGTTCATGGTCGCTGGGAGCATGAAGCTCGCAATGCAAACGACAACATCATTATTGGTGAGCAACAGATACCTTGCTCTCAAAACCAAGGCATTAATGAAACAGACTGGTCTGCTTGCGACATTGTAATTGAAGCGTCAGGGGTCATGAAATCAAAGACGCTATTACAAGCCTATTTAGATCAAGGCGTAAAGCGTGTCGTGGTGACTGCACCGGTGAAAGCAGACGGAGTATTGAATATTGTGATGGGGGTAAACCATCAGCACTACCTACCGGAAGAACACGCCATTGTAACGGCGGCATCATGTACCACTAACTGTCTTGCCCCCATTGTGAAAATACTGCACGAGAACCTAGGCATAGCCCATGGCTCCATGACCACTATCCATGACGTTACCAATACTCAAACTATTGTAGATGCACCACATAAAGATCTACGCCGCGCTCGGGCTTGTGGCATGAGCTTAATTCCCACCACGACGGGATCAGCAACGGCCATTACGCATATATTTCCTGAATTAAAGGATAAACTCAATGGGCACGCCGTACGCGTACCGCTTGCCAACGCTTCTTTAACCGATTGCGTATTTGAAATGCAAACAGCCACATCCGCTGAAGCCATCAACACGCTATTTAAAAACGCAGCCAATGGTGAACTAAAGGATATTTTAGGCTACGAAGAACGCCCTTTGGTTTCGATTGATTATAAAACAGATCCCCG